>DATJQN010000404.1:0-5017 GCA_035505775.1 Rectinemataceae bacterium | reverse complement strand
ACCGCGGGGATGGGGCCCACGAGGAAGCGGATGGCCAGCTTGGCCGACGCAAGCTGCTCGACGTTGGCCACGTAGTGCCCCAGGGCGAGCACGAGCCCGGTGAGGAGAATGGCGAGAGCCTGGCCGACCTTGGAGGTCAGGAGCCACATTCCGTAGAAGGCGCCCTCCCTGCGTCTGCCATTCCGGATCGCGTCCACTTCGATCGTATCCGGAACCATCGCATAGGGGGCGACGTAGCCGAAACCGACCCCGACGCCCGAGTAAACCATCATGCAGAGGAAGAAAGTCGGCCCCAGGACGTGGCCCAGGAAATACAGCGCAAGACTTGAGGTTGCGAGGACGAAGAAGCAGATCTGCCAGGCGGCTTTCTTGCCGAGCCTCCTGGACACGATGACCGACACCGGGATGGAGGCCATGGCGGTCAGGAGAAGGATGCCCATGGCGACGGTCTGCAGCCCTTCGTTGTGGTAGATGTAGCTGAAGTAGTAGGTGATCGCGCTTTGCAGGAAGGTGAGTCCCATGAGGTTCAGGGCGTAGGCCACGAGGATTATGACAAAGGGGCCGTTGCGGAACACCGAGAGATAGGTGGCCAGGAAGCTGCCGCCCTCCCTCTCTTCCGCTTCGTGGCGCGGCTCGCGCACGACCGCTGCCGTGATCATCGAGCTCGCGAGCATCACCGCACCGAATATGAGCCCGACCATCGAAAAGCCCAGGCTCTTGTCTCCGGAGCCCACGCCGCCGAACGCGGCCAGGATGGGGCCCACCGCCACGGCGCCGAGGATGGTCCCCACGACGGCGAACATGAAGCGGAAGCCGTTCAGGCTCGAGCGTTCATGGTAGTCGGTCGTGAGCTCGGGGGTGAGGGAGGAGTAGGGGATGTTCACCAAGGAGTAGCTCATGTTGAGGAGGATGAAGGCGACGAGAGCCCAGAGGAGCCGGGCTCCCGCGGCGGCGAGGTGAGGATTGCTGAAGAACCACCACATCGCTAAGGCCAGGGGTATCGAGCCGAAAAAGAGGAAGGGTCTGCGCCGCCCCCACCGGGTTCGTGTCCGGTCCGAGAGCTGGCCGACTATGGGGTCCCACAGCGCGTCCACGAGCTTGCCGGTCATGAGCACGGCGCCGGCCGCGGCCGCCGCTATGCCGACGGTGTCCGTGAGGTACTTGAGTGCGTAGAACCCGAGGGCCGTGAAAAAGAGATTGCCGCCGAGATCCGCGACACCGAAACCGAGCTTGGTCCCGACCGGAAGCCTCGAGCCGTTCCCGTCACCCTCATGCTCCATCGATGAACTCCTTGATCGAATGTTCGTAGGCGCCCGCGAGCTCGCGTTGGGCGCACTCAAGTGCCGCGCGCCTGTCCTCGCGATAGGCCGAAAGCCGGGACCTGATCTCCAGGGCCGGCTCTGCCGAGAAGACGATGTCGCGGCGAACCACGTTGGGTCGGTGCGCTATGGTGCCGCCGACCAGGCGCGAGGCAAAGTCGGCCAGGTTGTAGCTTGTCTCCACCAGCCGGTCCATCGTGGGAGCGCCACCATCTCGAAGTCCCGACTCGAGATAGTCCGCGTCGAGGTAGAAAAGCAGGTCCACGAGTTCCATGTGGCGCATGGCGTACCAGGCCTCGCCCGCCCTGCGATCGGCGAGCGCTCTGCCCAGCGGAGCGAGGGCACCGAGTTCCTCCTCGGGGAAGATGCGGTTCCAGCCCTCGTGCCTGATGCGATACACGCGCTCGATGAAGTCACCCTGCGCCCTGAGCCCAAGCATGGCCTCGCCGCGGTGCAGGGCCGTCTCCAGGACACTGCTTCGTCGCTCCTCGCGCCAGGAACGCAAGGCATCCGGATTCAGCTGTGCATCGAAGGCCGGATTGCCTGCGTGGGAGGCTAGTCCGTAGTAGGCCTCGGCGGCGCCCAGGAGTGCGAGGTCGATCCCTCTGAGCCTGAGGCCCAGGCGGCGCCTTCGTTCGGCCCACTCGGAAAGGGCGGGGGTTGCGTCGCCTGTCCTGCCGTTTGGCGCGCCGCCGAAATTGTCGTGGGGCGCGCCGCCGGCATTGCCATCGGGCGCGCCGGGGCCGCTCCGGGACGGCGAGGGAATCCCGAGGCGGCGCTCGAGTCGCCGCGCCAGGGCTTCGAGTGCAGCGATGTCCGACTCGCGATGACGCGCGAAGACCGAGAGGGGGAGCACGAGGACCTTTTCCGCCCGGTGGGCCGCGGCGAGATCCTCCGCGCACCAGAAGCCCAGCTGCATCGCCCCCCGCTCCAGGCGGGGCAGGCTCTCGCTGCGGTACGAGCTTTGCCCCTCGGGCGCGAGGGCGAGCGGATGGGCGCCATCGGCGAGTGCGGTCCTGATCCGCCGCAGCCCCGCGCCGTCGGCGCGCACGTGGTAGATCGGCATCGCCCCGCTTCTCGGAAGGATCCACCGCACGAGGGGACCCGACCAGAGTGGGACTTCGTAGCCGTGAAGGAAGAGGCAGTGTGGTCGGACGGCGAAGGGCCTGCCCGCCCGCCGGGCTGCCCGGGGGAGCTCTCGTCTGAGCGCGTAGGTCAGCAGCTGCGGTTCGTCGCCATAGGGATGGCGGAAGGCCAGTATCAGGCGCGAACTGCCCGAGTAGAACTCCTCGAGTGCCTGCGCGATATGCTGCATACCCGCGAACTTCATCGAGCCGAGGTGGAGGGCCATGCGACCATAGAAAGGCAGCACGGCGTCCATGAGCCTGAGCGTGGCGGGACTGAGCTCGGACGGGGCGAGCTGCGGGCGAGGACGAGCCGAATGCAGGGCTTTGATCATGATCTCTCAATCATAGGCCGGCTCGGGGCACGGCGCATGGCCGCGCCCACCGCTCAGGCCATGTTGAGCTTCCTCACGATGCGCGTGTAGTGTGCGCAGGCCTCGTCCGATGGCAGTTCCGCCTCCACCCGGTTGAGCAGGGCGAGCGCGGCGGGGTAGTCCTGACAATAGAAGGCGTCGAGGGCCTTCTCGAAGTGGACGCATACGGCGGATTTGCGGGACTTCAGCGGCTCGGGATCCTCGTCGAAGACCTCGTAGACGGGGACCGGCTCGCGTTTTCCCCGGATTCCGACCTTGCCCAGGTACCGCGTGCTGTGCGAGCTCCTGTCGGGAAGACTCTCGAGTATCCGTCCACTCACGGCGAGGCCTATCGAGAACTCTTTGGTCAGTCCCTCTATCCGGCTGGCGATGTTGACGGCATCGGAAATGACGGTGCCGTCCATGCGCTCGTTTTCGCCGATCGTGCCGAGCATGAGGAGGCCGGTATGAATGCCGATCCCCGTCCTGATGGCAGGCGCTCCCGACGCGGCCCGGAGATCGTTGTAGGCCCGCAGCCGGCGCTGCATCTCGAGCGCGCAGTCCAGAGCGTCCGCCGGCGATCCGGGGAAGAGCGCCATGATGCCGTCCCCGATGTACTTGTCCACGAATCCGCCGTGATCGCGGACCGCCGGGCCCATGCGTGCCAGGTACTGGTTGAGGAAGCGGAAGTTATCCTCCGCCGAGAGCCCCTCCGAGATGCGGGAGAACTGGCGGATATCCGCGAACATCACGGTCATTTCCATCGCCGCGTGATCGCCGAGGGCGACCTGCTCGATGCTCGACTTGCCCAGCTTGCCCAGGAACTCCTCGGGCACGAAGCGCTTGAGGGCCCGGTTGGTCCGCACGAGCTCGGCGCTGAGCGCCTCCGCGCGGGAGAAGGAGGCAGCGAAGCTCCGCGTGATGACGACGGACATGGAGAAGAGGAAGGCCAGCAGTCCGTACTGCACCACGAACAGGCCGCGCATCTTGCCCGCGGCCACGAGAATGTCGTGGACGGCGGCGCCGAACAGCACGAAAAATCCTGCGGTTAGGAGGATCGATCCCGCTTTCCGCCCGAACATCGCCCGCAGGAGCGTCACACAGACATAGCTGCCCGCGACGAGCGTGATCAGCTGGAAGCCCAGCAGCATGCGCGAGGCCGTGACGGTGGGCAGCGTTGCGAAAGCGACGGCGTAGGCCAGGCAGAGCAGCGCGGCCACGATGAAGGCCGGCCTCGTGAACTGCTTCGGATAGAGGGAGTAGATGACTCCGAGGAGAAAGAGCACCGGCAGGGCGAACATGAGGTAGCCGAGGCGGAAGAGCCAGAGCCAGGACAGGTTCGGGAGCAGATCGAGGATGAAGTACTCGTCGTAGCACAGCGACCTGAGCGCGAGCGACAGACAGAGGAGGGCGAAGTAGAGCGAGGACCGGTCCTGCGGCCGAAAGAAGAAGAGGAACAAAAAGTAGAGCCCCATGACGGAGAGGGCGCCCAGTACGAAGACTTCAAAGAGCTTGAGGCCTCCCTGGGCTGCGACCAGAGCGTCGCGGTCCCCGACCAGGATGGGCGCGGTGGTCCCCCCCTCCCGGTCGTGGAAGTTTGATATGTAAAGAACGAGGTCGGCCGTACCCTGCCGGTCCGGGCTGAAACCCACGACGCGCGAACCCCAGTCGGGCTGCTCCGATTCCGCATCGGTGCCCGTCCTCCCGAACGAGAGGACTTCCACGCCGTTGACGAAGAGCCGGGCCGCGCTGAGGACCGAGCCCAGTTTCAGCGCCCATTCCTCGCGCGGGTCAAGACCGCGAAGCCTGAGGTGAAGCGTGGCATAGCCGAAGCTGGCCCCCCCGGTGGGACTGAAGCTTTTCCACGTGCCCGGGAAGGGGACCTGCGCGTCGGGTTTGACGCTGCCGGACGTGGCGGCCTGCGGATCGACGTAGCGGTCCCACCAGAAGTCCCACGAAGCGACGATGCTGCGGTACGCTCCGGGCCGGAGCCCCGAGAGGTCCAGCCCATCCGCCCAGGCGATTCCGGCAGAGATGCAGGATAGAAGCGCAAGAAGGTAGAGTCGATTCCGCCGTTTCACTGCCGCGATGCTAGCATGCCCCGGCGGCCCGGGCAATGACCGTCGGCGCCACGGGCAATGACCGTCCGCGCCCCGGGCAACGACCGTCCGCGCCACGCGCGACGGGAAGCCTAGGCCGGGAAGCTGACCCGGGTCTCGAC
>DATJQN010000403.1:0-14270 GCA_035505775.1 Rectinemataceae bacterium | reverse complement strand
GCGGAAGGCTCGGTTCCCCAGCCCGGAACGGCCGGCGCGGGCGCGGCACTTATCGGTGCCGATCTCCTGCGAAACTGGCTCAGGCTGACCGGGGCCTCGCTGGCCAATGCCGCCCGTATGCTCAGCCTGACGCCCGCCCGGGCCCTCGGAATGGAGGGGCTCCGCGGCGCACTGGCTCCGGGCCTCGAGGCCGATCTGGTGGTATGGAACGGGGACTTCGAGTCGGTGCGCGAGATTCTCTGAGCCCGCCATTGCATTCCGCTTACGTGTACCTGAATATGCAGTGCATAGTCCGGTATCCAGGATCGTGGATACTGAAGGAGGCACCCGGTCCGGATTCCAGCCTCCGGCTGGATCGCGACTGCGCAGTCTGTCTGGATGACGAATTGGAGCTTTTGCGGGATTCGGCCCGCCGGCGAAATGTCTTCGCGATGTCGCGGAAGGATTGAGCGGAGGAGCAGCGGGGGGAAGGGCTCGTTCTCTGGCGCGATATGCGAACTCGAACTTGGCACGCTTCTAGCATATAGACTTTGCCGGCCCTAGGCCGGACAGTCCTTAGGAAACGGGGAGCGTTCCTATGAAAAAGACTATCGTCATGGTACTCGCGATTCTCCTGATCGCGGTCGTCGCGGTACCGAGCTTCGCCCAGGCGAAGCCCAAGATTCTGTTCATGCCCGGTGTCGCCGATCCCTTCTACTACACCATGGAGAAGGGCATCCGCGCCATGTGCGACAAGGTGGGCGCGGATCTCACCGTCGCCGAGTATCCCAAGGCCTGGGGTCCGGAGAACCAGATTCCCATTCTGCAGGCCACCATCGCCAGCGCCAAGTTCGACCTCCTCCTCATCGCGCCGACTTCCAACGAGGCGCTGAAGGCCCCCCTGAAGCAGATCTACGACTCGGGCGTCGAGATCATCACGGTGGATACCTTCATCGGCGACGGAGACTACTCCAAGTCCAGCGACTACAACTTCCCGCTCTCCTACATCGGCTCGGACAACGAGCTCGGCGGCAAGCAGATGGCCGAGCACCTCGCCGCACTCGTCGGCAAGAAGGGTAAGGTCTTCTGCGAGGCGACCAATCCCGACGCCTCGTCCGTCCAGGGCCGGGTCAAGGGCTTCAAGGCCGGCGTGGCGGAGTTCCCCAACATGCAGCTCGTCGGTGTGGAGTGGTGCATGGATGTCCAGCAGAAGGCCCAGGAGCAGACGCTTGCGGCTCTCCAGAAGAACAAGGACATCGTCGGTATCTTCGGCGTCAACGTCTTCTCGGCCCAGGGCTCCTACCAGGCCGTCGTCAACGCCGGTCTCACCGGCGCCGTCAAGATCTGCTCCTGGGACGCGACCAAGGATCTCATCTCCGCGCTCAAGAAGGGCCAGGTGGATCTCGTCCTCGCGCAGAAGCCCGGAGAGATGGGCTCCCTCGCCGTCGACTGGGGTGTGAAGTATCTCAAGGACAAGAAGAACGTCAAAGTGCCCAAGAAGGTCATTCCCGGCTTCGAGTTCTTCACCAGGGACAATGTCAACGATCCCAACATGCAGCAGTTCATCTATCAGTAAGAATCCTTCATGACGAACGAGGGCGGAAGCCGTGAGGCTTCCGCCCCCGTTGCAGACTATCGCCGCGCGGTTCCGACAGAAGTGCGCGGTCGCGGAGGTCAACATGTTCGGCGAAACGGCCGCGCCACTCGGTCCCCGGACCGGCGGCACGGGCCACTCCACTGGCGGACTCTTCGCGCGAGTCCTGGTCGGAAACTGGGCGGCATGCTTCCTGCTTTTCATGCTGCTCGTCTTTTCGTTCACGGGGCAGAACTTCCTGTCGATCATCAATTTCCAGAACGTGGTCCATCTCCAGACGGTGCCCCTGCTCCTGGCCGCGGCCGAGACCTTTGTCATCATCACGGGCGGCATCGATCTTTCGATAGGGTTCGTCACCGGCCTCGCGTCGGTCACCGCGGCGGAACTCATGCAGATTTTCGCGGGCAAGGGTATGCCGCCGGATCTCGTCATCCTTCTGGGCTCGCTCCTGGCGATCCTGCTCTCGCTGCTGCCGGGGCTCGTGAACGGTGTCGTCATCACGCGGTTCAAGGTGCCGCCGTTCATAGCCACGCTCGGCATGTGGGGCATCGCCAACGGCCTCGCGCTCAAGCTCTGCGAAGGCTTTCCCGTGGCCGGACTTCCGGACCGGCTTTCGGAAATCGGCAACGGCTATCTGCTGTACGTGCTTCCCGGCAACTTCGTCTCGTTCTTCGACAAACCCATGGGCTTCCCGGACGCGCGGATTCGCGAGCTCTGGCGGCTCATTCCCTATTCCCTGCCCTTCATCCTCGCCGTGCTCGGGATCCTCACCTACGTGCTTCGCAGGAAGCGCTTCGGCCGGCACACCTACGCGATCGGGGGCAACATGGACGCGGCCATCCGGTCGGGCATCGCCGTCGATCGCCATCTCATCCTCGTGTACATGCTCTCCTCGTTTCTCGCCGGCATGGCCGGTGTCTTCAACGTGTTCCAGACGGGGGTCGGCAACTACACGACCTTCAGCGCCATGTACGAGCTCTTTGCCGTGGCCGCGGTGGTCATCGGCGGCGCGAGCCTATCGGGCGGGAAGGGAAGCGTGTTCCGTTCCGCCATCGGCGTGCTCGTACTGGCCTTCATGGAAAATGGACTCGCCATCTCGGGCGTGCTTCCGTTCTACCGATACATAGCGGTCGGCGTGCTCCTCATCATCGCGGTCACGATCGACAAGCTTTTCCCCAGGCTGCGGTAGGAGGCCTCCATGGACAACGCATCAAGCGCACATCCCTCCGACGCGAAGGCCCCGGGCGGTCTCAGGCGCGGCCTCGTATCGATACTCGCGGGTCGCTGGGTGATCATCTTCCTGGTACTGGAGACGGTCTACTTCTGCTTCCGGGCCCACGGATTCGCCGACCTCAATTCCGCGCAGATTCTCCTGTTCTACGGCACGCAGGTCTTCCTCCTCGCCGTGGGGGAGCTCTTTGTCGTCGTGACCGGGGGCATCGACCTTTCGGTCGGATATGTTCTCGGCTTCGCGTCAATCATCTCGATCAAGCTCATCGTCTGGCTGACGGCGGCGGGAGTGGGGCCCCTGCCTGCCACCCTGCTCGGTGTCGCGGGGACCCTCCTTGTCGGCCTTGTCCCGGGCCTGATCAACGGCTGGCTTGTCGCCTACCTCAACGTGCCTCCCTTCATTGCCACCTTCTCGATGCTGGGAGTCTGTCACGGCGTCTCCGAGCTGATCATCAACGGCGTGTATGCCATGGGGCTGCCCCAGTTCGCGGCCAACTTCGGCTCCGGTCGCCTCCTGTACATCGTGCCGGGCGGACCGACGAGCTTCTTCTCGCGTCCGGATGTCGAGCGCGGCACGACCATGCTCCAGATCGGACCGAACATAGTGGTCGTGGGCATCGTCGTCATCGCCATGTTCGCCTTCGTGCTCGCCCGTTCCAGGTTCGGGCGGCACCTCTACGCGATAGGCGGCAACGTGGACGCCGCCACGCGGTCCGGCGTCCCGGTCAGGCGCCGGCTCATCGAAGTCTACGCGCTCTCGTCCTTCCTGGCATCCCTGGCAGGCATTGCCTATGCCTTCATGTACGTCTCGGGAAAGGCCGACGCTGGGGCCAGCCTCCTCCTCGACTCCATAGCCGCTGTCATGATAGGCGGCGCCTCGATGTTCGGAGGCTCGGGGACGGTCATCAGGACCATGGTGGGGGCGCTGATCATCGCGGTGCTGGAGCAGGGTCTCCGGATGTCCGGAACGCCGACCTTCAACACCTATATCTACGTGGGCGCGATCCTGGTCCTTGCCGTGATCATGGAACGCTACATGCCGCAGACGCGGCGTTGAACGGGCTAGGGGGAGGCCATACATGGACTATCTGCTTGAAACCAGGAACATAACCAAGCGATTCGGCGGCCTGACCGCCGTGGACAGTGTCAGCCTGGGCGTCCGGCCCGGGGAAGTCCTGGCGCTGCTCGGAGACAACGGGGCCGGCAAGTCCACGCTGATCAAGATGATCTCCGGAGTCTACACGCCCGACGAGGGGGAAATACTTCTCGGCGGCAAGAACGCGCGGATCGAATCGCCCATGGACGCCCTGGGCGCCGGGATCGAGACTATCTACCAGGATCTCGCCCTGGCGGAGAACCTCGACGTGGGAGCCAACATCTTCCTCGGCCGCGAGCGGATGAGGCGGCGCTTCGGGATCTTCCGCGTCCTGGATGACGCCGCCATGGGGAAGGAGGCGCAGAAGGTGCTCGACCGGCTGGACATCCACATCCCCTCGCTCCGAAGCACCATCCGGACCCTCTCCGGAGGCCAGCGCCAGGCGGTCGCGATATCGCGCTCCATCTACTGGGACGCCAAGGTCCTCATAATGGACGAGCCGACGGCGGCCCTGGGCATCGCGGAGCAGCGGAAGGTCCTGAGCCTCGTCAAGACGCTCAAGGAACAGGGGCTCGGCATCATCATCATCTCCCACCAGATGTACGACGTGTTCGAGGTTGCCGACCGTCTGGCGGTCATGAGGCGCGGCGTCAAGGTCGGCGAGCGGCTGGTCCGGGAAACGACCCCCGACGAGGTGGTCGGTCTCATCGTCGGAGCCGAGACCGTGACCAAGAAGTAGCCGCCGGCGCGGTTTTCCGTGCTACCATGGTCCGATGGAATTCTCGAGGGCCGGGCGATGAAGCTTTTCCAGCGGACCCTGCTGTCGTTCGCAGGTGTCATCTTCCTCCAGGCGGTCCTCGCCGGTGCGGCACTCGCGGTGATTTTCGGATCGATGCAGACCGAAGACGCCACCCGCGAGCTCAAGACCGAAGCCAGCGCCGCCTATGAGGTCTTCAACGCCTGGAAGCTGGCGTTCTGGAAGGACATCAACACGCTCGCCGAGGACGAACGCCTCATCAGACTCATATCGGGCTCGCCCTACCCCCTGTCCGACTCGGTCGTCAGCGAGAACCTGCGGCAGGCCATCGTGGGTTCGGCCGCGGAGTCGGTCTACGTCAAATACTCCGGGAGCCGGGAGGGCAAGTTCCTGTTCCGCGATCCCCGCGATCGCTACGCTCCGGACGGCGCGAGACTCAGCGTGCAGCGGCCCCATCCCTATATCGAGATCGTATCCACGGAGGGCGGCCTGTGGTTCGCGGGGATCGTCCGCCTCGCGCCGGCGGCGCGGCGCTCCCTGGACGTCTTTCTCCTCAAGCGGATCGACGAGTCGCTCGTGAGCCAGCTCTCGTACGATCCCATGGTCGCCGTCATCGTCTCGGACGGTATCCGCGACATCGTGGGCCGCTACTCTGCCTCGGCACCCGCGGAGGGCGGAGCCAAGGTCCTGGAGAACGCTCGCAGCTTCATCACCGCCCTGAACACGCACCGCCCGGAAGGAGCCTATGCGATCTATCCCTGGCGCGACGGCGCGGGAGGCGGATACGCCGCCATCGTGCAGCGCGCCGGCAGCGCGACGACGCTCGGCGGCGAGGCGCCACTGACGGTGTCCGCCCTGCTCACCTACGAACTCTACGGGGCTCGCGCCGCGAGGCTCAACGGGACCGTCGTCGCCGTGTCGCTCATCGTTGCACTGTCGACCATCCTGGCCGCCCTGGGCTTCACGCGAAGCATCGCCGA
The DNA here is from genome assembly GCA_035505775.1 of Rectinemataceae bacterium. Taxonomy (GTDB): domain Bacteria; phylum Spirochaetota; class Spirochaetia; order Treponematales; family Rectinemataceae; genus JAJXZP01. Next base: position 8,634 of record DATJQN010000403.1, on the reverse strand, counting down.
CCCGGTGCGGCGGCTTTCCGAGGCGATGCACCGGATCCGCGAGGGGGACTACGGCGCCACGGCCCAGGGTTCGGCGGGGGGGGAGATCGGCGAGCTGCTGGCCGGCTTCAACGGCATGGCGCGAAAGCTCGAGAGCGACAGGTCCGAGCTCGACGCCTATATCGAGGACATCGAGGGGCTCAAGGAGTACCGCGAGCGCGTGATCGACGCCATCCGCGAAGGGCTCGCGGTAGCCGACAGCGACGGCCGCATCGAGAGCGCGAACCGGGCCTTCCTCACCCTGTTCGGCCTTGCGCGCGCCGAGGAGCTGACGCTCGGCTCGATAGCGCCCAGTGTCTTCGACGCGGAGTTGCAGACGCGGCTCGGGGAGACCGCCTGTGGCGGAATGGCCCGCGGCTCGACCCTGCGGCGAATGGAAGGCGCACGCAGCTTCGACGTCAAGCTCTACCCCCTCACCTCGGCGCCCCGGCATGAGCACGGGCGCTGCATCGTGATCGTGGAGGATGTCACCGAGCGCCTGGCCTCGGAAGCCAGACTCGTCCAGGCCGACCGGCTTGCGAGCATGAGCATGCTGTCCGCTGGCGTGGCCCATGAGATCAACAATCCGCTCTCGTCCATACTTTCGAATGTCCAGAACCTCCTGAGCGAGTCGCCCGGGGGAGAGTCGGGCCGGGTGCTGCGGCTCGTCGAGCGGGAGACCATGAGGATCGCACGCATCGTGCGCCAGCTCCTCGATTTTTCAAGCCCGCGTTTCACGGGGGTGCGGGCGGAAGACCCCGTTCCGCGCTGCAACCCGGTCGCCGTCATCAAGAACCTCGTGCTGCTCGTGGGCTATCCGCTTCGGGCGGAAGGGCGCGTGGATATCATCTCCGAGATGGACGAGGCCTGCCCCGAGGTGGCCGTGACCGAGGACGAGTTGACCCAGGTGATGCTCAACCTCATGAAGAACGCCCTGGAGGCCGTGGGAGAGCACGGCAGGGTCGTCATCAGGGCCGCCGAGAGTCCGGCGGGAGTGCGGATCGAGGTGAGCGACTCCGGGGCGGGCATACCCGAGGAGATCAGGGGCAGGATCTTCGACCCCTTCTTCACGACGAAATCCACCCTGGGACCGGATCACTCGGGCGTGGGCCTGGGGCTCTCGGTGGTCTACGGCATCGTGACGACCCGGGGGGGCAGCATAGTCGCGGAGAGCGGCAGCTCGGTCGAAGCAGGGCATCGGGGCGCGACCATCCGCGTGGAGCTGCCCGCAGCCAGGGACTGAGGGAGGAAGCATGGCCACCGTCGAACGGGCGATCCTGATTGTCGACGACGAAGAAGGCATACGCATTGGCCTCGAGCATCTCTTCCGGCGCGAGGGTTTCGATCCGGTGGCCGCGGCCACCGCTGAGGATGCGCTTTCGCTGACCGAGGGCAGGGAGTTCACCGCCGCGGTGGTCGATGTCAGGCTCGGCGGCAGGGACGTGGGGGAGGAGCTTCTGCGCGAATTGCGCTCGCGCGACCCCGATCTCCCCGTCGTCATGATCACCGGCTACGGGAGCGTGGAGGCGGCGGTGAGGGCAATGAAGGAGGGAGCCTTCGACTATCTCCTGAAGCCCATCGACAACGCCCACCTTCTGGAGACCGTCCGCCGCAGCATCGAGCTCGTGCGGCTCCGCCGGGACAACGCCTATCTGCGGCGCGAGCTCATCACCAAGCTCTATTCCCACGACATAGTGACGCAGGATGCGCGCTACCGCGCCCTGATCGACCTCGCGGACCGCGTCAAGGACAGCGAGGCGACGGTGCTCCTGACCGGCGAGAGCGGCACCGGCAAGGAAGTCATGGCCCGGTACATCCATTTCACCGGCGCCCGGCGGGAGCGGCCCTTCGTGGGCCTGAACTGCGCCGCCCTTTCGGAGAGCCTCCTGCTTTCCGAGCTGTTCGGGCACGAGCGGGGATCCTTCACGGGAGCCGTGGAGCGGAGGCTCGGCAAGTTCGAGCTCGCCCATCGTGGCACGCTTTTCCTGGACGAGATCGGCGACATGTCGGCCTCCGTGCAGGCGAAACTCCTCCGGGTCCTCGAGGAATCGGGCTTCGAGCGCGTCGGCGGAACGAAACGCATCGAGGTGGACATCCGCGTGATAGCCGCCACCAACAAGGACCTGCCGGAGCTCATACGTCGGGGGGAGTTCCGCAGCGATCTGTATTACAGGATCAACATCGTCAATCTCCGCCTGCCTCCCCTCCGCGAGCGGCGCGACGACATACCCCTCCTCGTGGACTACTTCGTCGCCAAGTACGCGCGCAAGTACAATCGGGAGGTGAATGCGGTGAGCCCCGAGGTGATGGAGCTCTGGACCGCCCATGACTGGCCCGGCAACGTGCGGGAGCTTCAGAACGCCGTCAATCAGGCCGTGCTCCTCTGCCGGGGCCGGAGCATCGATCTCGCCTCGGTGACTGGCGCACAGATGGCCGGTCCGGCCCCCGCCGGACGCTGCGGCGAGCCCGATGCCGTTTCGCTCGAGGGCGTAACGACGCTTCGCGAGTTGAGGGAGCGGGTAGTCGCCCGCTTCGAGGCGCAGCTCATCGAGGACACGCTCAGACGCAACAACTGGAACAAGTCCAGGAGCGCCCAGGAGCTCGACGTTACGCGAAAGACCCTAACGGAGAAGATGGAGAGCTACAGCATTCCGGCGCACAGGCCGGAAGCCTGAGCGGGAGGGGCCGGGGGCGGGCGCGTTTCGGGGCCGCCCCGCCCGACAGGTGCTAGGCGGCGGGACCCGGTCTGCCCGGCCGGCGCGCCGCGGCGGCACGCTTCCGTGGTGCCGGTGCCCGTGTGGCTGCTGCCGTGCCTGGCGCGGCGCCGCGTCCGCCTTTTCCGGCGGGCCGGGCGGAGGTCTTGAGGGCCGACTTCCTGCGCGGCCCCGCGGGCTTGGCCGCCTTTGCGGGCTTGGCGGCCTTTGCGGCCCGCTCCTGCGACTTTCGCGCTTCTTCACTCACAAGCGATTCGAGGGCGAGGAGGTCCGCCTGGAGCTTGTTGGCTCGTGAATGGAGGATGAGAATTCGTTTCGCGATTTTTCCGAAACTGTTGGCCTTAGGCATGCATACCCCTTTCGGTTTCGCCGCACGGGCGGCGCAAGGCCTTAGCTTATCACGAACGCTGTGAGGCGCCAGCCCCCGATGGCAGGGCGAGGCTGAGCTCGGGAAAGAGTTCGACCGCCCGCGGCAGGAGACCATTGGCCCAGGCCAGAAAGACACCGTAGTTGGTGACGGCCACTCCGGCATCGCGTATCCGGTCGAGCTGCACGAGGACTTCCCGCCGCGTGCGCATGCAGTTCCCGCAGGTGATCACGAGGGAGTACACGGACAGGCGGTCGCGATCGGGCAGCTCCCGGGAGAAATCGAAGCGGGCTGCGCGGGGCGCGAGCTGTCGGAACAGTCGGGGAATCTTGACGGTGCCGAGATCCTCGGCCTGCCTATGGTGGGAGCAGGACTCGAGCACGAGAATCCGGGCTTCATCGGGCAGGGTGGCTATGGCCTCTACGCCGGCGAGGTAGAGCGAAAGATCTCCTTTTTTCCTCGCGAGCAGTATCGAGAAGGAAGTCAGGCTCTGGTCCTCGGGAATATCGGCGGCCACCTTGCTGAAGGCCTGGCTGTCCGTGATGACGAGCGAGGGTCGCTCGGCGAGGGACCGATAGAAACGGGCAAGCTCCCGCTCCTTGACGATCAGCGCGGCGCAGTCCCGGTCGAGCACTTCGCGTATGGTCTCCACCTGGGGGAGGATGAGGCGGCCCTTCGGCGCCGCCAGATCTATGGGGGTGACGAGGAGGACGAGTTCCTGTTCCCGGACGAGACCCTGGAGTATGTCCGGCTCGGGCTGCACGAATGCCGAAAGCGCGATCAGTTTTTCCGTGAGCTGCGTCGCTCCTCTGCCCGTGAGGTTGTCCACGGGCACCACGGCCGCCGCCGCGGCGACCTCGGGGCTTTCGAGCCAGCGTTTCTTCTCGGGGTGGATCTCCCGGTCATCGAAGGTCAGCGCGACCACCAGGGGACCGGTGTCGAGGATAAGCTGCTGCTCCGCGGCTGCGGGGGGGAGGTCGGCACGCGTCACGAGGACCCGTATGTCGGCGGTCCGGAGCGCCGCTCGGGTCTTCTCGACGCGCAGGGCGCCGAGCTCGCCCGAATCGTCCACTCCGGCGGTATCCACCACGAGGGCTGGTCCGAGCCGTCCGAGCTCGATGGCGCGGGCGACCGGATCCGTGGTGGTGCCGGGCTCGGTGGACACGATCGAGACCTCGCGCTGGAACAGCCGGTTCATGAGCGAGGACTTGCCCGCATTGCGCAGGCCCGCGAAGACGATGCGCACTCGTTCTGCGGAGGGCGTACTCGTGCTGATCACTGCAGGTCTCCTTCGGCACTGAAGCCAGTGGCCGCGTAGGGATCGAACCTCGCGGCGATCTCCCCGCGCGGACGGCCGGAGAGGCGCGCCACGCGGTCGACATAGGCTTCAAGGCCGTCCGCTCCCGTCGGGATGGGCTCTCCGGGGCCGGGCTGCGCCATCCCCGGTCCCGGCTCCGCGAGCTCGGTCCGGAGCTGTTCCGCGAGTTCCTTGACCCGGCGGTACCCGAGCACGGGGACGAGGAGGTTGAGGAGGACGTTCGACCGCAGGAGACCCTCGACGATGTGGGTCCGGTCGGGCTGCAGGATGGGCAGAAGGCGCTCGGACATGGCGGCGAGCGCGGCCTCGAGGGAACCCGCCGCCGCGATGAGCGCATCCGCCAGGAAGGGCAGATAGGGGTTGAGCTGGAGCTGGCCCTCGAAGGCGAAATCGCGCGCGCACTGCGCCTCGTGCTCCGCGGCGATCGCCTGCCCCCGGATGTACTCGAGCAGGACGGGATTGGACTTCGCCGGCATGATGGTCGAACCGTACTGAAGTTCGGGGTGGACCATCTCCCGGGAGAGACTCGAGGTGTAGAGAAGCAGGTCGGCACAGATCTTTTTCAGGTTCCCGGCGCAGAGACCGATCCCCTGGGCCGCCTCTGCAAGCTTGTCCTGGTGGGCGATCTCATCCGGCAGATTCTGGCTCCGCGCGAAAGGGAGACCGGTGGCGGCGCGCAGCCTTCGCTCCGCGGCGTGAACATAGGCCACCGTGGCCGAGAAGCAGGTGCCGATGGCCGTGCCGCCGAGCGCCGAGGTCCGGATCCGCTCTTTCAGCTTGTTGAAGCGCCAGCGGTCCCGCTCGAGGCAGCCCGCCCAGGCTCCGAACACCTGGCCGAGCCTGACCGGCAGGGCGTCCTGGAGCTCGGTGCGTCCGGCGATCAGGAGCCCCTCGTATTCCTTCTCCTTGGCCACCAGCTGCTCCTGCACCGCGACGATCCGGGTTTCGAGGCGCGTGACGAGCTCGTAGGCGACGACGCTGACCGCCGTCGGGAAGGTGTCGTTGGTCGACTGGAAGCGGTTGACGTCCTCGATGGGGTCGAGCGGAGGCGCGGCCCTTCCCTCGCGCTCGGCGAAGAGCTCCCGGGCCCGGGAAGCGGCCACCTCGTTGAGATTCATGTTGAGACTCGTGCCGGCGCCGCCCTGCCTGAGCGGGAGGGGGAACTGCAAGTCGAGACCGCCGGAGGCTATTTCGTCCAACGCGTCGACAAGGCAGGCGAAGAGCGCCGGATCGAAGCGATGCTCGCTGTCCTGCACAGCTTCCACGGCCGCGCGCTTCACCTTTGCATAGGCGGCGATCAGGATTCGGGGCGTGCGGCCCCTGCCGAAATTGGCGATCGCCTTCACCGTCTCCGGGCCGTACAGGGCTGGGCCGGCCCGTTCGGCACGGGTGTCCGCGCCACCCGTTGCCGGGAAATCAGCGCCCGACTTCATGCCGACACCTCGCGGAGCCGGAGCGAGTCTCCCCGGGCAAAGGAGATTTCGCGGCCGATGGACTTCATGCGGAGGGACAGGCAGCCGAGGCATTTTTCGCCGTCCTCGTCGAGGCAGATCTTCCCGGGGTAGAGGAGGTAATTCTTCCGCACGGATACCGGCGTCATGGTGGGCATGAGGACGTTGGCCCCTGCGAGGATCATCTTCTCACGTCCCTGCGGGTCCAGAGAACCGGCGGCGGTCGTCGCGGGGAGATGCACCTCGGGCATCAGCAGGCGCAGCAGACTCGTCATCCTGAGTGTCAGCTCGAGTGGCTGCTGGGGCGATCCCGCGAGGGGAGTGGCGGGGTGCGGAATGAAAGGTCCGATCCCGATCATGTCCAGGCCGAACTCGACGCAGAGGAGAGCGTTCGCGATCCTGGTTTCCTCCGTTTCGCCGGGCAGGCCGACCATGAAGCCGGAGCCGACCTGGTAGCCCTCCTGCCTGAGATCCTCCAGGGCGCGCAGTCTGCGTTCCAGGCTGATCCCTCCGCGGAGCCGGCGGTGGAGTTCCGGATCGGAGGTCTCGAAGCGGAGGAGGTAGCGGTCGGCTCCGGCCGCATGGAGCACGTGGTATTCCTCCCTCGACTTGATGCCGCAGCTCAGGGTGATCGCCGCTCCGGGGCAGCGCGATCTGATGCGCTCGAGCACCGGTGCGAGACGATCGGCGCTGTACCAGGCGTCTTCCGCGCTCTGGAGCACGAAGCTCCGGAGACCCGCCCCGTAGGCCGAGACGGCGGTGGCGACGAGTTCGTCCGGCGTGAGCCGGTAGCGCTCGACACCCGCGTTGCCGGCGCGGATGCCGCAGTAGAGGCAGTCGACCGAGCAGGCATTGGAGAACTCGATGAGCGCGCGAAGGAGGACGGCGCTGCCATGGACGCCCTCGCAGACCTCACGCGCCCGCAGGCCGAGCTCCTCGGTCGGCGCCGAGCGGTAGAGATCGAGGAGCGCGGCGGTCTCAGAAGTAGATGTCACGCTTCCCCGCCTTGATGTCGGCCAACGCGGCGCGGCTGCGCTCCCGAAGATCGCTGCGCCCGATACCCTCCACGAGCCGGTCGAGCAGCGCCTGGCCCTTCCCCTTCGTCTCGGGGCTTGCGAAGTCGAGCAGATATTCCTGGAAGGTGAACAGACCGTTGGGCATGCAGAATTCCTTGATGAGCCCCGGCTTCGCCAGATCCATGAAGTCCTGGCCTACGCGGCCCTTCCGGTAGCAGCCCGTGCAGAAGGACGGTATGTGGCCGGAATCGACGAGCGAGGACACCACCTCGTCGAGATTCCGGTGGTCCCCCAGGGTGAACTGGCTCCCGGCCTCGCTCGAATGCTTCCCGGCCTCCTGGGCATAAGCGCCCGGATTGGTGCGCGAGCCGGCGGAGATCTGGCTGACCCCGTAGGTGAACAAGGAATTGCGCATCGCCTCGCTTTCGCGGGTGCTGAGGATGATTCCCGTGTAGGGCATCGCGATGCGGATGACGCCCACGAGGAGCTTGAAATCCTCGTCCGGCAGCGGCGAGGGCACATGGTTCGCGATCGCCGAACCGGCCGCCGGCTGGAGTCGCGGCACCGAGATCGTATGGGGGCCGCAGCCGTACATCTCCTCCAGGTGCCGGGCGTGCTCGAAGAGGCCGAGCAGCTCGAAGCGCCAGTCGCCCAGTCCGAAGAGGGCGCCGATGCCGACATCCTCGATGCCGCCCTCCATGGCGCGGTCCATGACGAGGAGGCGGTTGAGGTAGTCCCGCTTGGGTCCTGAGGGATGGTACACCGAGTAGAGATCGGGATCGTAGGTCTCCTGGAAGCACACGTAGGTTCCGATGGTGGTGGCCTTGAGCCGGGCGAAGTCCGAGACGGATAGCGGAGCGATCTCCACGTTGATTCTCCGGACATGGTGCTCGCCCTCGCGCACCCCGTATGCGGTCTCGATCGCCTCGAGGAAGTAGTCCAGGGGGGTCGTGGCGGACTCGCCGGAGAGCATCAGGAGCCGCTTGTGACCTTCGCGGAGGAGGGTCCGCGTCTCGGCTTCGATCTCGTCCTTGCCGAGCACGGCACGCACGAGATCCTTGTTGTCGCGCCTGAACCCGCAGTAGAGACAGTTGTTCGAGCATGTGTTGCCGACATACAGGGGGGCGAAGAAAACCATGCGGCGTCCGTAGATCGCCTCTTTCACCCGCATGGCAGTCTCGAGAATGCGGTCCCGCTGGGCCTGCCCCTGCACGCGGATGAGCCGTGCGACTTCTTCGATGCCGAGTCCCTGCAGCTTGTCGGCGTGGCGGAGAATGGCGTCGAGTTCCGAGTCGCCGGGCGCCGGAGCCTCGGCGAGAGAGCGCAGCTTGTCCTTGTCTATGAAACCGGCCCCGGCGGGTCTCGCGCCGTTCGGGCCTTCCGCGCTGCGTGCCGCCGTCCTCAGGTCGATCCCTGTGTCACCCATCGATGCCTCCTCGGGTCGAGGGGCGGGCGATCATCGCACGGTAACCGAGGATCTTCGCATCCATGACGGGTGGGGGGTGGAAATCACCGCAGCCGGTCGTCGCCGTTCTTTTCCTTCGGAATACCTTCGGGATCGGAGGGGCGCGAAGCGATCCTCGGAGTCGGTGAACCGGCCCCTCAGATGGGCAGATGCTACCTCGATATCTCGATTTTGTCTAGAGCTAAAATTATCGATATGGCGTAATTGATAATTGATTCACTCGGCTTGAGGCTTCGACCCCTCGGCCGGCTGTGCTGAGGCGGGCTGGGGTGGTGATTCCACGCT
>DATJQN010000402.1:0-12007 GCA_035505775.1 Rectinemataceae bacterium | reverse complement strand
GCGACGCAGAGCGCCGCCGATGAGCCGAGCCCAAGGCCGACCGGCACGTCGCCGCGGATGGAAACCGTCCCGCCGCCTCCGAGCAGGGGGAGACGCGCGCTCAGGATCGAGAGGGCCGAGTCGAGCGCCGGTGGAAGGGGCTGTGATCCGCCCGTGCCCGCCAGCTCCCAGAGGCCGCCTCCCGGATCGAGCTCGACCTCGATGCCCTCGGCCAGCGCGAGCCCCAGTGCGGGATAGCCGTACACGGCTGCGTGCTCCCCGAAGAGGAGGAGCTTGGCCCGTCCCGAGCCCCTCGCCTTCACTCCCATCGCAGACCCTCCTCCACGGCGAGCTCCGGAGCGCCGGGCCGCCCACCTTCGGAGTCGGCGCGGAAGAGCGCGATCAGTTCGTTGCCGGCGCCGAGCGCCTTGGCGAGTCCCCGCCCGGCAAGGTCGCCCAACGCATGATCTTTGATTGTCCCGATCTCCGCCTCCGCCGGTACTCCGATGCGCCGGCCCAGATCGACGCCCGCTCGGGCCGCTTCCCCGATGATCGCATGCCGTTCGGCCTCCTCCGTCGCAGCGGCGAAGCGCTCGGCGCGACGGTTGGACGCCCGCAGGAACCGGGTCGCCGCCGCCGGCGATCGGCTCCTCCACTCCTCATAGGCGCGGATGGCGGCGGCGCTGCTCACCGCGGCCGCCCCCCGCGCGAGGACGAAGGCCGGGATGCTGCGCTCGTGCAGACTCTGCCAACGCGGCGCGGCGCCGCCGGTGAAGAGGCCGACGCCTCCGTGCAGCGATGCGGCGACATCGTAGCCCGAGCCCCGGCCGCCCTGGAGAGCCCGGTGCGCCTCGAGGGCAGGGGCGAAAAGATCTTCGTTCCCTCCGCCCTCCTTCATGCCCGCGGCGCGGAGCAAGGCCGCGCAGAGGGCGAGCGCCGCGGCAGCGCTCGAGCCCAGGCCGAGCTTGCGTCCCTCGGCGTCGTAGAACGGCGCGGCGTCGATCTCCACGGCGCCTCGCAGGCGTCCCCCCAGGCGGGCCACCGCGGAGAGGCAGGCGGCGACCAGGACGGGCGGATCGCCCTCGCCGTCCCGCCAGCGCTCTTCCCGTCCACCGAACCGCATCGTGACGGAGAGTCGAGCGGACTCGTCGAGCCGGGCCTGCAATCTCGGGGCCGTCGCCATCGCGATGCCGAGACCGCCCTCCTCGAGGACCGCGTATTCCCCCATCACGAGGAGACTCGCCGGCACGCTGAGAAAACTGCTCATCGCAGCTCCCCGGCGGCCAGCGGATCGGGCTCGTGCTCGGAGAGCTCGAGGAGCCGGGGGCCCGCACCCGGGGAGGCGACCAGGAACTCCGCCCTCGGCACGGCCATTTCAAGCGCCGCACGTATCCGCGGCAGGTCGCCTTCCCTGCAGAGCACCTTGACCTGCGGTCCGGCATCGATAGTCTCGAAGGCCTCCACACCCGCGGCACGGAGATCGGCGCAGACGGCGATGAGGGCGAGGGTCTCGGGAAGCCAGTAGCAGCGCGGAGGATCCGCCGCGAGGAGCGCGGCGTGCATGCGGCTGTAGGAAAGGCGCATCGCACGACCGAGCCCCTCGAGGTCCCGGGCCAGGCAGGCCTGCCTCGCCTCGGGGGCCAGCCGGGAGGCGTCCCGGACCCAGCCGCGGTAGTAGGGACTGGTGGCGGCTGTGTCGGCCATCGCATCCCGGCTCGATCGGAGCTTCGGCGAGCGAGTGACCAGGGCCGCAAGGACGCGGAGATCCGGCCAGTGCTCCGGGGGGCACAGGGCCCCGGCCCGCCGGGCGCCCGCGGGGAACCAGCAGAAGCCGCCCACGAGGGCGCGCGCGGCGGAGGCCGATCCGCGACGGGCAAGCTCGGCGACGAGGTCTTCGTCCCCATCGGCGCCCAGGAGTCGGGCCAGCACGAGGGCGAGGGCCGCGAAACCGGAGGATGACGAGGCGAGCCCCGCTGAGGCGGGGAAGCTGCTGCGGCTCCGGATCTCGAAGCGGCGCTCCGTTCCGAGCAGTGCCCGCGCCGAGTCGAAGAAGGCCTCGATACGGCTTCCGGTCTGCGGGGCTCCGTCGACTTCCAGCCGGTCCTCCCCGGCGTCGCGCAGGCTGCCGACCGTCACGGTCTCAAGGCCGCCGAGGGCCAGGCCGAGGCTCGGCGTCGCGGGAAGGTTGAGTCCCCGCGGCCGCTTGCCCCAGTACTTCACGAGGGCGAGGTTGGGGGAAAGCCTGCAGAGTACGCGTCTCACGGAACCGGCTCCTCCTCCGCAAGTTCGGCGAGAATCGCTTCGGCGTCGGAGGGGGAGAGGCTGCCCCGCGCGGCCATGATCCCGGCCACGCGGCGGACCGCGGCGCCGCGGGCGCCGGCCATGTACGCGAGGCGGGCCGCGTGGAGGCGCATGTGCCCGCTCTGGATGCCCGTGGTCACCAGGGCGAGGAGTGCCGCGAGGTTCTGGGCAAGGCCGAGCGCCGCGGCAATGCGGGCCAGTCCGGTGGCGTCGGGATTGCCGAGCATGCGGAGCGCGAGATGTGCGGAAGGATGCAGCGAGAGGGCTCCGCCGACCGTGGCGAAGGGGAGGGGCAGCTCGAGCTCGCCGCAGAGGCAGTCGCCCTCGACCCGGTAGCTGCCGAGCCCGCGGTAGGAGCCGTCCCGCGCCGCCCAGGCGTGGGCGGCCGCCTCGATCGCCCGGTAGTCGTTCATGGTGGCCAGGGCGAGGGAGGCTATGCCGTTCATGATGCCCTTGTTGTGGGTCACGGCCCGCAGCGGATCGGCGGCGGCGAGCTGGGAGGCCAGTACGATCCGATCGGCGCACTCGGGGCCCTCCCAGCCGGGAGGACAGGCCCGGCCGAGCTCGGCGAGAGTCAGGGAAAAGGAGGCGGCCGCCCTCCGCTCGAGGGCGGCGTTCGTCAGAATGCACATCAGCGCCCGCCCGCCGCTTAGCGTCTCGAGCAGGGGCCTCAGCGCCTCCGCGGCGCTGTTCAGGATGTTTGCGCCCATCGCGTCTCGCACGTCGACATCGATCTCCGCGCGGACGAGGGCGGGCCCGGCGATTCGGGCACAGCGGTAGCCGCGAAAGCCGCCCCCCCGCCGATCGAGCCCCGCCAGCATCGGAGCGAGCGTGGCCGCGACCTCCCGCCCCGCGGCCTGGAGCGCCGAGTAGCCGGCCTCCGCGACCCCGGAGAGATAGACCTGGGCGCTCATTACCGGTTCCATGGCCCGGGTCGAAAAACCCCCGCCCTTGGCCACCAGGCGCCCGGCGAAGCTCGCCGCCGCTACGACCGACGGCTCCTCGACCGCCATGGGTATGTCGACCCTCAGCCCATCGATCCGGAAACCGCAGGCCACGCCGAGGGGAAGGGGCACCACCCCGATGGCCGATTCCACCATGACATCGGCGAGCTCGCTCGGGCTGCCGTCGGGGAGGGAGCAGGAGCGCTCATCCGGGTCCGGGCCCAGCCTCGCGAGGACCAGTTCGCGGCGCTGCTGCAGGTCGCGGCGGCGGAAATCCTCGGGAAACGCCGATCGTTTGTCGTCTGTCTTCAATTCGTCCCTTCCTAGGACCTTCCCATGCGGGACCGTCGGTTTTCGATAATTACCTGACTATATTACTATTAATATCGGGTCGAGGGAGCATGAAGGGATGGCGTCCCGCCCGGCGGAGGAACCCAATGAACGAACGGAAGGTTGGAATCGGCGACATGCGGTTTTACGTGCCGGCACGGAGCCTCGACATGGCAGCTCTGGTGGAGGCGAGGGGCGAGGGCAGGCCTGATCTGGGCCGGCGGCTCGAGCGTGCCCTCGCGACGACCGGCCAGCGAGCGATGCGCTTTCCACGGCCGGGCGAAGACGCGGCTACGATGGCTGCAGCGGCCGCCTACGAGCTCCTGGCCGCGAACCCCGGCCGCTCTCTGGCCAACCTCCGCTACGTGGTAGCCGGTACCGAATCCGGAGTCGACCACGCCAAGCCCCTCTCTTCCTATGTCATTGGCATGCTCGAGCGGGCCGGCATGCCCCTGGGGCATGATCTGGCGAGCTTCCAGGTGCAGCATGCCTGCGCCGGCGGGAGCCTCGGCCTTCTTTCGGTAGCCTCGCTGCTCGCCGCCTCGGGGCGAGAGGGTGACACCGGCCTTGTCACGGCCTCGGACGTCTCCCGCTACGACCTGGGCAGTACCGCGGAGATCACCCAGGGCGCGGGGGCGGCGGCCATCCTCGTCGAGAGCCGGCCCCGCCTGCTCGAGATCGAACTCGGGACGGTGGGTTATTCCTCGAGGGATGTCGACGACTTCTTCCGCCCCCTCGGCAGCGACAGCGCGAAGGTCAAGGGCTCCTATTCGATGGAGTGCTATGTCCAGGCGCTCGAGGAAGCCTTCAGCCGCCACTGCGAGGCAGCGGGGGCCGAGCCGGAACAGCTCCTCGACTCGACCGACATCCTCGTCCTGCACACCCCCTTCAAGGCCATGCCCGAGACGGCCATGCGGCGCCTGCTCAAGTCGCGGCTCGGCCTCGGCGAGGGTGAAGCTTCGCGGTGGCTGGACCTCCGGGGCTTCCCGAGCGCCGTGGACATCGTGGCCGATATCGGCAATGCTTATGCGGCGAGCCTGTTCATCGTGCTCGGCGCGGCGCTTCGTGAGCGGCGCGCCAGCCTCGGCGAGGGCATCGTCGGCAAGCGGGTCCTGATCGCCTCCTACGGTTCGGGCAACGTCATGGCCCTGTTCTCGGCCCGCGTCGCGAGCGGAGCTCCCGAGGTCATCGACGGCTGGAGCGGGGCCTGGATGAGCGCTCCGGCCGGAGCGGCGAGCGTGGCGGATTACGAGCGCTGGCGCGCCGGCGCGGAAGTTCCGGGCGAGGACGAGGAACGGCTGCCCTTCATCCTCGATCATGTTCGCGACGACGGTTATAGGGAGTACAGGCATGGACGATGTCGGGACCATGAGGGAGCGCAAGCGGGAGCAGCTGGAGATCTGCGCGAAGCCAGAGCTCTACCCTGTTGAGACCGCGGCGCGGGCCGCCCGCTTCGGCGAGGTCCACCTCGTGCACCGCGCCCTCCCTGAGCTCGCGGCGGACGAGGTCGATCCCGGCGTGGACTTTCTCGGCACCCGCTGCGCCCTGCCCCTGTTCATCTCCTGCATGACCGGCGGCACGGGCGAAGCCTCCACGGTGAACCGTGAGCTCGCCCGGGCAGCGCAGCGCGCGGGCATAGCCGTGGGCTCCGGCTCGTTCCGTCTGCTCCTCCGCCATGAGGAACTCGCCGGGCAGTTCAACCTGAAAACCTGGGCACCCGACGTGCCCCATATAGCCAACATCTCGGCGGTCCAGCTGCGCGAGGCGGGGGCGGAGGTCGTGCTCGAGCTGGCCCGGCGCATCGGCGCGGACGCGCTCGCGTTGCACCTGAACGCCGGGCAGGAGCTCTTCCAGGGTGCGGGCGATCGCGACTTCCGCGGCCTGTACGACGCGATAGGCACACTCGTCAACCGTGCCGCAATTCCCGTCATCGTGAAGGAGACCGGATTCGGCCTGGCGCCCTTCGAACTGCGCCGGCTCCTGGATCTGGGCGTCGCCTACGTGGACGTCGCTGGAGCGGGCGGCACGAATTGGATCGCGGTGGAGGCCGAGCGCCTCGAGGACGGCCCCGAGCGCCGGGCGGCCGCGGAGTTCGCAGAGTGGGGCTACCCGACAGCCCTGCTTCTGGCCGCGTCAGGCGACACTGCCGGGCGACTCCTTGCGTCCGGCGGCATCAGGACGGGCCTCGATGTCCTGAAGGCGATCGCCCTGGGCGCGGCTCTGGCGGGCATGGCCCTGCCCTTCGCCCGGCTCGCGCTCGAGCGGGGAGCGGAGGGCGTCCTCGAAAAGCTTGCGGAGCTGGACATGGTGATCAGACGTGCCATGCTCCTTGTCGGCGCGAGGAGGACGGCCGACCTCGACCGGAACAAACTCTGGTTCGAAAGCGGCTTTGCTGCAGACGCCGCACTCCTCGCTTCTTGCGGCGCCTCCGGCGGCGCCTCCGGCGGCGCCTCGGCGGGCGGCAGCGGCGGGCACTAGCGGCGCAGCAGCCCCCCGCGTGGGAGGCCGCCGCATGTCGCCCGCTGACCCCGCCCCGGGGGCCCCTGGCGGGAGGCCGCCGGCGGGCGACCTCCCCGGGCCCGCGCTCCTAGTGGATCGGGAACTGGATCGCCTGTCCCGCGACGATGTACCAGGTCACGAACATCGCATTCACGAAGGCCCCGGCATAGACCCGCCCGGTCTTTTCATAGAACCAGGTGCTGAACAGGGCGACCACCACCATCAGCGGCAGAAACTGGTCCGCCACGATCGTGTTGAGCGGCTCGGTCGCCGTGAGCAGGGTTCCTCCGGCGAGAAGGGGAATGTACTCGGCAGCCAGGAAGACCAGAAAGCCGCCGGCCAGGAGCATTATGTTCGCCCAGTAGCGGGTCGAGACCCTGGCCTGCGGCAGTCTGAGCTGGCCGTTCAGGATGACCGAGGACATCAGGAAGAAGGCCGCAAAGGGGACGAGGTAGCGCAGGAAGATGCCAAGCTGCAGTCCCGAGAGGGGTTTCAGCGCCAGGACCCAGAGCCGGAAATCGATCTTGAAGAAATAGTCGGCCAGGTGGAGGACGTAGCCGGCGACGACGATGGTCGCCAGGGCCAGGATGAAGTCGCGCCCGACGAGGGCCCAGGGGATGCCTGCGCCTTCGGTGAGGCCGTAGCTGCGCGGGTTGCCGCCCGCCTTCTTGTTGAGGATGTGGTGCCAGAGGAGGAAGAGCACGAGACTGATGAGGCCGTTCAGGACCGCCCACACCATGATCTGGCTCGTGATGGTCTCGGGGAAGAACCACGAGGCCGTGACCAGGGCCCCGAGCCTGAAGAACGGATAGAAGGTCAGGACGGGCACGCCCATCGTGATCACCGCGCCGATCCACCAGCTGCCGCCGCGGATACCCCTGGTCTCGGGCAGGGGACGCAGGGCCGGCGCCAGGGTCTTGGTGCCCAGCAGCGAGGCTCCGAAACCGAGCATGAAAAGGACAAGTCCGATGAAGCCGAGGAAGGTGCCGAACTCCTTCCACATCCAGATCTGGTTGGAGCTGGGCAGCGCCTTCGCGCCCTGCAGGGTCTGGCCGAACCAGTCGATGGCCCTCCCGATGGCTTCCGTCGAAATATGGTCGTTCGGATGATCGCCGCCCGGCTGGTAGAGCACGCGCGCAGTGCCGTCGGCGATGGAGCCGTAGACCTTCCCGGGCACGATCGGGTCGGTCGTGCCGAAGACCTTCTCGAGCTTGGGGCTCTTCGCCGCGTCGACGCCCCGGGGCACCGACCACATGAGCCCGGAGAACTCGTCGTGCTGGCTGAACACGACCGCGAGGTTCCGCGGCCAGCTCGGATCGCCTTCCTTCGCGAAGGGGGCTCCCGTGGAGGAACCCTCGAGTACGGAGGCTTTGTAGGCGTCGGGCATGACGGCGGCCGCCGCCAGCCAGGTCCAGCCGCCCATCGAGTGGCCCTCGAGGCCGATGTTGTTCCTGTCCACGATGTCGAGGGAGCGGAGGTAGGCGAGGCCGGCCGGACCTCCGAAGCCGTTGGCGAATGCCGGCGGATCCGAATAGCCGTGCCCGGTCTGGTCGATGGCGAGGACGACATAGCCGCGCCGTGCGAACTCGATGGCGAAACCGTCCTGCGTCTCGCGCGAGTTGATGTAGCCGTGGACCGCCAGGACGCCCGGCGCCGGGGTTTTCGCCGTCGCGTTGGGCGGCACGTAGAGCAGGGCGCTCATCACCGATCCGTTGGGACCGTTGAACCGCAGGTCGCGTATGCTGATTCGGCCCCCCTCCGTCTGGATGAGCCAGGCGAGCAGGCCGCCGACAAGGACAAGAACGAGCCCGATGAGGGCGAGTCGGGTCTCCCGTTTCATCGATTCCTCCTTGAACATGTCAAGATAATCGCTATTATAGGTGATAAGAACGGGGGGTCAAGTCGAAGCTTTTCATTCGCGCCGCCCTTCGATACGATGCTGCAATGCCGGGAAACGCTCCCGCCCTCGAAAAGGGCCTTCGAATCATCGAGCATGTCCTCGCGGCCAACGAGCCCCTGACACTCACGCGCATCGCGGAGTCTCTGGACTACAGTGTCTCCGAGATACAGCGGATGGTGGCCTACCTCTCGCAGGAGGGCTATCTCCTGAAGACCGGAGCCGGCGCCTACCTCCCGGGCGGCCGCGCCTTCGCGCTCGCCGACCGCAGCCGCGACTCGGCCCTCGTCGCGCGCGCCGAGGGACCGATGCGGCGCTTCGCACGCTCGCGGGCCGCCTCCATACACATCGGCGTCCTTGTCGAGCGCATGCTGCATGTCGTTTTCGAGGTGGAAGGCGGCGGCATGGTACGGGTCAGCGTGCGGCCGGGACTGTACGATGCGACCGATTCCGTATCCGGCAGACTCCTCATCGCCTACCGCCTTCCCGAGCTCCTCGACCCGAAGGAATCCCGCAGAATCGTGGCGCGCGGCTGGGACCGGGGCGAGCTTGCCTGTGCCCAGGGCGTGCACGTGGTTGCCGTGCCCGTCGCGCTCGGCGGTGAGCCCTGCGCCGCGGTGCTCGCCTCGCCCTATCTCCGGTCGACGGGCTCGGAGACGGCACCTCGGGACGGGATCCTTGCAGGGCTCCTGGAAGCCGCGGCTGAGCTCGGTGCCCAGTTCTGATCGATATACCGACGAAAGGGAGTTCCCCATGACCGCGAAGGAACGACGCAAGGCCGCCTACGCCTTCCTCGTGCTGCTCGGCATTATCAGCCTCTTTTCCGATCTCACCTACGAAGGGGCGCGCAGCATCCTCGGTCCCTTCCTCCTCCTCCTCGGCGCCTCGGCCGCTACCGTGGGTTTCGTCTCGGGACTGGGCGAGCTCATCGGCTACGCGCTGAGACTGGCCACGGGTTTCATCAGCGACCGGAGCCGTCGCTATTGGCTCATGACCATCATCGGTTACGCGATCAATCTCCTCGCCGTCCCCGCCCTGGCGCTCGCTCCCGGCTACGGATGGATGTTCGCCTGCGGCCTCATCGTGCTCGAGCGTTTCGGCAAGGCCATTCGCCATCCGGCCAAGACCACCCTCGTGTCCTTCGCGGCCAATGAAGTGGGGGCAGGGACGGGATTCGCCCTGCAGCAGGTGCTCGACCAGATCGGCGCCTTCCTCGGTCCGGTCCTCCTCTTTGCGGTCCTGAGCCTGAAGGAGACGAGCGGGGACAAGCTTTCCGCCTATTCCCTGGGCTTCCTCCTCCTCGGCATTCCGGGGCTCACCGTCATGGCCCTCCTCGTTCTGGCCAAGATCAGGTACCCCCGCCCCCACGAACTCGAGAGCGCGGCCTCGACGCCCTCCTCCGGCGGACCTTCTTTCGATCGGGTCTACTGGTTCTACATGGCGGGCATCGCCCTCCTCGGATTCGGCTTTGCGGACTTCCCCCTCATGGCTTTCCACCTGACCAAGCGGCAGATTCTCGCAGACAATCTCGTTCCCATATGTTATGCCGTCGCGATGGCGGTGGACGCAGCCTCATCCTTCGTGTTCGGCAGGATGTACGACCGCCGGGGGATGGATGCAATCGTACTGGCCTCGGCTGTCTCCGCTTTTTTCGCGCCGCTCGTCTTCCTGTTCAGGGCCCCTGTCTTCGCGATACTCGGAATTGTGCTCTGGGGAGTGGGAATGGGCGCACAGGAATCCGTCCTCAAGGCGGTCGTGGCCAAGATCGTCGTCAAGGAGCGGAGAGGCGTGGCATACGGGATCTTCTATACCGGCTTCGGCGCCTTCTGGTTCCTGGGCAGCTGGGCCATGGGACTGCTGTACGACCGTTCGCTTCCCGCCCTGGTGATCATGTCGCTGACGGCGCAGCTGGCCGCCCTTCCGTTCTTCATCAGAACCAAGTCCCTGCTCGCGCGGTCCGCGAAAGGCTGAGCGGCGCGAGGAAAGCAAAGGGAGGAAACGCATGGCGGATGCGATTCAGAAGACCGGGAAGGTGGGGAAGGGCCTCTACATACTTAATCAGGGCATGGTGTGCAGCTATCTGTTCGATGCCGGCGGCGGCTTTGTCGCCTTCGATGCCGGCTTGAGTCGGGCAGGGATCGCGAGGGAGCTCGGAAAGCTCGGCATCGCGGGTGAGTCGGTGTCGCACATCTTCCTGACCCACTCCGATCGGGACCACGTCGGGGGGATGTCCGCTTTCCCGCTCGCCCGGGTCCTGATGGCGAGGGCCGAGGTGGCGATGCTGGATCGCAGCCAACCACGCTTCCTGGGCTTCGTCTACAACAGGCCCCTCGCGCACCCCTACGAGACGATCGAGGACGGCCAGGAAATCCGCGTGGGCTCCGCCACCGTTCGCTGCATCCTCACACCCGGCCACACCGCGGGCTCGATGTCCTTCCTCGTCAACGGCTCCATTCTGATCGTCGGAGACGAGCTCAACATCGCCGCCGGAAAGGCGGTGCTCGATCGATCGCCCATCAGCATCGACAATGCCGGGCGTCTCGACTCGATCCGCAGACTCGCCGCCCTCGAAGGCGTGGAGCTGCTCTGCCCCATGCACTCGGGCTGCACCGACAACTTCGCCGACGCCATGGGGGCCTGGCGGGGGACCTGAGCATCGCCCGCGGCGGTCGTGCGCGCACCCGCGGGCCACGGCGGAGCACCCGCCGGAAGCAAAGGGATTCTCCGCTTGACGGCCCCGGCTCAGAGGCTAGAATCAAGGCATAGGGTGGCATCCGCGGTCGGTCGCAGGCCCGCCCCCGAATCGAGGTGTCCGAATCATGGCCATAATCACCATCGCGCGCGCACTGGGCTCGCTTGGAGAAGAGGTCGCGCAGGAGCTCGGGCGGCTTACCGGCTATCCAATCCTCGACAAGCAGTTCATCGAAGACCGCCTCGAGGCCTTCGGCTTCGCTCCCGGCCAGCAGGAGAAGCTCGACGAGCGGCGCCCGGGATTCTGGGCCACGCTTTCGGAAAAGCGTTCGGACTACCTGCACTATCTCAGGACCGTCCTGTACGACGAGGCCCAAGCCGGCGGCCGGATCGTGATGGGACGGGGCGGCTCGGCGATCTTCAGGACCGTGCCCTCGCACCTGGCCGTCAGGATCACGGCGCCGCTCGAGTTCCGGATGGAGAAGGCCGTGGATCTCTGCGCCTGCGACGAGCGACATGCCAAGCCCGTGGTCGAGCAGAGCGACCATGAGCGTTCAGGTTTCAACAAACTCTATTTCGGCCTCGACTGGAACGATCCCTGCGCCTTCGACATCACGCTCAACACCTCGCGGATGAGCGCGGCCCAGGCGGCGGAGATCATCGACACCCACCGAAAGCTCGTGATCGACGCCGGGCGCGAGGAGGCCGGGAAGCGCAAGCTCGCCGACCTCGTCCTGGCCCAGCGCGTGCTCACGGTGATCGTCTACGAAAAGAAGATCCACGTGCAGGGAATCAGCGCCACGGCGGAAGGCGGCCGGGTCGAGCTGTTCGGCATCTCCAACACTCAGCACGCCATAGATCGGGCCCTCGAGGCGGCCGCTTCCCTGCCCTCGGTCACTGAGGTCGTCAACTCGATGCAGCTCGCGCAGGAACTGCAGCTCCTGCCCTGAGGGGCCCGCAGGGCCGCCGGCCCGTCCGCGGACGCGCGCCGCGCCTCGCTGCGGCCGGTCGCATCAGTGACCGCGCTCCAGCCAGGCTCCGAACAGTTCGAGAGCCTCGGGCATGTTGGCCCGCCCGAAGCCCAGGCGGAAGTGGGCCGCGTCGTAGCCGTAGTGCGCGCCGGGGAGTATCAGGACGCCGGTGTCGGCGAGAAGGCGCAGGCCTAGCGCCTCGGCGTCCGCGTCCCCTCCGGTGAAGCGCGGGAAGGCTATGGAGCCGCCTTCGGGCTCGTTCCACTCCAGCCGCCCACGGTGCCGCCCGAAAAAGGTACGCAGCAGGGCGAGATTGCGTTCGACGATGCCGCGGTTGCGCGCGACGATACGCCCAAATGAGCGCAGGGCCACGCCGGCTAGAAACTCGGATGGGG
>DATJQN010000401.1:0-16115 GCA_035505775.1 Rectinemataceae bacterium | reverse complement strand
GAGGTTCAGTTCCTGACCCCGCCCGCGGAACGAGCAGTGCTCTTTTCCTCGCCGGGCGGCCTTAAGGAGACCATCGAGCGGGAGCTCCCGGGCGCCGGATCCAAGGTCAGGCGCATCGAGGGCCCTTCGACGGTATATCCCTATTTCCTGCAGCTGCCGCTTTCGCTGGCCAAATCCGCCAATCCCCTCGTCGTCGACTGTCTCAACTGCGAAAAGGGCTGCAACGGCGGCACGGGTACCGGCTCGCGTGAGACACCGGTCGACATCCTCGAGGACGCGGTTAGGAAGCGGGACGCCCGGCAGCGCCGGCTCCTTTCAGCCTCGGGGCTCTTCAGGGCTCCTTCGACCCGGCGCATCCGCGCAAGCGTGCGTCGATTCTGGAAGCCCGGGATCTACGCTCGCAGCTATGAGGATCGCTCATCGACCCTCGCCCTCTCGAGCCCCTCCGAGGCCGAGTTTTCGGCCATCTACGCCCGGATGCGCAAGCTCCTTCCATCCGACTTTCTCGACTGTTCCGCCTGCGGATACGACTCCTGCAAGGGCATGGCCATCGCGATCCACAACGGTCTGAACAAGCCCGAGAACTGCAGGCACTACGATCAGCTCGCCCGGGAGGAGAGCAAGCGGACGGTCGTCGAGATGTCGATCGCCCTCGATGAGGAACTGGCGCGTTCCACGGACCTCCTCGCCCAGGTCATGAATGTGCTGCCGGAGCTCAGCACACAGACCTCGGACCAGAGCGCCTCCCTCGAGGTCTCCATGGGCAAGATCGGCTCGCTGCTCGCCCGGCTTCGCGAGTCCTCCGCGCTCTCGGCACGGCGGCAGGCCGAGCTGTCATCGCTGCTTTCGACCGCCGGCTCCGTGCAGGCGGAACTCTCCGCCTCGCTTCAGATGGTATTCCGTCTCAAGGACCACATGAAAGGCGTCCATGAGCTCGTCGCCGAGATCAACAAGGTCGCCACGCAGACAAACCTCCTCTCCATGAACGCCGCCATCGAGGCGGCCCATGCCGGGGCTTCGGGGCGAGGCTTCGCCGTTGTCGCCTCCGAGATTCGCAACCTCGCCGACCAGGCCAGCAAGAGCGCTGCACAGGTCGGCAAGACTCTCGCCCTCATGGCCAAGGACATCGAAAAGACCGCCGCGGCGACGGAGAACTCAGGCACCAATATTCGAGGACTCTTCAGCGACCTGGAGGAGGATGCCGCCGGCATGAAGGAGATTTTCGACTCCCTGGCCGCCATGGCGGCCGAGACCGACGGGATCGGGAGCGCCCTTGAAAACCTCACGGGTGTGGCGGCGAATGTGCAGGAGAGTTACCACCGCATGGAGCACTCCCTGCGGGGTACCGCAACCGAGATCACCACGATCGCGGGCATCTCACGCGAGAACCGAACCAAGATCGAAGGCATGTAGCGGCGCACTCTGGGCCCTGGTCCGGGCCGGAACCAGGGCCGGGGCCGGGTGCCGACCACTCTACAGCTGGGCGCCGGTCTTGAAGTGCCCGCGAAGCACGCGGCGCAACGAAAAGCCCGGCGCAGGGCCGGGCTTCTTTATATGACACGCGACTCCGTAGGAGCGCGCGACTCTCGATTCGGGAACTACGCGACGTAGCTCTCGAGGAGTTCGGAGCGGCTCGGATGCGAGAGTCGCTTGAGGGCGTTCTTCTCGATCTGCCGGATGCGCTCCTTGGTCAGCTTGAATCGGTCGCCGATCTCCTTGAGACTCATGGCGCGGCGGCCGTTGAGTCCGAAGCGGTACTCCACCACTTCGCGCTCCTTGTCGGAGAGGGTGTGGAGCACGTCGTTGATGTCGGCCTTGAGGTTCTGCTCGACCACGTACTCTTCAGGGGCGGTATAGGCGCTGTTCTCGACAAAGTCTCCCACGACCGAGGAATCGCGCTCGTCGAACACCGGGGTCTCGAGCGACACGAGCTCGCGGCTCACGGCGACGAGATCCGCCACATGTTCCGGGGCCATCTCGAGGAGCCGGGCGATCTCCCGCATCTCCTCGTCCTCGGTCATTGCGCCCTCGAGCATCTTGCGGGCCTTCTCGATCTGAACCAGCTCGTTGGCCCGGTTGAGCGGGAGGCGGATCATCCGCGACTTCTCGCAGATGGCCTTCAGGATAGCCTGTCGGATCCACCACACGGCATAGGAGATGAAGTGGTAGCCCTTGTCCACGTCGTAGCGCTCGATGGCGTTGATGAGGCCGATGTTGCCCTCGGAGATGAGGTCCGCGAGGGGCAGTCCCTGGTTCTGGTACTTCTTGGCCACATTGACGACGAAGCGCAGGTTGGACTTGACGAGCATGTCCTTGGCGAACTTCTCGCCCTTTGCGGCGGCCCTGGCATATTTGTCCTCGTCCTCTCGGGAGAGGAGGGGGATGCGATTGATCTCCTTGAGGTACATGGAAAGCACGTTCTCATCGCAGATTCCGTTATCATTCAGGCAGGCATTCTTACGGGCCATGGCAACCTCCAGCTGCACCTAACATTATGCAGGAAGCGTGCCAAGGGCCCTGTTCCTTCAGCGATAAATCCGGTCCTGGCCCTGTGCCCTATCTGGCAAGCACTTACGAGACCGGGTTAGCACTGAGTATTTCGCCGACCTGATCAAGCGGGGGTCGTATTGCCCCACGTTGCGCTGATATTGAGCCCAGATATGCCTCTGTCTGGAGGATTCGACTACGCGAAGCTTTCACTCATATTACGGGCCGTGTTGAAATGACACAATCTCCGGGGATTCCGCCGCCTCTGTGTCGTTTCTACTCACAGGAAAGCTCGCGCAGGCTGGCCGTACGACCGCAACATTGCCTGAACGGCAGTCCCGAGCCACAGCGGCAGCGTTCGTCGCCGGAGAGGCTTCGCTGCGCTCGGAAATCGCCTTCCACCACCTTGCCGCAGGGAAGGTCGTTCATCCCGAACGAGGGGAAGGCCACGCGCCATTCGCGAAAGAGGATGAGTTTCCTGCCCGCGCTGAGTCCGGCGAGTCTGCCGGAGCGGCTGAGCGAGCGCCAGGAATCGCCGAGGATTCTCAGGGCCGCGTCCTTTTCCGCAGCGGAGTCGAAGCGCGGCTTTTCCTTCCTGCCGAGATACGAGCAGACCTGGATCGAATAGAACGCGTAGAAGTCGTCCAGTTCGCGCGAGGCCCGACGCGGCATGCCGTACTCGTTGACCCGGGCGCGATACGCCGCTCGGGCGAATCCCCGGGGGCGCAGCTTCTGCGCGGAGGCGAGGCTCTTCAAAGCGAGCTCCGGCCGGTCCAGTCTGAGCAGGGCCACCGCCAGCCAATACAGTCGCTGGGAAAGCTCCCCCGAGCAGGAAGCGGGGCAGGCCTCGGTGGCGGCCCTGAGGCTGCGAACGGCCAGGTCCGGGCGATGTCTGCGGAGCTGCCGCATGCCCTCTTTCAGGGCACGCCCTCCACCCAGCTTCGGTTGACCCTGCATATTGCTAAGGTAACTTGCGGGAGCCGGGGAGGCAAGCGAGGGCCGCTATTCGGCCTTGGAGATAAGGAGCACCATGGAGCGGGGCGACACGGCGTATTCGCTCTGCGGCGCCACGATCACTTCGTTGCCCGGCGTCACGATGTCCTCGCTCGACGGAAGCGAGGTGTCGAGCACCCGGTACCAGCGCCGGGCCAGCGGCGCTGGGCAGAGCTTGAATACCGCGGACTCCTCCGCGGCATTGAAGATGAGAAAGAAATCGTTGTCGTCGCGATCGGCGATGATATCCGCCTTGGAACCGTCGATTCGTGCCGCGATCCGCCGCTCGATCCGGGCCCAGTCCGGGCTCTTTCCGCTCTCGTCGAACCAGGTGATATCGGGGATGGCGTTGAAGTCCGAATCCTGGCCCGTGAAGAACTCGGGCCGCCGCAGGGCCGGATGCCGCATCCGGAAGGCGGCAAGCTCCGCCGTGAAGCGCAGTATGCCCGCATGGGTCTCCGTCATGCTCCAGTCGTACCAGCTGATCTCGTTGTTCTGGCAGTAGGCGTTGTTGTTGCCGCGCTGCGTCCGGCGAAACTCGTCGCCGCCGAGCAGCATCGGGGTCCCGATCGAAAGCAGGAGCGTGGCGAGGAAGTTCTTGACCTGCCGGTTTCTGATCGCCTCGATTTCCGCGATCCGGGAGGGCCCCTCTTCCCGGTAATTGCAGGAATAGTTGGAGTCGTTGCCGTCGCGGTTCCCCTCGGCGTTGGCCTCGTTGTGCTTGTGCTCGTAGCTGACCAGGTCGTTGAGAGTGAATCCGTCGTGGGCCGTGACGAAGTTGATCGAGTGAAAGGGCTTGCGCCCGTCGCGAAGGTAGAGATCGCTCGAGCCGGTGATCCGGGTGGCGAAGTTGCGCACCGAGCCGGAATCCCCCCGCCAGAACCTGCGGACGTCGTCCCGGTAACGATCGTTCCATTCGGCCCAGCGCCCTCCGGGGAACCAGCCGACCTGATAGGCCCCGCCGGCATCCCAGGCCTCGGCGATGATCTTCGTGTGGCGGAGGAGGGGGTCCTCGGCGATCTGCTCGATCATGGGCGGATTCTCCAGGAGCCGCCCCTGCTGGTCGCGGCCGAGAATCGATCCGAGATCGAAACGGAAGCCGTCGACGTGCATCTGCGCCACCCAGTAATGCAGACAGTCGATTATGAAGGACCGCACCACGGGATGGTTGCAGTTGAGCGTGTTGCCGCAGCCCGAGTAGTTCTTGTAGTAGCGCTTGTCCTCGTCCAGCATGTAGTAGATGCGGTTGTCGAGTCCGCGGAAACTGAGTGTCGGACCGAGTTCGTTGCCCTCCGCCGAATGGTTGAACACGATGTCGAGGATGACCTCGATACCGAGCGCATGAAGCTCCCGTACCATGTACTTGAACTCGGAGACCTGCTCGCCCCGGGCGCCGGAGGAGGAATAGCCTGCCTTCGGTGCAAAGAAAGAGATGGTCGAATAGCCCCAATAGTTCGAGAGCCGGGCTCCCGTGCCCGGGTCCATGCGGCTGTTCTCGAACTCGTCGAACTCCTGGACCGGGAGGAGCTCGAGACTCGTGACCCCGAGCTGCTTCAGCCGCGGCGCCATTTCCACGACACCCCGGAAGCTTCCGGGGTGGACCGCGCCGGAACTCGGGTGGAGGGAGAGTCCGCGCACATGGGTCTCATAGATGATGCAGTGCCGCAGCGGATAGTTGAGCGGCCGGTCCCCCTGCCAGTCGAACTCGTCGGATACAACCACGCACTTGGGCATGAAGGGAGCGTCGTCGACCTCCGAGAAGGAGAGATCCCCCTCGGGGGAGTCCGGATCGAAAGCCCGTGCCGCGGGAAGCTCCCAGATAAAATCGCCGGTCAGCGCCTTGGCGTAAGGATCCACGAGCGCCTTATTGATGTTGAAGCGATGTCCCTTGCGGGGCAGATAGGGACCGTCGGCGCGCCAGAGGTACAGGGCACCTACCTTAAGGCCGACGACGAGCACGTGCCAGATGTCGCCGGTCCGGTTGAGCCGCGGGTCGAGCCGGTACTGGAAGATCGGCTCCCCCTGCTGCGCCTCGCCATAGATGCAGAGGGTCATCGACTCGGCATTGCGGGAGAAGATGGAGAAGCCGATACCCTCGGGCTCGACCTTCGCCCCAAGCGGCAGCGGTCGGCCCGGTCTTACGGCGTACATCGTCGGCTGCATCTTTCCGAGTATACTGCCGCGGCCCCGTCCGCGGCAGCATCATGTCGCGCGCGGGCTATGACCGCAGCTTCTTGAACACGGCGACCGCATTCTGGCCGCCGAAGCCCATGGAGTTTTTCACCGCGGCCCTCAGCTCCATGGCGATACCCTTGTGGGGCACGTAGTCCAGGTCGCACTCCGGGTCGGGGTCGTCCAGATTGATCGTGGGCGGCACGAAGCTCTCGTGTATGGCGAGAGCGGTGGCCACGGATTCGATGGCCCCGGCCGCCCCGATACAGTGTCCGACCATGGACTTGAGCGACGAGACCTTGAGCTTGTAGGCGCGGGAGCCGAAGGCGTGCTTGATCGCCTTGGTCTCTATGGGATCGTTCATCGGCGTCGAGGTGCCGTGGGCGCTGACGTAGTCGACATCCTCCGGTCCGAGTCCCGCATCGGCCATGGCCTGCTTCATTGCCCGGGCTGCGCCCATGCCCTCGGGGTCGGGCGCCGTGAGGTGGTGGGCGTCGCAGGTGTTGGCGAATCCCGCCAACTCGCAGTAGATGCGGGCCCCCCGCGCCACCGCGCTCTCGTAGTCTTCCAGGAAAAGCACACCGGCGCCCTCCGACATGACAAAGCCGTCCCGGTCGCGGTCAAAAGGCCGGCTTGCCTTTTCCGGCTCTTCGTTGCGCGTGGACAGGGCCTGGATCATGGCGAAGCTCGCGACGCAGAGCCGGATGATGCTGGCTTCGGCACCGCCGGCGAGCACGCGGTCGGCCATGCCGTAGCGGATCCATTGGAGCCCGATCCCCAGGGCGTCGGTGCCGGCCGCACAGGCGGTCACCGGGCACTGGCAGGGACCGGTGGCGCCGGTATAGATGGCGACGTTGGCCGCCCCGAAGTTGGCGAGCACCTTGGCGACGGTCATCGGTGGAACCCGGGAAGGCCCGCGCTCGAACAGCCGTATCGACCCCTCTTCGATGGAGGCCGACCCGCCCTGCCCCGTGCCTATGCAGACTCCGGTCCGCTCCTTGTCCAGATCCTCCGGCTTCAGGCCGGCATCCTCGAGCGCCTCGAGCGCCGCCGTGACGGCGAACTGGGAGAAGCGGTCCATTTTCTTGGCTTCTTTGGGATCGATGCGGAGCGAGGGATCAAAGCCCCGAACCTCGCCCGCGATCCGCACGGCCATGTCGTCGCACCTGACCGAGCTGATCGCTCCGATGCCGCTCTTCCCGGCCTTTACGGCGGGCCAGAAGTCGGGAACGCTGTTGCCGACGGGACTGACGACGCCGAGCCCGGTGATCACCACCCTCCGCCGTTCCATGCTACATCCCCATTCCGCCGTCGACTTTGAGGATCTCGCCGGTGACGTAGGAGGAGAGATCCGAGCAGAGGTAGAGGGCGGCCTTGGCCACGTCCTCTCCCGTGCCGGTTCTTCCGAGCGGGATGGTGGCCTTGAGCTTCTCCTTGGCTTCTTCGGGGATCTTCTCGGTCATGGATGTGTCGATGTATCCGGGCGCGATGGCGTTGACCCGGACCCCGCGACTGGCCACCTCGCGCGCAAGACTCTTCGTGAATCCGATGACGCCGGCCTTGGAGGCCGCATAGTTGGTCTGCCCGCCGTTGCCGGTGATGCCCACGACGCTCGAGACATTGACGATGCAGCCCGACCGCCGCTTGATCATGTGGCGCGCGGCGACGCGCGACACGAGGAAGGCGCTGGTCAGGTTGGTCGTGATGACCGTGTTCCAGTCCTCGAGGCTCATGCGGAAGACCAGTCCGTCACGGGTGACGCCCGCATTGTTGACCAGGGCATCTATGAATCCTGCTTCCTTGATCACCGCTTCCACGGCCGCGTCGACCTGCTTCTCGTCGGAGACGTCGCAGGCGATCCAGCTCACGGCGCCCCCCGAGGCTGCGGCTTTTTGGGTCAAAGCGGCAGCGTTCTCGGTCTCGGAGCGCGAGAAGTAGTATACCCGCCCGCCCTGGCTGGCGAAGAGCTCGACAATCGCCCGCCCGATCCCTTTCGAGCCGCCGGTGACGACACAGACCTTGTCCTGCAGCAGTTTGTCCATCGTTTCCACCTTCATCCTAGAGTGATATCGTCGCGATCTGGTCGAGGGTTCCGCAGGGATAGCAGGGAACCTCGCCGCCGACCGCCTTCCAAAGCCCCCCGAGCACTGTCCCCGGACCGGTCTCGACACAGAAGCCGGGTTTCTCGGCGAGGATCGAGCGCTCCTCCTCGATCCAGCGCACCGGACTGACGATCTGCTCGACGGCGAGTTTCTTGGCCTCGGCGCCGCTGGCAATTCGTTTGCCGGTCACATTGGAAAAGAGGGCAAGTGCGGGATCCTTGAAGGTGACGTCGGCGACAGCCTCTGCAAAACCGTCGCGGGCGTAGGCCATGATCGGCGAGTGAAAGGCCCCGGACACCTTGAGCCGCACGACGCGCTTGGCGCCGGCGGCCTTCATGGCCTCTTCTGCGAGGGGGATCTCGGCCTCGGTGCCGGAGATCACCGACTGGGTCGGACTGTTGTAGTTGGCGACCCATACGTTCTTGAGCCCCGCAGCGGCTATGGCGGCCTCGATCGCTTCGGGAGCAAGAAAGAGGATGGCGCTCATCGTCGATCCGCCAGAGCGCTTGCCCGCTTCTTCCATGAGCGTCCCCCGCGCGGCCACGAGGCGGAACATGTCCGCTTCGGAGACGACGCCGGCGGTGGCCAGGGCTGGCCATTCGCCGACCGAGAAGCCGGCGCAGCCCTCGGGCTTGAGGCCGTGCTCCCGCGCGCAGATGGCCGCGGCGAGTCCGATGAGCGCCACCGAGGTCTGGGTGTTCTTGGTCTGCTTCAGTTCCTCTTCGCTGCCCTCGAAGACGAGACGCTTGAGGTCGATCTTGGCGGCATCGGAGGCGAGCTCGAACAATTCCCTGACGGCGGTGCTGGTTTCATAGAAGTCCCGGCCCATGCCCGGGTACTGGGCCCCCTGGCCGGGGAATAGAAAACAGGTCTTCACGTTCGAGCCTCCTGGATTTGTTTTCGGGCACCGGGACCGCTGCATCGGCATGAAGATCGCGTCCGGCCCGGGCCCTCCGCCCTTCGGGCTTCGTCAATATTTACAAAAAAGCCATAAATGTAAAGCCTGCTTCCCGCCCTCGCCCCGGCATTTCAAGAGAAGGCTGCAGACAGTATAGTAACTCCATGCTCACAGAAGCGACCAGACGCATCTGCGACGTGCTCGCTTCCATCCCACAGGGGAAAGCCTCCACCTATGGCAGGGTGGCCGCGCTGGCGGGTCTGCCCAATGGAGCCCGCCAGGTGGTGCGTGTCCTGCACAGCTCGGCCGGCGCGCTGGGCCTGCCTTGGCACCGGGTCCTGCGCAAGGATGGGAGCATCGCCCTTCCTTTGGGCGGAGGCTACGAACTCCAGAAGGCCCTGTTGGAATCCGAAGGTATCGAGGTGGGCAGGGGCGGGAAAGTCGATCTCTCCCGCTACGGATGGATGGGCGGACTCAATCAAGACTCAGATACGAGCGGACGCCGAACCTCCGGTAGCCGAGGGCTGCGAGGCTCTCCTCGAGCTCCGGCGGCACGAGAGGGGCGTCTACAATAAGGAGGGCCGTCCCCTCGGCCTTGAACCGCCCGGCGAGCGTCTCGAGCAGTGTCCGCCCCAGACCCATTCGCCTGAAACCTTCGCGCACTGCCAGAAAATCGACGTGCCCAAGGCTCCGCTCCCCGTCGTGAAATCGGAAGGCGAGGGCCGCGCCGAGCGCACCGCCTTCGCCATCGTCGACGAAGGCGCAGAGCCCGTCGCTCTCCTCGTCCAGTTCGATGCGCAGCCGCTCGAACTCGAAACGCGAGAGAAGGACGGGGATGTGCTCCATCGACTCGCTTTCCGCCTCGTCGATGAGGGGCGCCAGGATCGACCTGGCCGTGGCCAGATCGACGACGCGGATCTCCAGGTCGGAGGCGATGAGGTCGGAACTCTCCTCGGGCTCCGGTCCGAGCCGCTCGAGACCCTGGACTTCACGCAGATCGTCGTACCAGACAGCGATGTGCCTTCTCATGGCACGGAGCTTGAAATCGCGGAAGGCTCGCTCCACCTCGGGATGGGCGGCGAGGGCAGCCTTGAAGGCCTTGAACACGCCGCGTCCCCGGGCCAGAGCCTCCGTCAACTCCCTGCGGGCGCTCGGCTGCCTCACCACGCCGAGAAAGTCTTCCATCAGACGGAAACCCTCCCGTGACGACCAGGAGGGTGGCGGCACGAATTCCTCTCCTTCGGCTGCGGCCACTACCTCTCCGGTCTCCAGGTTCACGACGGTCGCGTTCTCCTGGTCCTCCATGGCGAAGACTATCTGTTCCACGATCTGGTCGCTGAGCTCGAACAACCTGGCCCCCTCTGCGCCATTCTCGGGGCCATTCGACGGTCGGTCAAGCGCAGATGCGTCGCCGCCGCCTACCCCGTAAGCACTGTCCCCGGTATACTGCCGCTGGCCGTGATACCGCCTTGGCCCGCTGCCTGGTTCCGGCCGCTCTGAGAGGAGGTTCGCCATGGGTCACTGCCTCGTGCCGGAGGCCGAAGAGATCCTGGACCGGGAGTTCCCGGTCCTGAACAGGGGATTCATCCGGCTGGTCGATTATCTCGGAGGAGACGAGCGTATCGTACAGGCGGCGCGGGTCTCCTACGGAGCCGGCACCAAGTCGTACCGGGAGGATGCTGCGCTCATAGACTACCTTCTGCGCAACGAGCACACCTCGCCCTTCGAACAGGTCATCCTTACCTTTCATGTCAAACTCCCGATCTTCGTCGCGCGCCAGTGGATACGGCACCGCACGGCGCGGGTGAACGAAATATCGGGGCGCTACTCGATACTGAAGGACGAGTTCTACGTGCCCGAGCTCTCCGCGGTGGCAGCCCAGAGTGCCGACAACAAGCAGGGGCGGGCCGCCGAGCCGCTCGATCCGGGGTTGGGCGAGGAGGTCAGGGGCCGCCTGGAATCGGGGCAGCGCTCGTCCTACGAGGAGTACTCCTCCCTCGTGGAGGCCGGCATAGCCCGCGAACTCGCGCGCGTGAACCTGCCGCTTTCGCTCTACACCGAATGGTACTGGCAGATCGATCTGCACAATCTCTTCAGGTTTCTCGCGCTTCGCCTCGATGCCCATGCGCAGCTGGAGATCAGGGCCTACGCCGAGGTCATGCTGGACATTACCCGGCGCGTGGCGCCGGCCGCCTGTTCGAGCTTCGAGAACCACATCCTTCACGGCGTACGCTTTTCCGCCGCCGAGCTTCGCGAGCTCAGGCAGAGGCTGGGTGACCGCGAGGGTCTGGAACAGGGCCTGCGGAGCGCCCGGGAAGGGGAGGCCCCCGAGACGCCGCGCTCAGCGCCGGGGGCAGCGTCGCAGTCGGAGCGGCGACTGCACGGAAGAAGCCTGGAGCGTTTCGAAGAGAAACTGCGGAGCGGGCGACAGCTGTAGCAGGTGCCTTCGGGGGTCGTGGGCGCCACCGCGAACGGGCGCGCGCCGGGGCTGCCCGCCCCTGCCCGACGCCGATCAGGCCCTCAGGAACTTCTGCTCGCCGACCCCGAAGAGGAGCTCGGCATTGATCTTCTCACCCTCACCGTTCTTGACCAGACCACGGAAGGCACCGAAGGGTCCGTGGTAGTCGCTCTGGACGAGTCCGAGGCTGATGCGCATGTCGTTCATCATCTCCGGCACGAAGACGAGGTCGACCATGCCCTCGGTGTCCTGAATGACCCACTCTCCGGCATGCCCATGCGGTCGGGTAACCTTGACGGGGGGCAGGGGCCACACCCGGTTGTTGATCCAGAGGCAGTTCTCGTTGTAACGCGCCTGGTCCCGCACCTGGTTGTCGGTCAAGTTGAAGCCGGCGCGCCGACCCTTCGCATCGAGCCCGAAGCCTGTCACCCAGTCGGAACGCATCTGCCAGGGGTAGTATCCCTTGTGATCATCCATGATGCCCATGGCCGACTCGGGGAGAAATCGGTGCGGGATGCCGCCGACCACGAACTCCCCTTCGAGCGGCATGAGAAGCTTCGTCGAATAGATGGCCCGATTCATGCCGAGGGGGAGACAGACCGCCTGGGGGGCCGCCACCTTCGGTCCCGACGCGAGACGGAAACTCGCCGAGAAGCGGCGTGCCGCGTCGTGGCCTCCACGACCGACCTCGATCCGAATGCTGCCGGAGCCCAGATCGGCGGAGAACTCCAGGAAGGTCCCGGCGGCACGATAGGAAACGCGGGAGGGCGAGAGGGTCTCCGAAAAACTGAACGCCGAGCCGGGGACAAGCCGTTTGAAACCAACGCGCCGCTTTTCGAGCCGGTCGTAGGCCTGGAAGTAGGCGAGGCTGAAGATCTTGGCGTTGTAGAGGGCTGCGAAGATGAACCAGCGATCGTCACCGAGCTGGAAGGCTTGCCATTCCTTGAGACGCCAGTTCTTGATGAAGCGCGGTACGGGATAGCTGAATGCGCGCTCCACCTCGAGCATGTTGACCCGCCCGAAGGGGCTTCCGAAACGTCCGTACTCGAACTCTCCCTTCGACACGATCGTTTCGGGGGCCGGTTCGAACGAGGGACGGGCTCTCAACCCTCGCCCCCCCGATTGAGCCCGCGCTCGTAGAGCAGGTAGAGGGCCTGCGTCCCCTGCTCCGAGAAGCCCCGGTCGTTGAGCAGCGTAAACAGACGCTCCGCCAGTTCGAGCATTGGGAAATGGATCTTCATGCCGCGGGCCGCGTCGAGGGCGATCCGCAGGTCCTTGAGGTAGTGCTTCACGTAGAACCCGGGGCCGAAGTCCCCATCCAGCATGCGCGGGACCATGGTGTTGAGCTGCCAGCTCCCGGCCGCCCCCGAGCCGATGCTCTGCAGCACGGTCTTCGGATCCAGCCCGGCCTCCCGCGCGTAGAGCACGGCCTCGACGGAGCCCGCGAGGGTACCGGCGATCGCGATCTGGTTGGCCATCTTGGCGTGCTGACCCGAGCCGGCCGGCCCTTGCAGGATCACGGTTTTGCCCATGAGCTCCAGCAACTCCCTGACCGCTTCGAAATCGGCCGGCGATCCACCGACCATAATGGATAGGGTTGCGTTCCGTGCTCCGACATCCCCGCCGGAGACGGGGGCGTCGAGCGCCCGGAGGCCCGCTGCTGCCGCGGCGCTCGCGATGCGGCGGGCGAGATCCGGGCTGCTCGTGGTCGTGTCGACGAGAAGGCAGCCCTTGGGCGCCGTGGCAATGAGCCCCCGGTCACCGAAGTACACTTCCTCCACATCCTTCGGATAGCCGACCATCGTGAATACGGCGGAGCAGCCTTGTGCCAGGGCGGAGACGCTGTCCGCCCATTGGGCGCCCTGATCGATCAGGGACTCGGCCTTGGCCTTCGTCCTCGAGTAGACCCGCACGCGGTACCCCGCCTTCAATAGATGTCCGGCCATGCTGCGTCCCATGACACCGATCCCCACAAATCCGAGCAGGTCCCGCGACGGATCCATCACATCCTCCTGATTCACGCCAAGCAATGCTGCGAGTCACGGCTACTGTAGCGCCGCGACAGGTACGACAGCAACATCTCGCCCTAGGACGCCTTGTAGCCGAATCGCCTGAGCAGCGCGATTCGCTCAGCCTTGTCCTGCGCCGACTCGACCCCCTTGGGGGAGTATCCGTCGACCACCCCGAGTATCCCGCAGCCCTGCTCGGTGCGCGCCACGATCAGTTCCAGGGGGTTGGCGGTGGCGCAGAAAATCCGGCACACCTCCGGGCAGGCCTTGATCCGGTCGAGCACGTTGATGGGAAAGCAGCCGGGACCGAGCACGAGGTAGAAGCTATGGCCGGCGCCAACCGCCTGGGCGCAGGCGACCGCGTCGTTCACGAGCTGCTCGTCGTTTCCGGCGCTGCGAACAAGACAGGGCCCGGATGCCTCGTTGAATGCCAGTCCCCAATGTGCAGTTGGAACCGAGCCCGCCATGATCTCGGCGATGTCCTCGACAGTCTTGATGAAGTGGGACTGACCCACGATTATGTTGCAATCCTCACTCCACGTGAGTCGCAGTGTTTCCAGTGTCATTGCCCGACCTCCTTGGAATCATCGGATCGATGTTCCCCACTCCACTTCAGTCGCCCGGCCATCACCTCGGGGGAAATGGCGTCGACCATGTACAGCTCCAGACTCGCATGGATCTGCAGATAGGGTCTCAGTTTGACCTTTCCGAGGAAGAAGGGAGCGTAGGCCCCGAGCTTCTCATGAACCGAGACGGCATAGTGCGTGCCGCAGAGCCGGCGCCGTTTCCCTCCACGAAGCGCATAGAGACCTTCGGCGTCCTTGCCGATCAGGCAGCTGCGTTTGCGGATATAGCTCTCCCGGTACTCGAGAATCCTCGCGAAGCAGACGGCATCCTCCGGCGCGCCTTTCCAGGCCCGGTTCATCAGGATGAGCACGGTGAGGTATTCGATGAGAATCAGCAGCGATCCGGCGGCAAGAATGAAGGCGACCAGCAGCCCGGTGAACGCCAAAATCCGGGCGTCGATTGCCACCCTGCTGCGGGCCGCGAAGGACGAGATGAGGTAAAGGGGAATGTAGGCGGCCAGGGAGTTCAGCACGACATAGATCAGCCGCCGGCCAAAGGCTCGTCGAAGCGACCTGGCTTGTATTTCCCGGGCATCCCGGCTGTCCGTCTCGCGATCCATCGACCGGACCTCCCTATCAGCCTGCTGCAGGCGGCTCACCGCCGGAGCTGTATCGCACAGGCACGCACCGGGGAGCCGTCGGCGTCCAGAATCTTCAGCGGCATGCACGAGAACAGGAAAGTCTCGGGCCCGAGTTCCTCGAGCCTGCAGAGGTTCTCCACGATGACCATGCCGGCCCGGAACAGGATCTTGTGAATGGCGAAGTCCCGGCTTCCGACGGAGTCCACCGAGATCATGTCGACGCCGATCCCCTTGAGCCCGCGGGAGGCGAGCCAGCCTGCGCCCGCTTCCGTGAGCAGCGGAAAGCCCTCGAAGTACTCCCGGCTTCCCCATCTGCGCGACCAGCCCGACATGAGGAGGACAAAGTCCGCGCCTGCCATGCGCGGGGCCTGGGATTCGAGGAACTCGACATCGATGCGGCCATCCCTGGTGTTCGACACATCCATGACGCAGGCCGGCCCGACGAACTGGTCGACGGGAAGCCGGTCGAGCGTCGGCGCGCCGGCAAGTATGTGCCCGGGGGCGTCGATGTGCGTCCCGGTATGCGAATAGAGGCTGATCAGCTTCTCGGCGAAACCCTCCCGCTCGATGGTTGTGGCCTCCACGAATCGGGGCGGCTCGGTTCCGGGATAGACCGGCATGCTCGCTGAAAGGCTCTGGCTCAGGTCTACGACGCTCATGGCATTCTCGTGCACAGTGTCGCCAGTATACGGGTTCGGCGTCCGGAGCACAACGGAAATGGCCCAGCGGGTCCGGAGCCGGTACATTGCCTTTCTCCTTGACGCCGGCCGATAGCGGTTGTATTGTTTGCTTGTTGAACGAACCATACGGAAATCGTATATTTTGTATTGAGGGCAAGGAGACCGACGGTCATGGCTTCAGAGCGTGAAACACGAAAAAGGGACGAGATTCTCGACCGAGCCCTCCTCCTCTTTTTCGAGAAAGGTATCTCAAGCCTGTCCATGGAAGGAATTGCCGCCGCGGTCGGCGTCAGCAAGGCAACCCTGTACAAGTATTTCCCGAAGAAGGAACTGCTCGGGATGGCCGCGATTGAACGGCGCATCGGGCTCCTGGCACAGCGCCTTGATCAGATCAACGCCGTGCCGGGGATAAGTTTCCCGGAGCGGCTCCACGGCTTTTTCGAGGCGATCAACGAAATCATCCGCCCCGCAATCCCCGTTTTTATGCGCGACATAACCAAGGATGCTCCCTGGCTCTGGCCGCAGATAGAGAAAATGCGGGCCGAGGAGATCTTTCCGCGTCTAGCCCAGCTCATTCGGGACGGCCGAGAGCTTGGTTTCATTCGTGAGGACATGGACGCGGTCGCGGCTGCCACGATGCTGATCGCGATCGCCGAGCGCGTCGCGCAGCCCGAGTTCCTGCTCAGTCTGCCGGTCCCACCCGGCGAGGCCCTGCAATTGGTGATCGGCGTCCTTCTCGGCGGCATACTGAGTGAGCGGGGGCGTCAGCTTTTCAATGCAGTACAAGTCCCGGCCCCTGGGCCGAGGGAGGAATCATGATGCACAATTCATCATTTTTCGGACGCTTTCCCCTGTCCCTCAGTCTGCCGCTCGTAGTCGGTTCCGCACTCCTCCTCGCTTCCTGCGCTCGGGGTCCCCAGGTGTTCGAGGCCTCGGGGACAATCGAGGCGACCGAAGTACGAGTCTCCTCGCAGGTCGCCGGGACGATCTTGAGCGTGGATGCGGTCGAGGGTAGCCAGGTCAACAAAGGCGACCAGCTCGCCCGGATCGACCCCGATGCCTACCGATTCCAGGCTGGCGAAGCCCATGCTGCGGCCGACGCCGCCCGG
>DATJQN010000400.1:0-3355 GCA_035505775.1 Rectinemataceae bacterium | reverse complement strand
ACGATGCAGGCGTTCTTGTCGAACTCCAGGATCTTCTCGAGGGCGGTCACACCGTCCATCTTGGGCATGGTGATGTCCATGGTGACCAGATCGATATTGGGGCAGAGTTCCTTGTATTTCTCGATCCCCGCCAATCCGTCGCCCGCCGTGCCGACGACATCGAATCCCTCCGAAGTCAGGATCTGGCCGAGTTGCTTGGCGATGAACATGGAGTCGTCCACAATGAGCACACGATAGGGCAGTCCGTCAGACTTGACGCCATCGGGACGCTTCTCGTTGATGTTCGGCATGTCGGACTTGGCGATCATACGCTTCAACGCTCCTTTTCCCGGACCGGAGTGCGCGACGTCACCGGACCATCGGTCTCCCTGTACGGTTATAATGGAACCTGCAGGGCTTTGCAAGGCCGCTGCGGCCCCCCGCTGCACTTGACGCAGCACGTGCTGCCATGCATAATCACCGAGCCATTCCGGCGCCAGGCCCGGCGCGCAGCGTCGCCCGGCTCGATCGCCCAGTGAAGGAGAGCGCAGATGCCCTGCGGCAGAAAGAGAAAGCTCAAGAAGATAGCGACGCACAAGCGCAAGAAGAAGAAGAGAAAGAATCGGCACAAGACCCGATAGCCGGAGTCCCACCGGTGCGTCGCCCGTCGGGCGGCGCCCGATCCCAGGGATTTCCGATCAGAGTTGCGAGCAGGTGCGGGTCTTCCCCGCAGCGGCCGGACCTGATGTGCGTATCGCAGATCTCCGACGTGGAAGGGGCTGTTCAGGAGGCGACTGGCTTCCTGCACGGCCCATTTCTTTATGCTTGCCTCAAGCGCGTATCTTCCTATACCATAGTTCCCTATGGCGCGTGATGTTGACGTTTACCAGCTTCTGCGTACCTTCGCGCATCGAAACCGGCTGAGCGAAATAGAGTACCGCGCCTTCGCTCTTGCCATGCAGCGACAGGCCCGGCTTGCCGACCAGTCAGAGCCCGTGTACCGGGATCTCTCCCTCAATCCCGATCTTGTCCTCGCCCCGAAGCTCTTTCTCCTCGCCAAGGACCGGAAGATCTCCCTCCAGACTTCCGGCAACGAGATCCGGAGCATCGTCCTTCCCGAGTATTTCTCCGAGATCTTCCTCGGGGAGTATCGCAGGATCGACGAGAACCCCGACGTCCCCTTCCCCGATGAGGACTCCCTCCACACGGTGGTACCGACGGAATGGATAAAGTCGCTGTCCCTCGAAAGCGATCTCGGGCCCGCCTCGGAAAAGGAGGGAGACAGCTCGGTCTCCCTCGTGCGCCTCACCTTCCCCGAGGGCCTGAAGCCCATTGTCCTCCCCGCCAGCTTCATTCCGGACAAGCTGCTCGAGTACGCGGTGCTGAAAATCCGGCAGTACCTGCGGCGGGGAGCCAACAAGGAGTACATGCAAAACAAGCTGCTCTACGCCTTTCCCGGGAAGGAAATGCAGCTCAAGGACGCGCTCTCCGCCATCCTCACGAAGCCCTTCGACGCGATAGGCGATCTCAAGCGCAGCTCCTCCGACCTCGCCTACCCGCTCTGGGCCTATCTGGTCAGCGCCGTGAAGAAGGACCTTGAGAAGAAAGGAGACAGGACGCCGGAGGACCAGTCCATCTACCAGGCTGCCTTCCTCTGCGAGTTCTACGCCAATCACTATCGGGGGAAGGCGCAGCGCGTCGCGGACATGGAACTGGCCTTCAAGACCCTGGATTCCGCACTCCGAAAACCGCCCTACAATTTCTCGCTCGACGAGATCGAGACCTTCCTGGATCCGAAGGGCGTGCCCCTCCTGACCAAGATCGGCCAGGAGCCCCTCGAGGCCCGGCTGCACGCCAAGACGACGCGGGCCGATCCGGGCAGCCTCCCCGAGCTTCTGGTCCTCTCCGCACGCGGCAGGCGCGCCTATGTCGCCACGGATCGGGCTCTGCACCTTGCCGTGCGCCTCCTCGGGGAAGCCCGGGCGGAAATCAGGTCCCGGCTTCTGGAACAGTGGCGGCGTCTCATGGAAGATTTCCGCAGCGTTCCACCCATGGTGGAGGATGCCGCCTTCCGCAAGGAACTCGAGTCGCAGGTGGACGCCCGGTTTCCGCTGCTCGATTCGCTCATCGCCTCCCGACTCCTGCCCCTGGTCCACGATGAGCTCGTCGGCAAGGGGGATGTCCCCCCCGATCTGGACCGCCTCTTCTACAAAGGCGACGTGGTGCCGCTCGAGGAACTCCTCAATCTGACCCGGAAGGGCCTGCTTTCCGATGCCCGCATGCTACTCCCGTTCTGGTACTCCATTCCCATCCTTTCGGCTCTCGCGCGGCTGTTCCGGCGTCTGAGTCAGGGCGGCCGAGCCCGCCCCTCCTCGCGGCCGTCGAAACCCAAGGCTTCGGAGCAGGCGGAGAGTGCGGCTGCCCAGACGGCGGCCCAGCGAAGGGCCGAGTTCGCGGCCGCGGCGGTGAAGGTGGCCCGAGCCCTGACGCCCTCGGGCTACAGCCTGGACGAGTATCTCTATGAGCTGGAGAGTCGCTGGAACAGACTGCTCAGCCCCGAATCGAAGGCCAACCTCCGTGAAGACGTCAACAGCCTGGTCCGGGACTACCTTCGCGGCGTGCTTCGCACCATGCGGGGGGAGTCCCTGACGGCGGAGCGAGTCAAGAATCTGGCGGCAAGTCTGGCCGATTCGCCCAATCTCATGAAGATCAAGGACCACCAGGCCCTGGAGCTCTACATCCAGCTCTACATGGTCAAGGTGCTCGGCGCCGGCGGAACCCGTCTCTAGCGGGACTCCTGACCGGCTCCACCCCGGGTGCGACCTGCGGCCCGAGTATCGAATCCGAACTCCGGACAATCCCCGAAGCCCCATCCATGTCCCGAAGCATGGGCGCCAAGGCTTGACGCAGTCCCACGCGTGGCTGAAACCGGGCTTTCGACCCTGCAGTCCCGGTTCCGGCCGGGAAGAAAGCCGAAGAAGGCACAGATCGTTTCAATAGAAGAAACGCATTTTTGATTGTTGTCAAAATTCCTTGCCAACCGGGGAATACATGGTATACTGCGGACAATACCTCCCTACATTCCTAGGAAGGAGCTCCAATGCCCCAGACGATTCTGACTATAAATCCAGGCTCGACCTCTACCAAAATCGCCGTGTTCGAGGATGAGAAGGAGCTTTTCAGCCAGAACGTAGCCCACACCTGCGACGAGATTGGCGCTTTTCCGACAATTGCGTCCCAGCAGGAGTTCCGGGAGCGCCACATTCGGAGCGCCCTCGCGGAGCGCGCCTTCGACCTGAAACGGCTCACTGCCGTGGTGGGGCGGGGCGGGCTCCTCCGTCCCATTCCCGGCGGCGTGTACCGCGTCACTGCGGCC
>DATJQN010000399.1:0-6482 GCA_035505775.1 Rectinemataceae bacterium | reverse complement strand
TCGGGATCATGCTCCACCCATCCCGGTTTGGGGAAAATCTGCTGAAAGGGTATCTGGTTGACTCCGATGATGACACCATTTCGGTTGAACACGATCGCCCTGGATGAGGTGGTGCCCTGGTCGAGCGCAAGAATGTAGCTTTCTTTCACGGGAGAGTGCCCTCCTCGCAGCGGATACGAGGAGTATAGTTTCTAATCCGAAATGTGTAAAACCGCAGCCTAGAAACCGAGCCTGATTCGCAGTCCCGCACTGGCCCGTATACCTGCTGCCATGTCTGCGTAGGTGTCACGGCTCTGGTCAGCACGGGCGCCGTAACCCTCGAGCACGATCTCCGTATACAGCCCCCAGTCCTGGCCTGCGGCGCGAAACCGTATGGGCGTCCAGGTCGCGCCAAGCGTCGCGGCCAGTCCGCGGTCCGCCTCGTAGGTGCGGTCGCCCGATGCCACATGCAGCACGGGAGTTCCGAGCGTCAGGGCCGGCCCGACGAAGATGCGAAAATTCTTGCCGAAGCCGAGCGAGATCGCTCCCGTGACACGCGTGACGCCGAGCGTCCCGTCGTATTCAGGACGCAGCTCCACTCCCGGTTCGATGCCGCCCACCGGATAGGCGAGGCAGAGGGATCCCGAGAGCCCACGAAGGAAGGACTCCGCGCCGAAGGTCGGACCAAGTTCCGCGGCGAGCACCAAGCCCAGATACTCGGTCGGCGGAAGGAGTCGGCCCGCACCCGCGAAACTGCGTCTCCAGTACGGATCGTCGAGCCGGGACTCCATGACGCCCGTCGGAGTCCCCTCGGAGGCGGAATGGATGAAGCGTCCCTCCCCCTCGTAGATGCCGACATGGGCGATGGGTCCGGTGGTGTTGAAGAAAACGAGATCGCCGGGCTGCAGGGACGTGGGCTTTATCGGCTCGCAGAAGCGAAACAGCTCGGCCGCAGTGCGCGGAAGGGCGATGCCCATCGCCGAGAGGTAAACGCGGTACACAAGTCCGGAGCAATCCATCCCACTTCGATCACTTCCTCCATACAGGTAGGGTGTGCCTTCGTAGCTCAGTGCCAGGGTCACCACGGTACCCCGAGCCCGTTTGGAACCCGTAACCCCGAGGGGAGCCTCCGCCTGGAGGACCATCATGCAGCCTAGCACGAGCAACACCAAAGCCAATCGGGTGCGTCGCACAGTCACGGCTGCTCACCTATCCGATTCATGCCGGAAGTATAGCGCAAGATGAGGCGCAGACGCCTCCGCCGAACCCGGCGCCGGGTACTTGATTCCCGAGTTCTATCTGTCGATATTTAAGCTGTCGCCCGAGTCCCTCGGCTTCGGGCGGCACCGCCGATTTGGTCCCTATTGCGGGCGGTAAAGAAATGCAGGCTAAAAAGGAGGCTCCCCATGCATTCCCGTCTTCCAAATCAGACTTCGTTCGCAGATTCCTCACAGAAGCTCGAATTCCATGTCCGCGACCTCGGCCTTGCGGCCTGGGGTCGCAGCGAAATCGAGCTCGCCGAAAAAGAGATGCCCGGCCTGATGGCGCTGCGTGCGCGCTACGGTTCGACCAAACCGCTCGCAGGCGCCCGCATCACCGGCAGCCTTCACATGACACTCCAGACGGCCGTCCTCATCGAAACGCTCAAGGAGCTCGGCGCGGACCTTCGCTGGGCGAGCTGCAACATCTTTTCGACGCAGGATCAGGCCGCTGCCGCCGTGGTGGTCGGTCATGGCAGCACGGAGGCGCCGAGCGGCATCCCCGTCTTCGCCTGGAAGGCCGAATCCCTCGATGAGTACTGGGAGCTTCTTTATCGGGCGCTGCACTTCCCTGGCGGCGCAGGGCCGAATCTCGTCGTGGACGACGGCGGCGACGCCACGCTCATGCTCCATCTCGGCGTCCGTGCCGAGCAGAAGCCCGAGATACTCGAGACCCCCGCCTCGAGCGACGATGAGGCCGCCCTCCTCGCCTGCCTCCGCACTCACAAAGCGGACAGTCCCGGCTGGTGGACCAGGGTCGCGAAGGAATGGTACGGCGTTTCGGAGGAAACCACGACCGGCGTTCACCGACTGTACCGCATGGAGCGGGAGGGCAGTCTCCTCGTGCCGGCCATAAACGTCAACGACTCGGTCACCAAGAGCAAGTTCGACAATCTCTACGGATGCAGGGAGTCGCTGCTCGACGGCATCAAGCGCGCCACGGGAGTCATGATCGCGGGGAAGACCGCGGTCGTCTGCGGTTTCGGTGACGTCGGCAAAGGCAGTGCAGAGAGTCTGCGCGGCATGGGCGCCCGGGTCGTCATCTCCGAGGTCGACCCCATCTGCGCGCTCCAGGCCGCGATGGCGGGCTATGAAGTTGCTCCAATTGATGACTTTGTCGCCCGGGCGGACATCTTCGTCACCGCGACGGGCTGCATCAACGTCAT
Organism: Rectinemataceae bacterium; assembly: GCA_035505775.1. GTDB lineage: Bacteria > Spirochaetota > Spirochaetia > Treponematales > Rectinemataceae > JAJXZP01. The sequence goes on along the minus strand of DATJQN010000399.1, from coordinate 4,078 downwards.
TACGGCCGCGCATCTGTCCCGGATGAAGGATGGCGCCATCGTCTGCAACATCGGTCACTTCGACCACGAGATCGACGTCGCTGGGCTCAAGAAGATCCCGGGCGTCAAGAAGGCCGAGGTGAAGCCCCAGGTCGACCGGTGGATATTCGCCGACGGCAAGGAGATCATCCTCCTCGCGGAAGGGCGACTGGTCAATCTCGGCTGCGCCCAGGGACACCCCTCATTCGTCATGTCGGCGAGTTTCTGCAATCAGGTTCTTGCCCAGGTGGATCTCTGGGCCAAGCGCGCGGATGCGAGGCCCGGCGTACGCGTTCTCCCCAGAGAACTGGATGAGGAGGTCGCCCGGCTTCACCTGGACAAGCTCGGGGCCAAACTGGCCCGGCTCGATCCGCAGCAGGCCGAGTACCTGGGGCTGTCAGTTGCCGGGCCGTTCAAGGCCGATACCTACCGCTATTGAGGCCGGAGCTCGCGACCCGGGTCTCTGCATGAAAGGAGCTCGCAATGAAAGACAGCAAATACCTCTTCACCTCGGAATCCGTGGGTGAGGGTCATCCCGACAAGCTCTGCGATCAGGTTTCGGATGCGGTGCTCGACGCCTGCCTCACCGACGACCCCGAGAGCCATGTCGCCTGTGAATGCTATGCCACGACCGGAATGGTCCTTATCGGCGGCGAGATCACCACGACAACCTATGTGGATGTACAGAAGCTCGCCCGCGACGTTGTATTCGACATTGGGTATGTCAATCCTGACTACGGCCTCGACTACGAGTCCATGGCCGTGCTCACCGCGATCCACGCCCAGTCTCCGGATATCGACCAAGGCGTGGCGGGAAAAGGACTGAAGGAGTTCGCCGGCAGGCAAGGAGCCGGAGACCAGGGAATGATGTTCGGATTCGCCTGCAGCGAGACCCCTGAGCTGATGCCTGCTCCCATCACCTTCGCCCACAGACTGCTGCAGCGGGCCAGCGAGCTTCGCAAGTCAAAGGCGATACCCTGGCTCAGACCCGACGCAAAAAGCCAGGTAACGCTGGAGTACGATCGACACAAGCCGGTCCGCATCGATGCAGTGGTCGTCTCCCATCAGCACGACCCCGAAATTCCGTACGAGCGGATCCGCGAAACGGTTATCGACGAGATCATCAAGCCCACGCTCGGGCCGACAGGCCTTCTGTCGCCCGACGTGAAGTACTACGTCAATCCGACGGGGCGCTTCGTCATCGGCGGACCCATGGGCGACACCGGTCTCACCGGCCGGAAGATCATCGTCGACACCTACGGCGGCATGGGCCGACATGGTGGAGGGGCGTTCTCGGGAAAGGATCCGTCAAAGGTGGACCGTTCGGCAGCCTATATGGCCCGGTATGTTGCAAAAAACGTCGTGGCCGCGGGACTGGCAGAGCGCTGCGAAGTCCAGCTCGCCTATGCCATCGGCGTCCCCGATCCCGTCTCGATCATGGTCGACACCTTCGAAACGGGCGCCGAGCCCGAACACGTGATCGCCGCCGCCATTCGAACCGTGTTCGAGCTGGACCCCGCGGGCATCATCAGGACGCTGGACCTGAAGAAGCCGATCTACCGCCGGACGGCTGCATATGGCCATTTCGGCAGGGACATATTCTCCTGGGAAAAGACCGACAAGGCTGCCGCCCTTCAGAAGGCGGTTCGCTGAACCATGATCCGGGGAACTGCAGCGGCGGATTCTGCGGCCCGTTTCATGGATGCCGTTCGCTCGGTGAGCCGGGCCACCGCCCAATCCCGCCTGCTCAATACGAAGGACCGTGACGTGGCTGCCGTGCTCCAGGCCGCTGCGGACGAGGACCGGATCGAAGTCCTGACGCTCGTCGGCCCCGCGAAGGCAGAACGCCTCCGCGGGGAAATCGAGCGCATGCGCCATGTCAGACTCGGGGCCGAGACGATCGCCACCATAGCCGAACACCTGTGCGCCCATATCGTCGGGGAGCGGCCCCTCGGCTCCGCCTCCCGATACTTCAGACCTCACCGACCTTCTCAGGAACCTTGACGGCCACCGAAGGCCATCTACCCGAGCGTCTGGCCGGCGCTTCGGGATAGTCCCGCGTGCAGGCGAGGGCACGCTCTATGGCCTCCTGCGGAAGCCGATAGTTTTCGAGCTGACCTTCAAAGAAGCTTGCATAGCCGCTCAGGTCGAGCAGTCCGTGTCCCGAAAGGCCGAACAGTATCACCCGTTCGCGGCCCTCCTCCGTAGCGCGTCGCGCCTCTCGAACGACCTGGGCGACGGCGTGGCTCGTTTCAGGCGCGACAATGATTCCCTCCGTCCTGGCGAACAGCACAGCAGCCTCAAAGCATTCGAGCTGGGGAAGGGCGACCGGCGCGAGCAGACCCTCGATCACCGACTGCGAAACGAGCGGTGACATGCCGTGATAGCGCAGTCCGCCCGCGTGAAGCCGGGGCGGAACGAAGGCGTGCCCGAGTGTATGCATCGGCAGGAGCGGAGTCATTCCAGCACTGTCACCGAGATCGTAGGAGAAGCTGCCCCTCGTGAGCGTGGGACAGGATTCCGGCTCCACAGGGATGATATCCAGCTCCGCACCCTCGATCTTGTCCTTGATGAAGGGGAAGGCCAAGCCGGCAAAGTTCGAACCCCCGCCCACGCAGGCAACGACACGGTCCACCGCTCGCTCGCCAAACTTCAGCAGTTGGGCCTTGGCCTCGAGCCCGATCACCGTCTGATGTAGCATGACGTGGTTCAGGACCGAGCCGAGGGCATATCGTGTCCTGCCACTGGAATCGCCGACCGCTTCCTCCACCGCCTCGCTGATGGCTATGCCGAGGCTTCCCGGGGAGTCGGGATCCTGCTTCAGTATCGACCGACCCGACTCCGTGTACTCGCTCGGGCTCGGGATACAGGTCGCGCCCCAGGCTTCCATCATGAGCTTTCTGTAGGGTTTCTGTTCGAAACTCGAGCGCACCATGTAGACTTTGCATTCAAGGCCGAACAGCGAGCAGGCGAGGGACAGTGCCGAACCCCACTGCCCTGCGCCGGTTTCCGTCACCAGGCGCGTGATTCCCTCGCGTTTGTTGTAGTAGGCCTGGGCTATGGCGGTATTGGGCTTGTGGCTGCCGGCAGGCGACACGCTTTCATTCTTGTAATAGATCCGAGCCGGGGTGCCCAATGCGCGTTCCAGAGCGCGGGCCCGGTGAAGGGGACTCGGCCGCCACCGGCAGAGGATGTCCCGCACTTCTTCGGGAATCTCGATCCACCGTTCGCTGGCCATCTCTTGTTCAATGAGAGCCATCGGAAAGACGGCGGCGAGCTGCTCGGGGCTCAGTGCCGCACCGTTGGGCCCAAGCGGAGGGAGCGGGGAGGTCGGCAGGTCGGCCGCGAGATTGTACCAGGCTCGCGGCATCTCGGAAGGGGCAAGAACGACTCGATCATCCATAGGAACCTCCATTCGTTTCTCTGGATAGTAACGTATACCCGAGATATTCGGTTACTGTCAACAGAAACGATGCGAAATTCTTGAGAATTGCTTCGTTGCCGGATAACAGGGAGGAGGCCTATAGTTGTGCGATGGGAGTCCGAATCCTTCACTCCTCCAAAGCCCTCGGCACGGCGACTATTCCCGACTCCTTCACCCACAGCCTGTACCGGCTTGCGCCCTATACGGGTTGCGAGCATGGTTGCCTCTACTGTGATGGTCGGGCTGAACGGTATTTCGTTGAGGGCCAGTTCGAGCGGGATATCGTGATACGCGAGGATATCCCGGAGCTCCTCAGGGCCGAGCTGCCGCGACTCAGGGAAAGCGGTATCATCGGTATCGGTTCGGGAGTTACCGATCCTTACCAACCCACGGAGGGTCGCGTTGCACTTGTGCGACGCTGCGCCGAACAGCTCGCACGCTATCCGCATGGCGACGACCGGCAGGTACCGTCGCTCGAGCTGTACGAGAACCACGCATCGCCTGCCAGTCCAAGGCTCTGTGCGATGGTCATGACAAAGTCCAAGCTCGCTCTTCGGGACCTTGAACTATGGGGCAGGCTCAATCGCGTCACGGGCTTCATGCTCCTCGTTTCCCTGACGAGCCTGCAGGAGGACA
>DATJQN010000398.1:0-9575 GCA_035505775.1 Rectinemataceae bacterium | reverse complement strand
CCGAGACCAACGACTGCAGCTTCACGGACAATTCCTTCGGCGAGGACTGGGCTGACAGCTCGGTCGCGAGCTCCTCGGATGAATCGTACTCCGACGAGGACAGCGGCCCGGCCCACTATGACCACTACGGCTCGGGGCTGTCCTTCGACTATCCGAAGGACTGGGAGCTGCAGGAGAATGATGCCTCCGCCCGGGTGGGCGTCTTCAGCCCCGACGGCACGACGATCGTGCTGTTTGCCACCGCCTACACCCTGCCGGCTAGGGCGGATCCCGAGAGCCAGGGACCTGCGCTGTTCGCAAGCGCTGCCGGGGCCCTGAAAAAGCTCCTCAAGGATGAGGTCGGGGTCGATGCCTCGCTCACGGCCTCCCAGGGACCCTTCGACGCCGACGGCATCACAGCCCAGGATCTCAGCGGCACGGCTACGAAGGCCCAGGGTGGCAAGGCCTACCTGCGCGTCAGGCTCTTCATCAGCAAGGGTGCCGTCCATGCCATGATCGGGATGGCCAAGGATTCCTCCTCGCTCGACGAAGGAAGCGACGCAGACTCGATCTTCTCCTCGGTCCAGACGATCAGCGACACGCAGTAGCCCCTTTCTCCCTGCTTGAGGCATTCCGGAGATTGCCCAAGCAGGGATGCGGTGCTACAATGACCGGACCGCCCATTTTCTTAAGGAGAAATCATGGTCATCCTCACCTTGAACTGCGGCAGTTCGTCCGTGAAGTATCAGGTCTACGACTGGGACCACAAGGACGTCCTTGCCACCGGCATAGTCGAGCGGGTCACGCTCGGCGGCTCCTCCATCACGCACAAGCCGCGCGGCATGCCCGACTACGTGGCCAACCACGAATGCCCGACCCACACCGTCGCCATCGAGCTCATTCTGAACACCCTCGTGCACGGCGGCTGCGGCGTCATCCCCGACATGTCGGTCATCAAGGCGGTCGGCCACCGCATGGTGCACGGCGGCATGAAGTTCGCGCGCTCCTCGCTCATCGACGACGAGTTCCTGCGCACCTTCAAGTCCCTCAACGATCTCGCCCCCCTGCACAACCCGGCAAACCTCATGGGTGTCGAGGCGGCGCAGGCAGTCCTGAAGGGCGTCCCGCAGTGCGCCATCATGGACACGGCCTGGCATCAGACGATGCCCGCCTGGGCCTACACCTACCCCGTTCCGCGGGAGTGGTACGACGAATACATGGTCAGGCGCTACGGATTCCACGGCACGAGCTTCCTGTACAATGCCAAGCGTGCAGCGGTGCTGCTCGGCAAGAACCCCTTCGAGACCAACGTCATCATCGCGCACATCGGCAACGGCGCGTCGATCAACGCCGTCAAGGACGGCTGTTCCTACGACACGTCGATGGGCCTCACGCCCCTGGAGGGGCTCGTCATGGGCACGCGCTCGGGCGACATCGATCCGGGCATCATCTTCCACATGATCCGCAAGGCCGGGCTGACCGCCGCGGACGTGGAAAAGAAACTCAACAAGGAGTCCGGCGTGCTCGGCATCACCGGCCGATGGGCGGATCGACGCGACATCGAACAGGCCGCGGAAAAGGGCGACCAGGTCGCGCTCCTGGCCCAGCAGCTCGAGTCGTACCGGATCAAGAAATACATCGGCGCCTATTACGCCGCTCTCGGGAGAGTGGACGCCCTCATCTTCACGGCCGGCGTGGGAGAGATGGGACCCGTCACGAGGCGTCTGGCCACCGCGGGGCTCGAGAACCTCGGTATCGTGGTCGACCAGAAGAAGAACGATCTGGCAAAATGCAGGAATGCCGAGCTCGACATCACCGGCCCCGGCTCCGCGGTAAAGGTCTTCGTCATACCGACCGACGAGGAGCTCGTCATGACCGAGGACGCATACGCGCTCAACAACGGCACCTACGACATTCACACCAACTACCGCTACAGCTTCCAGGAGCGCGGCTACGTCAACAAGTCGCGAGCGGAGGGACTCGTCCGGGACCTGGACAAGAAGCCGTATCTGAAAGAACTGATAGCCGAAATTCCGTGATAGGCGCGACGGGGGGCCGAGGCTCCCCGCCGCCCACGGTGCCTGCCGCGAGCAGGAAAGCCCACCTGGGGGGAAGGATGAGGTGATGGGGGAATGGAGCCTCCTCTCAGCCCTGCCGCTCGTCATCGGCGGAGCCTGCGGCATGCTGGCGCTCTTCGCCTTCCTGCGGCGGGGAACCGTGCCGGGGTCGCTGCCCTTCGGCTTCCTCCTTCTGGCGGCCGGGATCTACGTCGCAGCCTCGGGAATGGAGCATGCGAGCCGCGACCTCGCCGCGATCGTCGGGTGGATCAAGGTCGAGTACCTGGGAAGTGTTTTCCTGGGGCCGCTCTGGCTCATCTTTTCGCTCCGCTTTTCCGGGCACCGAAGCATTCCCGTGCTGCCGGTGCTTGCCCTGCTTGTCGAGCCCTGCGCCGTCATCCTCTTCCAGCAGCTGCCTTCGGGATTCTCCTTCTTCTATCGCGATCCGGGAACCGTAAGCGCTCGCGGGGTCATGCTATTCACTTCCGGGCGGGCCGCGGGATTCTGGATTCACCAAGTCTACATGTCCGTCACGCTCCTGGCGGGTGTCGCCGTGCTCGTCGCGTACGCGCGTCGCGCCTCGGCTCTGTACCGGGCCAACGCCCGCATAGCGGTGCTTGGATCCGTCGTGCCCTGGCTGGCTGAGCTTGCGTACCTCCTCGGAGTCGGGCCGAAGGACATCGACCTGGGGCCCTACGCCATCGCGGTCTCCGGAGCGCTTTTCGCGTGGGCCCTCTTCAGCCGGAATCTGCTGGATGTGGTCGGCGCCGCCCGCGAACGGGTCATGGAGACGATGGGCGACGGTGTCCTCGTGGCCGACCTGCGGGGCAGTTTCCTGGACTGCAATCCAGCGGCCACCAGGCTGCTCGGACTGCGCCGATCCGGTCCCGCCGAGGCGGTGGCGCTCGCGCTCGAAGATCCGCGCTTCCGGGATCTGCGGTCCCTCATGGCAGAGGGGCGGGGCGAGCGCGAACTCCAGGGACTCGGAGAGGAGCATGACCTGGAAATCAGGGCCGAGGCATTCTCCGTCGCCGATGTCCGCGGACGCCCGGTGGGGAACGCCGTCCTCCTGGCCGACATCACGCAGACCTCGGCGCTGCTGAACCAGCTCCAGGCCCAGGCCACGCTCGACGGCCTCACGGGGGCCATGAACCGGCGCCGCTTCGAGGAACTCGCGGCACGCGATCTCGACCTCGCGAGACGGAACATGGATTCGGTGGCGCTCATCATGATGGACCTCGACCATTTCAAGGCGGTCAACGACAGCTACGGCCATGCGGCGGGCGATGAAGTGCTCAGGGTCGTCTGCTCGCGCTGCAAGGACATGCTGCGGTCCACCGACCTCTTCTGCCGCTTCGGCGGCGAGGAGTTCGCCCTCCTGCTTCCGCACACGGAGGTCGCGGGGGCCAGGCTCGTCGCCGGGCGGCTGCTCGTGCGCATCGCCTCGGAGCCCATCGCGTGGGAGTCCCGACTCGTGACGATCACCGCGAGCTTCGGAGTCCACGCCGCCCTCCCGGCGGAGGGCGAGACCCTCGACCTCTATCTGCGGGCGGCCGACGACGCGCTCTACCGGGCCAAGGCAGCGGGGAGGAACAGGGTGGAGTTGAGCGACATCTGAGATCCGGAGGGCCGGCAGCGCCCGCCGATGCCGCCGCGACCGTCGCGGCGAATATTCCGGGACCGGAGGCGAATCATGAGAGTTCTCATCGTCAACGTGAGAGTCAAACCCGAGTCGGTGGCCCAGTTCCAGGCGGCCACGCTGGCCAACGCTGCCGAGAGCGTCAAGGAACCGGGGATCGCCAGCTTCGATCTGCTTCAGGACGAGGAGGACCCGAGCCACTTCGCCCTGATCGAGGTGTACCGCGATGACGAGGCCCAGGCGCGTCATCGGCAGACGGCGCATTATCTGCGCTGGAAGGAGGAGGCCGAGGCCCTCATGGCCGAGCCGCGGACCCGGTCGAGCTACAGAATCGTGGACGGAGCGTGATGCTCTCCTTCGAGTTTGCGAGCGCGGCCAGAATACAGTTCGGCCGCGGTTCGCTCGCCGGAATCGGTTCCGCGGCCGCGGCCTTCGGAACGCGGGCACTGGTCATCTGCGGGTCGGAGCCTTCGCGCGCCGCCCGGCTCCTTGAGCTGCTGCGGGCTGCCGGCACGGAGATCGCCGTGAAGACGGTGCGCGGGGAACCGAGTTTCGAGGCGGTGAGAGCCCTGCTCGCCGAAGCCCGGCCATTCGATGCCCAGGTGGTCATCGGCTTCGGCGGGGGATCGGTGGTGGACAGCGCCAAGGCTGTCTCCGCCCTGCTCGCCAATCCGGGCGACCCGCTCGACTACGCCGAGCTGATCGGCGGCGGGAAGAGTCTCGTCGTCCCCGCCCTGCCCTGCATAGCGATTCCGACCACGGCCGGTACGGGCTCGGAGGTGACCAGGAACGCCGTGCTCTCGTCGGCGGAGTCTCAGGTCAAGGTCAGCCTGCGGTCGCCGACCATGCTGCCACGGCTGGCCCTCGTGGATCCCGAGCTCTGCATGGGGCTGCCCGCCCAGGTGACCGCAAGCACGGGCATGGACGCGCTTACCCAGCTTGTCGAGCCCTTTGTATGCAACCGACCCAATCCTCTCACCGATGCCCTCTGTCGCGAGGGCATCCGGAGAGCCGCCTCCGCTCTGCCGCGGGCAGTCGCTTCCGGTTTGGACGGGGACGCGCGGGAAGGCATGTCCCTCGCGGCCCTGTTCAGCGGCCTCGCACTGGCGAATTCCCGGCTGGGCCTGGTACACGGCTTTGCGGCGCCCATCGGCGGCGTGACGGGCGCCGCCCATGGAGCGATCTGCGCGGCCCTTCTTCCTGCCGTGGCGGCGGCGAACATCCGGGCGATGCGCGAGCGCGAGCCCTCCAATCCGGGCCTGGCCCGGTACGCGGAGGTGGGCCTCCTGCTGAGGGCCGCCCGGGAGGCGGCAGCCGGTGAGGCTGAACCCGGTGCGGTCCCACCGGAGGAGGCTCCCCTACTCCTCGCCGAGCTCGCAAAGGGAATCGGGATCCGGGGACTCTCGGCAACCGGCCTCGGGAAGGGTGACTTCCCTGCTGTCATCGAGCGTGCCAAGGTGGCGAGCTCGACTCAGGGCAATCCGATCCGCCTCGAGGACCGGGAGCTGCTGGAAATTCTCGAGCGGTCCTACTGATTCTTCCTTATTTGGCTTCCAGTGACGCTCCGAGCTTGACGGTTTTTGATTTATTAGATACTCTTAATTTGGCGATTTGGTTGTGGGAGCGGTCGTCCCCACAACCGCACGAGAGCGCGACAGGATCCGATCCTTCGCGGGCCTTCCGGGGTTTGCCTCCTTCCCCGGGAGGCCCATTTATTTAGCCCGAGCCTTCGGCTATACTGCCGCGCATGGATCTCAGGGAGCTTGACGCCTGGTGCCGCTCGATTCTGGACCTGGACGGGTTCCGCTCGATCGACGATTCCCTCAATGGCGTGCAGGTAGGGCGGCGCGGCGGGCGCATCGAGCGCGTGGCCTTCGCCGTGGATGCCTGCGCGGAGACCATAGGCCGGGCGGCGACCGCCGGAGCCCAGGTCCTTTTCGTTCATCATGGCCTCTTCTGGGGTGACAGCATCCCCGTCACAGGGTCCCACCTCGACCGCATGCGGCTGCTCATGGAGGCGGATCTTGCCCTCTATGCCTGCCACCTCCCCCTCGACGCCCACCCGGAGCTCGGCAACAATGCCGTGCTCGCGCGGATGCTGGGTCTGGGAGCCGTCTCGGGCTTCGGCGAGCACAAGGGGAAGCTGCTCGGCTTCGGCGGCACGATCGACCCGGCCATAGACCTGGAGGAGGCCATTCGCCGTCTCCTTCCGGACGGCTCCCGCCCCCGAACGGTGATTCCTGCCGGGCCGGCAGCGATAACCCGTGCCGCAGTTGTCTCGGGTGGAGCGCCCTTCGAGGTGCTCCAGGCCATCGAGGCGGGCATGGACCTCTACGTCACCGGAGAGCCCTCCCACTCCGTGTACCATGCCGTCCTCGAGGGGCGCATCAACTTCGTGGCCGCGGGGCACTACGCGACGGAGATCTGGGGGGTCAAGGCCGTGGCCGAGCGGCTCGCCCTCGAGACCGGAATCCAGACCCTGTTCGTGGACCTGCCCACGGGACTATGAGCCGCTACCTGCCAGGCAGCTGCCTTCGGGCGGCGGAAGAGTCCGCCGTCGATCAATCCGAGCCATAAGGAAGCACAATGTCCAAGGATCACGCCCCACTCGCTCCCCTCGCGCTGGCCCTTGCGGTCGTCGTTCTTGACCAGGTCAGCAAGGCCCTTGTCGTAGCCTTCGTTCCCCTGGGCGTCATAGGCTGGCGGGCCTTCGGCGACTTCTTCTGGCTCATTCACGCCAGCAATCTCGCGGCGGCGTTCAGCGTCGGAGCCGACATCAGTTTCCCGCTCCGCTGGCCCCTCTTTTCGGTCCGGGTGATCCTCGTCGTCGCTGTCCTGGTCATCTACTTCAGGAGCCGGAGCCTGACTTCGCTCACTCGGTGGGCGCTCATGGGCATCGTGGGGGGAGGAATCGGGAACGCGATCGACCTGGCATTCCGCAGGGAAGGAGTCGTCGATTTCCTGAGCGTCAAGTTCTACGGACTGCTCGGCATGGAGCGCTGGCCGACCTTCAATGTCGCCGACGCCACGGTGGTCGTCTGCGTGATCCTGCTCGCGGCAGCCCTGATAGTCAGCGATTTGAGGAGAACCTCATGACCAGGGCCGCCTCGACACTGCTCTTCATGCTTGCCGCCACGCTCGTGAACCTCCTGCTCACGGGCGGCTTCTTCTTCGGACTTCTGTTCATCTATGGACTCACGTTGGGCAGATTCCTCAGGTTGGGCTCCTCGGCCTACGTCATATTCGCGGCTTTCATCGCGGCGATCGTCCTCTCGATCCTCGTCTACAACGCGATCCTGAAGCTGCTCAGGAAGCGCTTCGATCTGGAGAAGCGCCTCGGGTTGCGCTAGGCGAGAATACGGACCCTGCTCCCGGGCCGACATTGGCATTTGACCGGCCGTGAAATTCGCGGCATAATCCTGCGACACAGTCAAACCGGGACCGGACGCCCCGGTGAGGCACGGCGCGATGTCAGGGCGCGGGCCTCCCCCTCGCGCGAATCGTCCGCGTCCCGCATAGCAAGGAGCCCCCATGCCCGCATATTCCGCCCTCTTCGACAGACTCGGCATCAGACTGCCCGACGTCCTCCTGCCCCGTCCCGGCACCGATCTCGCAAAGTGGGCGGTGGTCGCCTGCGACCAATACTCCTCCGAGCGCGAATACTGGAAGCGCGCGGCCGACACGGTCGGTCAGGCTCCCTCCACCCTCAACCTGATCTTCCCGGAAGCCTTCCTCGAAGACGAAGACAAGGCCGAGCGCGTGGGAAGAATCCAGGCGGCCATGAGGGACTATCTCGCCCAGGGCGTGCTCGAAGCCAAGGGCGAGGGCTTCGTGCTCGTGGAACGCTTCACGCCCTACGAGCAGAAACCGCGCGTGGGCCTCATGATCGCCGTGGATCTGGAGCAGTATCACTACGGCAAGGAGTCCCGGTCCCTCATTCGGCCCACGGAGGGAACGATAGTGGAGCGGCTCCCCCCGCGGATGCAGATCAGGCGCGGCGCCCCGCTGGAGCTGCCGCACATCATGCTGCTCGTGGATGACCCGAAGCGCAGCCTGATCGAGCCGCTGTACGAGCGCCGCGCGACGATGCCCAAGCTCTACGACTTCGAGCTCATGCTCGGATCGGGGCGGATCAGGGGATGGCAGGTGAAGGATGCCGCGCTGCTCGACCGCTTCGCCCTCGCCCTGGACCATCTCGCGGACCCGGCTGCTTTCAAGTCCGCCTACGGGACCGAGGACGTGCTGCTCTTCGCGGTCGGTGACGGCAACCACTCGTTGGCCACGGCCAAAGCGATCTGGGAGGAGACCAAGAAGGAGCACTCCCGGGATCCGCAGATCGCCGATCATCCGGCGCGCTGGGCCCTCGTGGAGCTCGTGAACATCTACGACGAGGGACTGCCCTTCCATCCGATCCACCGCGTGCTCTTCGGGGTCGATGAGGAAAAGTTCCTTGGCGGGCTGTCCGGCTATCTGGAGCACCACATCGAGCGGACGCGCGACAAGGATCGGGCATTCGCCCTGGCCGACGAGATCGAAACCGGCGGGGCGCACCGCGTCGCCTTCCACTCCTCCCTCGGCTCCGGGGTCATCAGCTTCCCCCACCCGCGGGCCAAGCTGGCGGCCGGCAGCATCCAGGAATACCTCGACAGCTTCCTGAAGGCAAACCCGAAGGTGGGTATCGATTTCATCCACGGCCGCGAAAGCCTCGAGGCCCTGGCCATGAAGCCGGGCAACCTCGGCCTCTACCTGCCGCCCATCGACAAGTCGAGCTTCTTCGGCACGGTGATCCGCGACGGCGTCATGCCCCGCAAGACCTTCAGCATGGGCGAGGCGCCCGAGAAACGCTTCTATGTGGAGGCACGAAGGATAACCCGCTAACCTCGGGCGCCGAGCGGCGGGCGTATCGCGGGTCGCGGAAACGCGACCTCGTACAACCTTTTCCTTGCGATCCCGACCGAGCGGCGCGAGGTCGGAGGCGCCCGAGAAACGATTTTATGTGGAGGCCCGGCGAATCACGAGGTAGACTCGGGCGCCGAGCGGCGGCCCCGCATCTGCGTGCGGTCGCCGCGGCCCGAGGGCTTACCCTGATGTGAGGAGTCCGCACATCTGATATATCACTTCAATACTTGAACTTGACTAATGCGATCCGCATGGTAAAATGTCGAGGGTTTTCTGCCATCGAAACAAAGCACCCCGCTACAAAGACTGCAAAGGGAGGATTTCATGGTCATTCTGCTGGCCGACGCCTTCGCGCCGGATCTGCCCGGAAGGCTCGCGCCCTTCGGCGAACTCACCACTGACATGAATCGTGTCGGGGAGGCTGAGGTTATCATCGTCAGATCCAAGACGAAAGTGGACAAGGCGATGATCGACAAGGCCCCGAAGCTCAAATACATCATCCGTGGCGGCGTGGGGGTCGATACGATCGACGTGGACTACGCCAAGACGAAGGGGATCGCCGTCGACAACACGCCCGAGGCATCGAGCCTGGCCGTGGCCGAGCTCGCCTTTGCCATGATGATCGCGATGCCGAACCACATCGCCGAGGCCGATTCCTCCATGAAGCAGGGCAGGTGGCTCAAGAAGGAGCTCGAACGCACCGAGCTCGGCGGCAGGACACTCGGCCTCGTGGGAATCGGGCGGATCGCACGCGAGCTGGCGCTGCGGGCCAAGGCCTTCGGAATGCGGGTCGTGGCCTACGACAAGTACGTATCCAGCTCCGATGCGGCCGAGATGATGAGTCTCGACGCGGTACTGGCCGCCGCGGACTTCCTCTCCCTCCATACGCCGCTGACCGACGAGACTCGCGGCATGATCAACTCGGCTTCCATCGCGAAGATGAAGAAGGGTGCGCGCGTCATCAACACCTGCCGTGGTCCCGTCGTGAACACCGGGGACGT
>DATJQN010000397.1:0-2331 GCA_035505775.1 Rectinemataceae bacterium | reverse complement strand
TGATTGCGGGACACTTCCCCTACCAGCCGACGCGTTCCCTCACCCGGCTGCCTTTTTGATGATCACCGCCTTTCGTCGCAGCCAGAAATAGGAAACCTGACCTAGAGGTCGACGACACCTCCTATCGTCTCTTGTCTGGGTAGGACCGAAGGCTGCCGGCCCAGGTGGGAGGAGAACCAGTTTTCCCGGACATCCGTCTACCGGCGGAAATTGGCATGCCGTCGCCGCAACACTGCCTCCTCCATCGGTCCGTAAGAATCGTGCCCCGTGGAGTGGTGGAATTTGAGCGAGCCGGTGTGATCCCAGCGACGATGTAGATCGTGTCGCGTTAGGACGCGCCAGCAGCAGCTTCTTCGCTCCTTCCACCTCCTTGTGACCATCATCGCCGACGCGGTCAACAAGGGCCATGGAGCCCTCGGCAAGATAGCGGCGGTCGCCCGCCTGCCATTCGTCGTGTGCTTCGATCAACACCGCTCCGGCCAGGCGCAGGATGGCGGGTTCGTCAGGAAAGATGCCCACGACGTCGGTCCGGAGCTTGAAGCTCTCATGTCAAGTTCTCAGATCGGCGGGCGTCACGGAGCATGGTTCGGTAGATCGCGTTGGAGACGTGGCGCTTCAGGATGCGCATGGCCTCGCGCCGCGTGTGGCCGTGGGCGCGGGCCTGGTCGTGGATCCGGCGAGCGCGCGGCTCGAAGTGCAGTCGTCCGTGCAAGTGAAGGTTCATTCCTTCGCCCCGTCGCCTCCTCGATCGACCCGCGGCGAACTCCTGAACTGAATTGACCCCGTTCGATCTGCCGACTTCATGGCTTCGCTTGCCTGTGATCGGTTGGCTCGGCACGCTCGGCTCCGCAGGATTGGGCACGCCGGCGGACCAGGCACGGCCAAATGGAGTCCATCGTTTCGCGCTCGCCTTGACCGAAAGCGCGGGGCTCGGTGTCGAAGCCGTGATCAACCGCTTGCACTTGCCTCCAGCGATTGCCATCGCTTGCATTGCGAGCGATAACGCTGCACACTTCGTCGATAGTTATCGCTTGTGACGTGGTCGACAAATGGCCGAACTACACCTCTCCTACCAATTGACCCCAAGGCTGCGAGCGCTGCTCAACAGCTGGGACAGCGCGGCCGCAGGGGAAGAGCCTATCGTCCAGCAACGATGGACCAACATCGCCCTCTGGCCGGCGGCTCGCAGTGGCACAGTCGCTGGAAGCACCGGCATCGAGGGAAATCCCATTACCGCGGAAGAAGTAGATGAGGTCCTCGCTGGCGGATCCATCGATGCAGGCACCGTCCATGTTCTGGAGGTCCAGAACTACAACCGGGCTTTGGACCTCGCCAACCGGGCCGCACTGCGGCCCGACTTCGAGTGGTCGCAGGAGCTACTGCATCGACTGAACGCGCTGATTATCGCGGGCCTCGAGGACGACGAGCGTGGGGAGTACCGGCGGGGGCCGGTCACGGTCGGAGGCATCTTTACCCCTCCCGAGTGGCAGCGGCTCCCAGCACTCATGGCCGAACTGGTCGATTGGCTCCGCAGCGATCCGGGCGACCATCCCTTGATCCGGGCCGGGTTGACGCATTTGAACGTGGTTTCCATCCATCCATGGCTGAACGGTAATGGGCGAACCGCCCGCGTTGCGGGATCGTTGATGCTGATGCGGGGCGGGATAGGCTCGCCGGAGCTTCTCAACGTCGAGTCTGAGATCCGCGCCGGTCGTGATGAGTACATGACTGTGCTCCAGACCACCCACGGAGCGCGATATGACCCCGAGAACCACTCGGCAACGCTCTGGCTGGAGTACTTTGCGTCGATCTGTGTGAGTCGGCTTGAGGTCCGTAATCGACTTGTCAACGCGCTGCCAAATGATGCTGGCCTGTTGTTCATGGAAGTGCAGAACACGCCGGGGTCCGAGCAATGGCCACTGATCCTGCTGGCGGCACGCCTGGCCCCCGTTAGGACTACACGGATAGCAGAAATGCTCCACCTCTCGCCCGGACGGACCCGAGCGATGCTGGCCGAGATGGCGAACAGCGGCTGGCTCGAGGCGGTCGGAGCGCGGCGAGGTCGCTACTACAGGCCCGGGCCGCGTTTGCTGGCACTGCCGCTTCGTACTCCGGATCTAATGGAGCGGCTCCGAAACGTCTAGCACGTCGCGGCAATCAGACTTTGGAATGCGAGCCGTCAGTGCGGGTCAGAGACGGCCGATACGATAGGAGTGAGGCGAGGCCCGCCCAGATAGACATGGGCTCGGGCTAGAGCAGTTCGGGCACTCCTCAAGGAGCATCTCCCGAGTCGGCGTCGCCCAGATCCTCAGGGCCTGAGAGGAGCCGTTG
>DATJQN010000396.1:0-7341 GCA_035505775.1 Rectinemataceae bacterium | reverse complement strand
GAGATGAGGCGTTTCTCGGTTGTCGGATGCTCCCGAGTCCTGCTTGCCACCCGGTCCTCACTTTCGGAATCTCGAGGTCCACTAATGAGACCTGATTCGCTCGACGGCCGCAGTATAGCCCCTGATTGCCGAGATGGCAAGCGCAAAGGAGTAACCCAGTAAAGAAAATGCCGGATTTGGCGAGTATTGGACCCATGTCAGTGCCAAAGCCACCATCAACATCGCTTTTCCGCTTGACGGATCGGGAAAAGAGGCGTATCTGAAATGAGAACCGATTCAGTTTGCAGGGAGAGCGCATGCACGTCGGTATCATTGGACTGGGAACATGGATACCCCCCGCGCGGATGACGGCCGCCGATCTGGCAGCCGCCACGGATATTCCCGAAGAGGTGATTGCGCTGAAATTCGGTGTCCGGCAGAAGCCCATCGCTGCGCCCGGCGAGACTACGGCACTCATGGGTCTGGCCGCCGCACGCCGCGCCCTCGAATCCGCCCAGGTCTCCGGCGAGCAGATCGACCTGGTTATCTGGTGCGGGGCCCAGCACAAGGACTATCCCTGCTGGCTCGCCGGTCTGTATGTCGCGGACCAGATCGGTGCCAGGAAGGCCTGGAGCTTCGATATGGAGGCCATGTGCGGTTCCATGATGGCCGCCCTCGACGTGGCGAAGTCTCTCATGCTGACCAGGGGCGACCTCGAGACCGTTCTCCTTGTATCGGGCTACCGGAACAACGATCTCATCGATCTCTCCGTCAAGGAAACACGCTTCATGCTGGATATCGGCTCGGGGGCCTCTGCCGTAGTTCTGAGGAAGAACGCGGGGAAGAACGCGGTCCTCGCCTCGGCGTTCCGGGGTGACGGGTCGCTGTCCGAGCTGTGCGTAGTGCCCACTCTCGGCTCCAGGGGCTGGCCCCCCTCCCCCGCCGACCTCAAGAGCGCACACTTCGTCGTCCCGCGCGAAGAGGTCTTCAAGCGGAAGCTCGGCGAAGTGACCATGCCCAATTTCTATGTCGTCGTACGCGAATCGCTCAGGCTCTCAGGTCTTCCGGAGAACTCCATAGACTACCTCGCGATACTCCACTTCAAGCGGAGTGCCCACGACGCGATTCTCGCCGAACTGGGGCTCAGGCCCGACCAGAGCACCTACCTCGACGAGTACGGTCATCTCGGACAGAACGATCAGGTGCTTTCCCTGGAGTTGGGGCTTCAGGCCGGGAAGGTCAGGGACGGATGCCATGTGGTCTTCGTGGGTGCGGGTCTGGGATTCGTCTGGGCGGCCACGGTGCTGCGCTGGGGACCCTACGTCGAATGAGAAGCACTGCTCATATGTGCGGCTGGCTTCGTCGGCGGCCTTCGCCAAGGGCCGCGTTCAGATAGAGGCGGTCCGCCCCGGCGGGCCAAAAGGAGGCATGGGATGAGAAGAATCGCAGCGATGGTGGCGTTCCTGGCTTTGGTCATCTTCACGAGCGGAGCGCAGAGCGTCTACAAGATTGGCGCGCACTGGCCGCTCGCCGACCAGGGCTCGGTCGAGGCTTCGAAGGCGGCCCAGCTGGCCGTCGACGAGATCAACAAGGCCGGTGGCGTGCTGGGCCACCAGCTCCAGCTCATTGTCGTGGATGACGAAGGCAACGGAGCCAAGGGCGTCGCCGCGGTCGAGAAACTCATGACCGTGGACAAGGTCGACCTCCTGTTCGGCGGCTATTCCTCGGGGGTTGAGGCTGCCCTCGTCCCCACGCTCAAGAAGTATGGTGTCGTCACCGTGGCCACGGGAGCGGCGTCATCAGCGGCGGTCGAGAATGCCCTGGGGCCCAGCCCGGGCTCGGACTTCTACTTCCACCTCCATCCCTGGGACTACAACCAGGGCATGAGCTACGCGCAGGGCTGGAGGGATATCCAGGCCAAGTACGCCAACGTCAAGATCAAGAAGGTTTTCCTCGCATACGAGGAGGGCGCCTTCGGCCAGGGTTCGTGGGCGGGGCTTAAGACGCAGTACGGCGACCAGTACCAGTACGATGGCGCCTCGTTCAAGAGCGCGCTCATGGGCGGCTCCGACTATTCGGGCGTGCTCCAGGCCGCCAAGGACTTCAACCCCGACCTCTTCATCTGGGCGGGATATGCGCCCGACGCCCAGCCGCTCATGGAGCAGGCCAAGGCGATGAAATTCAATCCTCCGATATTCCTCGGGGCGCCTCCGGCATGGCCGGCTGATATCGGGAGCTCGCCGCTGACGGAGAATGTCATGTCCTACGGCATGTGGGCCGCCGGGCTCAACGACAAGAATCCGCTGAGCAAAAAGTTCTACGATGCCTACGTGAAAGCCTACGGCGTGGCACCCACGGGCTACTTCGCCGCCCTCTCCTATTCCGGAATCTACATACTGGCGAACGCGATAAAGACCGCCGGCGGCCTCGACAAGGACCGGCTCATCGCGGCGCTCGAGAAGACGAAGTATCCCTCGGCCCTGGGCGAGACCATCACCTTCAGCCCTTCGAACGTGATCAAGCACCAGGGCATTCGCAACCAGAAGATCCTGCAGTGGCAGAACGGCAGGCAGCAGATCATCTGGCCGTTCGAGTATTCGACCACGACCATCGTTTTCCCGATGCCTCCGTGGAAATAGGTTCCTCGCTGGCGTGATCACCTGAGCGGGCGGAGGCGGCAAGGCCGCCTTCGCCTGTTCCACTGCAGAAATCACATCCGAAAGGTGCGGCGGTGGCAATGAAGCGGTCTACAGTCATCCTGTCGGTATTCGGCATCGTCGTTGCGATCGCCATCTTTCTGTGGAAACCGACCGTCCTGGTGTACGGCATACAGCGCGCCGGTCTCTATGCCGCGGTCGCGGTTCCCATGGCCCTGATCCTCGGCGTCATACATATCGTCAACCTGTCCCACGGCGAGTTCATGATGGTCGCGGCCTACGCCACCTATTTCGGCTCGCGCGCGCTCGGCATCGACCCGTTGGTTGCGATGATTCCGGTCGCGGTGGTCATGACGGGCTTCGGACTCGTGGTCTACCGATTGATGATCAGGAAGGCGCTCAAGGCGCCCGAGCTCAACCAGCTCATCCTTACCTTCGGCATCGGCATCGCCCTGAGCCAAATGGTCAATCTTCTGTTCACCTCCCAGTCCTGGAAACTTGCCCTCGACTACGTCACCGCCTCCGCCACGATCGGGCCCTACTCCTTCGGGGTCTACGATTTCATCTTCGTCGGAGCCTCGATACTCATGGCCGCGGGCCTGCAACTCTTCCTTCTGCGAACACGGACGGGAAAGGCCGCCATCGCGGTGGGGCAGAATCCGCGGGGCGCGGCGATCGTCGGCATCGACGTGGACCGCATCTACGGATTCGTCTTCGCGCTCTCCGTGGGACTGATCGGCATGGTGGGCGCCCTCTTCCTCACGAAACAGGCCATCTTCCCCTCGGTAGGGGGGCCCTACACCATGAAATCATTCTGCCTCGTAGCCATGGCAGGTGTCGGCAACATCACGGGAGTCGTCTGGGGCAGTCTGGCCCTCGGCATTGCAGAGGTGATCATGACCAACGTGCGCGAACTGCGTGACTGGTCGAGCATCGTGTTCTTCGTCATCATCATCGTCACGATTCTCGTGCGGTCCGTCAGGGAGCGTTCGGCATGAGGGCCCGCGTCGGCTTCATCGTCGGTACCGCGGCGATCGCTGCAGCGGCGGCCCTGCCCCTGCTCGCGAAGGCGGTGCCCGCCATCGCCGGCCCCTATCCGCTCTCGCTCGCCCGGAGCATCTTCGTCTATCTCGCGCTCGCGGTCTCGTGGGACATGCTCTTCCGCTCGGGCCAGGTGTCCTTCGGCATTGCGGGGTTCTTCGGTCTGGGCATCTACGGGGCCGCAATCGCGACGCTCCGTTTGGGGTTGCCCGGTTGGCTCGCGATCCCGCTCGCAGGCTGCTTCGCCGGCGCGGTGGCGGCGCTCTTCGGTCTGGTGATCCTCAGGCTCCGCGCCATCTACTTCTCAATAACCACCCTCGCACTTGCGGAGATCTTCCGCATTATTTTCCACAATGGCGGCGCTTTCACCGGCGGCGCGCAGGGCCTCGTGCTTCCGGCGCTCATGACGAACAGCGACCAGGCGCTCTACTGGCTGGCCCTGGCCGGCGTCCTCGTGGCGGTGCTCGCGTCTTCCTGGTTCGAGGGGTCGAAGATCCGCTATGCCCTGACCGCCATACGGAACAACGAGGTACAGGCGAGGGCGAGCGGTATCGGCATCTTCAAGTATCTCATGATCGCCTTCGTCGTGACCTCCTTCGTGCAGGGCATTGCCGGAGGCATCGAGCTGCAGATGTACGGCGCCGCCGCCCCCGATGACTCCTTCAACGCGAACTACACGCTCCTTCCCCTCGCCATGGCACTCCTCGGGGGCGTGTATTCGACGCCGGGCCCGGTTATAGGCGCCGTCCTCCTCGGCCTGGTGGCCGAAACGCTCAAGCTGAAGATCCCCTACGGCCATCTCGTGGTGTACGGCATCATCATCATCGTAGTCATTCTCTTCATGCCCGACGGACTCTGGGGGCTCCGGACTCGCAGGGCCAGGGCCCGCAGGCCGGTCCCCACCGCGGGGGAGCTGCCCAATGTCTGAACTCGTAACCACCGGCCTGACCAAGCGCTTCGGCGGACTCGTCGCGGTCAAGGATCTGAGCTTCCAGCTCACCCGCGGAGAGATACTCGGGGTGATCGGCCCCAACGGCGCGGGCAAGTCGACTTTCATCAACCTGGTCTCGGGTGTCCACCTGCCGACCAGCGGAACGATCACCTTCAAGGGACGCGACATCACGCGGTTCCCCGCCCACCGGCGCTCGTCGCTGGGCATAGCCCGGACATTCCAGCTTATCCACCCCTTCGAGGCTCTCGATGTCCGAGAGAACGTCATGCTCGGCTTGCTCTTCGCACAGAAGCTCGGCCGGAAGGAGGCCCGTCGCGAGGCCGAGGCGCTCTGCGAAAGCCTCGAGCTGGGCGGGCTGGGCCGCAGCGTCGCGGAGATCACGATGCTGGAAATCAAGAAGATGGAGATTGCCCGCGCGCTGGCCTGCAGGCCGGAGATCCTGTTCCTCGACGAGGTCATGGCCGGGCTCAGCAGCGACGAGACGAAATCCGTCATCGCGCTTGTCCGCGGCATCGCCGGACGCCGGAATATCGGCGTGGGCGTCGTCGAGCATGTCATGGCGGTCATCCGCGAGCTTACCCATCGCGTCCTCGTCCTCGAAGCGGGAGAACTCATCGCGGAAGGGCCCTACGACGAGGTCGTGCAGAATCCCCGCGTGATCGAAGCCTATCTTGGAGGAGCCCTCCAGTGACGCTCAACATAGATGGTCTTGAGTGCGGTTACGGGAAACTGCGGGTACTCAGGGGCGTAACCCTGCGCGTGGGCGACGAATCCGTCGGACTCTTCGGCCCCAACGGCGCCGGCAAGACCACGCTCATCAATGCAGTCATGGGGATGCTGCGGCCACAGGCCGGCAGCATCCGCTTCGGAGACCGGGATATCGCCGGCATGAAGACCCATGAGGTGGCGCGATGCGGGATCGCCCTCGTTCCGCAGGAGCGCGAACTCTTCCCGGCCATGTCGGTCGCCGACAACCTGGAGCTCGGCGCGGCCTACATCCCCGGCGCGGCGGAAGGCGCGGAGGCCCAGCTCGAGCTTGTGTTCTCGCTCTTTCCCGTGCTGCGCGACCGCTACCGCCAGAGGACCGGAACGATGTCCGGCGGCCAGCAGCGCCAGGTCGCCATCGGGCGGGCCCTCATGGCCAAGCCGCGGCTCCTCATTCTCGACGAGCCCTCGCTCGGGCTGCAGCCCTCGATTGTCGCGGAGGTCTTTGAGCGACTGGGCGAGCTCAAGCGGAGTCTGTCGATCCTCGTGACCGAACAGAACGTGCGCGAGAGCCTACGCTCGGTCGATCGCGGCTACGTGCTCGAGAACGGCTCCATCGCCATCGAGGGCGATGCAGAGAGCCTGAAGGAGAACCCGCACGTGATCGCTTCCTACCTGGGGCTCTAGCATGGAGCACGTGAAGGTCAACGGCGTCGAGCTTGCCTACGAGATCGCAGGCGCGGCAGGGGAGGTGGTGGTCCTGCTCAACGGGATCGCCATGTCCATCTCCCATTGGCGGGCTTTCGCCGGAGGGCTGGAGGCCGGGCGCCGAATACTCATGAGCGATCTCCGTGGACAGCTGCTGTCGGGGCGGCCCGCCGGACCCTACTCGCTGGAGCTCCACGCCGAGGACCTCGCCGCACTGCTCGATCGGCTCGGCATCGAGGCCGCCCATATCGTGGGCACCTCCTACGGCTCCGAGGTGGGGCTCGTCTTCGCCCGCCTGTATCCCGAGCGCTGCCGCAGCCTCGTCGTGATCGACGGAGCGAGCGAGGCCGGGCCCCTCCTGCGCGCGGCAGTGCTCGCCTGGCGCAGCGCAGCCCTCGTCGATCCCCTGACCTTCTATCGCTGCATCGTGCCCTGGACCTACTCGGAAGGCTACATCCGCGACCACGGCGAACTGCTGCGCAGCCGCGAGGCGGGGCTGACGGGCCTTCCCAGGGACTACTTCGATGCCTTCGCGGCCCTCTGCGACTCCTTCCTCCAGATTGACGAGACAGGGCGCCTCGCGGAAATCAGCTGTCCGACACTCGTCCTCGTCGGCTCGGAAGATATCCTGAAGCCGCCCGCCTACGCCCGGACGATCGCCGCAGGAATACCGGGCTCCAGGCTCGAAATCCTGCCCGGGCTCGGACATGGAGCGGTCATCGAGGATCCGCGCGGGACCGCCGAACGCGTGGGAGCCTTTCTTGGCAGCCTCGCTCCGGCAGAGGAGGGCGGCCAATGAAACACATCCTCCTGCGGGGCTCGATATCGCTCGGCTACGAGGAGGAGGGCTCCGGCATCCCCCTCCTCCTCATCCATGGGAACACCGGTTCGCACATCTGGTACGAGCGCGTGATGCGGATCGGGGGATGCCGGACGATCGCTCCGGACATGCCCAATTTCGGCGCATCCAGTCAGCTGGAAGGGCCGCCCGACATCGGGCGCTACGCCGATGCCCTGCACGATTTTGTCTCAGCCCTGGAACTCGGGCGTCCCGTCATACTGGGACACTCACTCGGCGGCGCCGTGGCCATGGCCCTTGCGCTCAGGCCGGACATGAGCCCCCGCGGCCTCATCCTCGTGGACTCCGCTCCGCCCTCCGGACTCGTCACGCCGGTTTCACGCCATCCCTTCATCGAACGCATGAGCAGCGAACGGGACACCCTCTCGACTGCCCTGAAGGCTGTCGTGCCGACACTGGAGGACGCAGCCCTCTTCGAGCGGCTCGTGGACGAAGCCCTG
>DATJQN010000395.1:0-7612 GCA_035505775.1 Rectinemataceae bacterium | reverse complement strand
AGCCGCCCGATATGCTCGAGGAATCCGGGACCATGGGAGAACTGCAGTATCACGAGCGCACAGAATATGCCGACATAGAGGAAGGTGATTCCCGCCGCCCTACGAAGCGCACCGCTTTTCATTGCGGCTATGGACTATAGCCGGTTACCCGGCCTTGTGCAACCTTGTATAATGGCTGCCTATTGGAGTAGTTTCATGCCGTTTTGGCGCTGGCTCTGCCATCGCGGACGATGTCGATCACAGAGGGGAGATACAGCATGAGGGACCACCGCGCCAGCACGACTTCCGCACCCGGCGTCATCCGGTCGGCGGCTTCGCTCACCCTCGTCCTTATGATCGCGGCCTGCGCCGGTGCCCCGCGTCCCGGCACCGATTCTGTCCGACCCCCTTCGGGAAAGTCGACTCCGGTCATCGCGCAGACTCCCGAAGAAAAGCGGATGCATGCGCTGGAAGAGGTCCAGACACTCCTCGGCGCGGGGCAGGCCGACGCAGCCGCCGACGAGATTGCGCAGCTCATTGAGGCCGAGCCGAACTCCGGGGAATTGCACCTGTTGCACGCCTCTGCGCTCGTGTCGGCGGGCAAGCTTCCGGCAGCGCGCAGCGAGGTGAGCGGCCTGCTCTCGACGGACCCGGCGAACGTCAAAGCCCTGATCATGGCCGCCAATCTGGCCCGCTTCGCCGGCGACGATTCCGCTCGCCGCGGGTACCTTGACCGTGCCCTCGCCGCCGCCCCGCAGGACGAGGGGGTGCTGACCGCCTGGGGGGACTACAATCTCGACCAGAAAGCCTGGTCCAAAGCTGAAGATTTCTATCGGCGCGCGCTTGCAGCCAACCCCAAGAGCTCCGATGCCGCGCTGGGCCTGGGTCGGGCGCTCTTCAGGGAATCCAGACTGGCCGAATCCGAAGCCGAGCTCAGCACGGCGATTTCACTCGACCCTACATCCGCCCTTGCCTATGACGACCGGAGCAGAGTCCGATATCAGCTCGGCAAGGTCGCCGATGCCGGCTCGGATCTGGATATGGCCGTCGCCAAGGCGCCGGCCACGGCCTGGCTCCGCATGGATCGGGGACGCTACCTCCTCGATCAGGGCAGGCGCGTCGAGGCCGAGGCCGACTTTTCAAAGGCCATCGAGCTCGACCCCGGATACTTCCTGCCCTATGTTTATCGGGCAGGTATCAGGGAGCAGGGCGGACACGACGATCTCGCCATCCTCGACTACCGGAAGATAATCGAGCTATATCCCGACTACTGGTACGCCTTCGACTCAGCGGGGGCGGTTGCCTTCAGACTCGGACTCTGGTCGGAGTCGGCAACGGACTTCCGGCTCGCCTACGGGAAGTCGCCTGACCGGTACGAATACGCCATCGCGGCCTCCATCGCACTCTGGCGCGACGGCAGGGCGAAGGAAGCTTCCGCCTACGCGGCGGGAGTCGCTCCGACGATCGACCGCGATAAAAACGGGATCTATTGGGCGATGCTTCGGCTCCTTCAGGACCAGAACGACACCTCCTCGGAACTCGAGTCTCTCATCCAGTCGGAGAAGGGTCTCGATCGCAAGGCAGCCATGCTGTTCTATCTGGGCGAGTACTGGCTCTGCAGGGGGCGTCCCGAAATTGCGCTGGCATGCTTCGGTCAGTCCGGCGATCTGAAGCGCAAGGACAGCCTGGAGTTCCGGCTGCTCCAGGCCGAGCTGCGGCGCATGGGCAAGGCGCCGGCGCATGATTGAACGTGAAGCGGGTTCGCTCGGGGAGGGCCGGCTTGCCCGCCTCATCGCTGTGCTGGACAGAAACGCGCCCATCATCCTGCAGACCCACGACTACCCCGATATCGACGCGGTCGCATCGGCCTGGGCCCTCTCCGAGCTCCTCACACGCAGGGGATTATCGGCCCTGCCCGCCTACCGCGGCGAGATCAGGAGCCGCAGCCTCCTGCGGATGATCGCCGAACTCCGGATCGAACTGGTGGCCACTCCCGTTTCGGATGCCTCTGCGCAGATCGTGGTCGTGGACGGGAGTCCCCTGAATGGCAATGTCGAGCTCTATGAAGGATCCCTCGTCGGCATCATCGATCACCATCGTATGGTTCGCGAACCCACAGCCCCCTTCCTCGACATTCGCCCGGACTGCGCAGCCTGCGCGACGATCGTCCATTCCTATTGGCTCGAGGCCGGCGAACCCCTGCCCCGCCATCTCGCCACGGCCCTCCTCGCGGGGATACAATCCGACACCGACTTTCTGAGCCGGAGGGCTTCGCCTGCGGATTTCGACGCCTATACCGCCCTGTTCAGGCAGGGCGACTGGGACACCGCCAGCATGGTGGTCCGCAGCGTGCTCTCTGTAGGGGAGCTCGAGCTCGTGCAGCGTGCGCTTCGGGATTCCGAGATTCGCGGCGAGCTCTTCTATGCGAAGATCCCCGGACCCTGCGCCCAGGAGCTGCTCGCCGTGCTCGCCGAGTTCGTCCTGCGTGCGGAGGAGCTTTCCGCCGCCGTGGTCGTGGAAAGCGGCGACGAAGGCGTGCATCTGTCGGCGCGCTCGAAGGACTGTCGCCTGTCGGCCTTCGAGCTGGTCCGCGCGGCGCTCAGCGGGATCGGGACGGGCGGAGGGCATTCTCATTCCGCGGGAGGCTTCGTGCCTGCCGCGACCTTTCCGGGAGATCGCGCTTTGAAAGAACGCTTCTTTTCGGCGGCACAGTGGGCTGCCCAGCATACCTAACCAAGGAACAGCAATGTCGCAGACCATCCGCAGAATCGAGCTGGATCAGAGAGTCATCATATTGGCCGGCACGGCCCACATCTCCCAGGAAAGCATCGAAGAGGTGCGCGGCCTCATCGAGAACGAGCGGCCCCAACGGGTATGCGTGGAAATCGACGAGGGCCGCTGGCGCTCGATGAACGAGGGAAGGAGCTGGGAAAGCCTCGATGTCACCAAGGTGCTCCGGGGCGGGCGGGGCTTTCTCCTCCTCGCGAATCTCGCGCTCTCGGGATTCCAGCGGCGCATGGGGACGGAGGTCGGAGTAAAACCCGGCGAGGAGATGCTGGCCGCGGTGCGGACAGCCGAATCACTGGGGATCCCATACTCCTTTTGCGACCGCGATGTCCAGGTTACCCTCAAGCGAGCCTGGGCCATGTCCGGTCTCTGGAATCGCGCAAAACTCCTGGCGGCGCTGATGGAGTCTTCGTTCTTCAGTGAAAAGCTGAACGCCGAACAGATCGAGAAGCTGAAAGAACAGAACGAGCTGGAGCAGATGATGGCCGAGCTCGCCGCCTTCCTGCCCTCGGTGAAGGAAGTGCTCATCGACGAGCGGGATCGCTTCCTGGCTTCCCGCATCTTCCAGGCCACGGAGCCAAGCGTAGTCGCGGTGGTCGGCGCCGGACACCTCGACGGCATTGAAAGCTGGCTGCGCAGGCTTGCCGCCGGCGAAGTGAGCCCCGAGACTGCGGATATCGAATCGACCCCGCCCAAGGGCATACTGGGGAAGGTGGCCTCCTGGGCCATACCGATCCTCATCGTCGGTCTCATCGCCCTCGGCTTCCTCCGCTCGGGAACCCAGGCCAGTCTCCACCTCCTTGTTCGCTGGATACTGCTCAACGGCTCCTTGGCGGCCCTCGGCTCGGCGCTCTGCATGGCCCACCCACTCACAATCGTAGTGTCCTTCGTGATGGCTCCCTTCGCGACGCTCAATCCGGCAGTCGGCGTCGGGCTGTTCGCCGGACTGGCGGAAGCCTATCTCAGGAAGCCACGCGTCAGCGACCTCGAGCGACTCGCGGAGGATGTGGGCTCCCTGAAAGGCTTTTACCGGAATCGCGTCACCCACATACTGCTCGTCTTCTTCCTTTCGAGCCTCGGCGGCGCGATCGGCAATTTCATCACCCTCCCCGTCCTCGCGGCGGGAGCCCTCCATAAATAAGGCAGAGTCATGGCCTCCCTCGACATCGCGCGTGTGTTCTTCAGCCTGCCGGGCATCATCGTCGGTCTCGTCTGTCACGAGTACGCCCATGCGCGGGTCGCGACGGCGCTCGGCGACACCACTCCCGCCCAGGAGGGGAGACTGAGCCTCAATCCCCTCCGGCATATCGACCCCCTCGGCTTCCTGCTGATTGTCGTCGCCGGCTTCGGATGGGCGAAGCCGGTGCGCTTTTCGAGGGCCGGTCTCTCCCGTCCCCGAACGGACGAGATGCTCATCGCGGTCGCAGGTCCCCTGACCAATTTCGCGCTCGGCATCATCTTTGCCGTGCTCCTGAAGCTCCTCCTGCTGGCCGGCCTGGGCTCGGGTGCGGGTATCGGTGAGCTCCTGATCAACACCGTCCTCTATGCGGTATTCATCAACTTCGGGCTCTTCGTCTTCAACCTGATTCCCATTCCGCCGCTCGACGGCTCCCATGTGCTGTTCCAGTCGCTGAAGATCAGCGAAGCCCTGGAGGCCCAGCTCTATCGCTACGGAAGCGCCGCGCTGCTCGGCATCATCCTCATCCAGCAGTACGCAAAGATCGACATTCTGCATATCGGCACGGCTGTCAACTCGCTGGCGATGCTGGCGTTGAGACTGCTGGGCCTGGTTCGCTGATGCCATTTCCGCCCAACGGAGGACCTGACATGGATATCTGCCCCTGCGGCTCGGGCCGCGGCTTCGAGGACTGCTGCGGGCCCCTGCTGGCCGGCACTCGCTCCGCAGCCGGCGCCGAAGAGCTCATGCGAAGTCGCTACACCGCCTATGTCCGAGGAGCGGTGGATTACGTCGTATCGACCTGCGTGCCGGAGGGCCGGGAATCCATCGACGTGGAGGCGACGCGGCGCTGGAGTGAACAGTCAACCTGGCTCGGGCTCCGGATTCTCAAGGTGGACCGCGGCGCAGCGGGCGACGCGGACGGGAAGGTCGAGTTCATCGCCACCTATGTGCTCGACGGGCTTCGCGAGGAGCATCACGAACTCTCGCAGTTCGTCCGGAGGGACGGGCTCTGGCTCTATTCCGAGGGCGAGGTGATCACCGAAACCGTCGTCCGGGAGGGACCCAAGATCGGCCGCAACGACCCCTGCCCCTGCGGAAGCGGCAAGAAATACAAGAAATGCCATGGCGCGAGTCGCGCGTCCGATTCCTAGCCGGGCTCAGCTCGCCCTCATTTCTCCATGGCCTTTTCCACAAGCTCGAGAACGGTGGGCATGAGCTGCTTTTTCCGGGAGAGCACATCCTTCAGGACGAACACGTTCCCGTCGAGCCGCGGGTAGCCCACGAGCTCGATGAAGTCCTTCTCCGCGTCGACAAGGAGCAGACTCGTCAGCTTGGTTATGTCGGTCACCATCAGCGCCGACAGGAAGTAGCCGCCCTCCGAACGCATCGATTTCAGCGCGGCCAGGATCTCCGCCTCTTTTTCCATGACCTCGTCCGTGCTGGTCACCTCGATCTGGCTGACCGAGACTTTCCTTCCCGAGGCCGCATACTCCTTCATGTCCAGCCTGATCATCTCGTGTGCGGGCATGCGGGCGGCCGCGGAGGCCGAACGCTGTATGTCGCGGCCGAGATCCGCAATCTCGAGGTCGGTGATGTTCGCCAGGTATTCCGCGGTCTCCCGGTCCACATCAGTCGTCGTTGCGGACTTGAGCACGACCGTATCGGACAGGATGCCGCAAAGCAGAATGGAAGCGATGTTCTTGGGCAGAGGCACCCGCATTTCGCGATACATGCCCGTGACGATGGTGCTCGTCGACCCGACGACCCGGTTGATGAAAGTGATCGGATACTTCGTGGAGAAGGTGCCGAGACGGTGATGGTCGATCACCTCCAGGATCCGGTAGTTTTCCACTCCCTCCACGGCCTGGGACAGCTCGTTGTGATCGACGAGGATGATCTCGACATTCGGCTCGCGGATGAGGTCCCCTTCCGCCATGACGCCGGCTACCCGACCCTCCGCATCGATGACGGGCACCGAGCGGCTCGGAGAGGCCGCGATAGCCCCCCGGGCGGAACGGAGGGTGTCTCCCTTGTGCACTGCCACTATGCTGCCGTCCCCCATCGTCCAGACGGGCGTAGAGTAGATGACCAGGAGGGAAGTGCTCGAGGTGTCGTAGGGCGAGATCAGTATGGAGACCTTGTGCGCCTCGGCGAGCTCACGCAGTTCCTTGGAAACGACGTTCCCGTTGGTGACGATGACCGCGCGGACGCCCGCCTCGATGGCGATGCGCTGGACATCTTCCCGGTTCCCCACCAGGACGATGGTGTTCTCGACGGGCTCGCCGTGCAGATGCTGCCGGAAGGACTCCGTCTCGAGCGCCGCCACCACCATGCGGGCCTTGAAGAAGTTGTCCTCTCCGAAGGTGACGAGGGGTTGCGCCTGGATCGTCTTGATCAGGTGGGCGATGCTCGTGGGTACGACCGCCTTCTTGTGCGGATTGACCTTGGTGAGAATGTTCTGGGCAAAGGCGCCGTAGTGCAGCAGTGACTTGTAGTGGCCGTCCGAGTCCACGATCGGCAGCACCTTGTGTTCCGCCTCGTTCATGAGGGACAGGGCTTCCCACAGCGGCGCGATGTCGCGCACAACGGGGCCTCCACGCTCAAAATAGAACTCCACCTTGGGAACCAGGTCGGGGAGGAATTCCGGAAGCTCAAGGCCAAAGCGGTCGAAGATGTACTCGGTCTGCGGGTTGGCCGCCCCGGCGCGGGCGGCGCGGCATTCTGTCATGCCCAGGGCGCGCTTGAGTGCTGCATAGGCCGCTGCGGCGACGACCGCGTCGGTGTCGGGATTCTTGTGACCGATGACATATACAGTGCGTTCCATACTCAATCCTCAAACAAGGAGATTGAATGCGGCGCATACCGGGCAACGGAGCCGTGCGCGCGCATGTGGGATACGATGGGTCGCTTGTGGCCGAAGCTCGGGCCTCGCCAGTGACGGTCCGAGAGGTTGATCAGTCCTTCGACGCTCCGGTCCTCGCTGAAGACTCTGTACCGGTCCCGAGCCAGCCGTTCCGCCCCGTAGTGACCGCCCGCCAGCCGGTCGTGGAGCGCGAGCATTCTTCGGGTGAAGGCACGTTGCAGACCTTCCCGGGCCCCCGTGGCGGAGTCGGAAACCATGATCTGAGATCCGAACATGAAGGCGACCAGAGCCACGAGTTCCTTTTCCGTTTCGCTCAGGCCGATACGTGTCGCCCGGCAGAACAGCACGTCGGGGTCGTTGCGGAAGATCGTGCCGTTGAACAGGGAGCGCGCAATGCTGTGCCCCAGATTGACATGGGCAGCGGGCCGCCCCGGATAGCCGAGGAGCCGCAGCACTCCGTATTCCCAGCGTTCACGTGTGTCTGCCCCGATACGCATGAGGGGGAAGTGCCGGGACGAGGCTTCGAGGGCGGCTCCACAGCCGAGGTACGCGACCGGTTTTCCTCCGGAGTTCCGGGTCCTTGAGCCGATCCTTCCCATGACCCGGTCGTAGTGCTGATACGCTGCCCCTCCTCCGGCATGCCTTCCGCGCAACAGTCCCGCGTAGAGAAAGTCCAGTTTCAGATAGCGATAGCCCCACTCCTCGATCAGGGTATCGAAAATCGAGAGCAGGTGCCGCTCGACTTCGGAGAGGGAAAGATCGAGACAATGGAAAGTCCCGCCCCAGCCGGGATTCCAGCCCGC
>DATJQN010000394.1:0-16188 GCA_035505775.1 Rectinemataceae bacterium | reverse complement strand
TTCACGATGCCGCGTCCCTCGAGCGCGCGATACCCGGGGTGTCGGGCGAGCTGCCGCTGATCAAACCCTAGCGCGCCGGCCTTCATTCTGGGCAAAAGTGAGAGCATCCGGGATTCGAGTCTCGCGAACTGAGCGTGGATCGAGGGATCGTCGAGCGTGTCGGATTGCAGATGTACCAGGCTCGTCACGTATCGCAGGTTGTTCCTGACCCGGTGATGAACTTCGCGCAGCAGGCTGGCCTGTTCCTCGAGCGAGGCCGCGAGCGCCTGCTCCCGGCCCTTCGATTCGGCGAGCTGAACCTGGTGCCTATCCGAAAGCCCCCTCAACTTGGTTCTTCGTTCGTCGTGGCCGCCCCATGGATCACCTTTGCGAGGAGCGTGATCCCGTCACGCACCCTGGTGAGATCCTCCTCCATCGAAGGGTTGTACAGGTCCAGAAAGAAGTACTCGCTCATGGCCCAAACCGCACAGGCGACGAACGAACGGGAAAAGACGAGGGTCAGGCGAATCCAGCGAAGCAGCGATCGTCTCGGCATGTCGGTTTGGCTCCGATCCCGTTCAAGGGCAGATCTCCCCGGGTCGCGGTCTGTGGGCATCGAGCCCAACCAATGCGTGAAGTGCGCATCGACAAGCGATACCCGGAATAGTCCAATCCCGCACGCACGAACGCCGGGCGGGGTCGGCTGCCCGGAGTCCTGAGGATGGCTGCCCCTTCGGCCTCTGCTGCGCACTACACCTTCGGCCGGCATCCCTGCTATAGTCCTGGCATGGCCACCACCGTAGACGACAAGAAAATCATCTATACCATGTACCGTGTTTCCAAACGGCACGGCACGAAGCAGGTCCTGAAGGACATCAATCTCTCCTACTATTATGGCGCCAAGATCGGGGTCATCGGCTTGAACGGCTCCGGCAAGTCGAGTCTCCTCAAGATCCTCGCCGGCCGGGACACGGAGTTCGCGGGCGAGACCACCGTGGCGCCCGGCTACACGATAGGCATCCTCGAGCAGGAGCCGGAGCTCGCGGCGGGCAAGACGGTCAAGGAAATCGTGAGCGAAGGCGTGCAGGAGATCGTCGACCTTCTGGCGGAGTTCGACAGGATCAACGAGGCCTTCGGGGATCCCGACGCGGACTTCGACAAGCTTGCGACCCGGCAGGCCAAGGTCCAGGAAAGGCTGGACGAGACGGATGCCTGGAATCTCGATGCGCGACTCGACTTTGCCATGGACGCCCTGCGCTGTCCCCCCCCGGACAAGGTGGTGGATGTCCTTTCCGGAGGCGAGCGTCGCCGAGTGGCGCTCTGCAGGTTGCTCCTGAAAAAGCCCGATATTCTCCTTCTCGACGAACCGACCAACCATCTGGATGCAGAGACGGTGGCCTGGCTCGAGCGGCATCTGCAACAGTACGAAGGCACGGTCATCGCCGTCACCCATGACCGTTATTTCCTCGACAACGTGGCCGGCTGGATCCTGGAGCTGGATCGCGGCGAGGGCATCCCCTGGAAGGGGAACTACTCGAGCTGGCTCGATCAGAAGAAGAAACAGCTTGAGATGGAGGAGAAGGGCGAGTCCGAGCGGGCGAAGACGCTGGCGAGGGAGCTCGAGTGGATCGGCATGAGCCCGAAAGGGCGGCACGCGAAATCCAAGGCCCGCATCGAGCGCTACGAGAAGCTCCTGGCCGACGAAGGCAAGGAGAAGCTCCGCGAGGCCAAGATCGTACTGCCGGCCGGACCGCGGCTTGGCAATGTGGTCATCGAGGCCTCCGGACTGGCGAAGGGCTACGAGGGCCGCCTCTTGTACGAGGGCCTGAGCTTCGAGGTCCCGCCGGGGGCCGTCGTGGGCATCATCGGGCCGAACGGTGCGGGCAAGACGACCCTGCTCAGAATGATCACCGGCCAGGAACAGCCCGACGCGGGGACGATCCGTCTCGGCGATACGGTCAAGCTCGGCTACGCGGACCAGATGCGGGAGCGCCTCGATCCCGAGAAATCGGTGTGGGAGCAGCTCTCGGGAGGGCTTGACGTCATCAAGCTCGGAAAGCGGGAAGTGAACAGCCGGGCCTACTGCTCATGGTTCAATTTCTCCGGTACGGATCAGTCCAAGAAGGTCGGCGTACTCTCGGGCGGAGAGAGAAACCGGCTCAACCTGGCCCTGCTGGTCCAGGACTGTCCCAACGTCCTGCTTCTGGATGAGCCGACCAACGACCTCGATGTCAACACGATGCGCGCCCTCGAAGAGGCGCTCGACGACTTCGCCGGGGTGGCCCTCGTCGTCAGTCACGACCGCTGGTTCCTTGACCGCGTCTGCACGCACATCCTCGCCTTCGAGGGCAACTCCGAAGCGATCTGGTACGACGGCAACTGGTCCGAATTCGCCGAATGGAGACGGGAGCGATTGGGGGCCGAGGCGGACCGACCGCATCGGATTGTCTACAGGAAGCTGGAGCGCTAGCGGGCGCGCCACAACGGCGCGCTCCACCTTTTTCCCTCCACTCCGGCCGCGGTCGGCCCCCGAAGCCGGCATGCACCGGCTTACTTCGACGGCATCACCACCAGGCCGAGCGCCTGTCTGATGGCTCCAAGATGCCAGGCGCCGTGGGCGATCTGACCCAGGGTCCCGGTGAGCATGTCCGCATCCTTCCAAGCCTTGCCCGACGCGATGTAGTCGCGGAACGCGAGGTACTCCGCACGCAGGGCTGCCACAAGCTTGGGCCAGGTGGAAGCGTCGACGCTTCGCGTCGCCCAGCTCTGTCCCCAGTCCGCCGTGGGGTAGGGATTCTCCCCGCGGGCGGCACGATTGGCCAGCGAAAGCGCGAAGAGCAGGTGTCCTGCGTGACTGGCGACACTGGCTGGGTCGCCTGCCCTGAGCGGGCGGCCCGCTTCATCGGCACCGAGCCGCTCAAGCATGCCGAGCATGCCGCAGTCGGGCTCGTTGTCCACGAACCAGGTTCCCTTCGAGTCCGACGGTCCCTTGTACGCCTCGTCGTAGAGAACGAGCGCCGCCTGGGTCAGAAGATCCGTCACCTGTGCATTCTCAGCCATTCCCCTTCTCCTTTCTCGGCATGGTCGCCCGACGCTTCCTCGAATTCCTCGCCGCATTCATACCCGGGTGTCATACCGGCCAAGCCCAGCTCGAACTCGAACGACCCCGGATTGAGAACCGGTCCCCTGCCCTCGACGACGATTCGCGTTTCCATGCCATGCTCCATGGATGGATAGTAGCGAGGTCTCATGACAGATGATGTCATACATTCTCGGCCAATAACGACTGCCCACCCCGCTCCCTCGGTTGCCAATGGACATTTCGGGATCCGTCCTGCCGAGGCAGTCATGAGAAAAGACTCATTACTCTCGCCCCGCGCCTGCAGTGTGAACTTCGAGACATCCGCTTCGGGCGGACTCTCCGTCTCGCTCCTTGTCGGAGGCCTGTACGGTCCCCTGGGCGGCCCGTCCGCTGGACAACCCGGCGCTGTAACTGCGCATGGTGGCGCTGGCAGCCGCGCGGCCGCTGTGGCATAGTCTGAAACTGCGATGAATCGCCTGGACAGGATCATGGGCATGCTCCTCCTCCTTCGGGGAGGGAGGGTCGTCTCCGCGAAGGAGCTTGCCCGCCGCTTTGAAATATCGATGCGTACGGTGTACCGGGATATCGAAGTCCTCAGCGGCCTGGGCATCCCCATCTCGGTGGAAATGGGACGATCAGGGGGCTTCAAGATGCGGGAGGGCTACTTTCTCCCGCCGGTGACACTCGGCGCGGAAGAAGCCGTGTCCCTCCTCCTCGGACTGATCCTTCTCCGGCGGCTCAGGGTCATGCCCTTCCCCGCCGAGGCTGATTTTGCCGAGCGCAAGCTTCTGGCCGCGCTCCCCGAGGAAACCCGGAAAATCATGGCGAATGCCTCGCGGCTTATCGGATTCGAGCGGGTCCCGGCGGATCTGCTTCATCATGAGCCCGATGATCCGCAGTTCGGCAGGCCGGAGCGCGGTGATCGCGAGGCGACCGTCGTGAGCCGCTTCCTGCGCGCCCTCCTTACCAGAAGCCGCGTGCGCATACGGTACCACTCGCCGTACCGGAGCGAGGAACCCGAACGCGAGGTGGAGCCGCACGGCATTCTCTGGGATCGCGACCGCTGGTATCTTGCCGGAAGCCCCGTCGTCGAGGGGAGGGGCGCCGTGAATCCCGGGGGATCGACCGAGGAGAACCGGCTGTGGCGGGCAGATCGCGTGGTGGAGATCAGCTCGGGGCCGGGGATGCGACCCGTCGTGAGCGACTTCGACGTGGCCTCGATTCTCGATCGCAAGTGGCTGCGTTCGGCCATGGACCGGTGGCTCAAGGGCGGAGCCGTGAAGATCGGGCTCAATGCCGAGCAGGCGGAGCGCATGAGGCACGACTGGTTCTACGGCAATGCCGTCTTCGAGACGGGAGGGGACGGACGAGTTATCATGAGCTACGCGGAGGACAGCCCCGAATCCACGCTCGAGCTGGTCCGGTGGCTCGGGCCCGGGGCGGAGCTGCTTGAACCGAAGAGCTGGAGACGGGATCTGCGCGAAAGCCTGGGGTCGATGCTCGCCGATCACTCGGAGGGAGGGAACGGAGACGGGTCAGCGTCTTGAGCCCAGCTCCCGCAGCGCGCTCGCCCTGCCCAGGAGGCCGCTCCGATAGATCGTGCAGCGGTTCCGGCCTCCCGTCTTGCTGAGGTACAGCGCACGGTCCGCCCGGCTCAGGCAGAGCTCCGGATCAAAGGGGCCCCCTCCCTCCAGGTGAAGGCAGCCTATGCTCACGGTGACGCCGAGTTCCTGGCCTTGGAACTGTATCTTCGTCGCCGCCACAGCCCGCCTGATGCGCTCGGCCACTTCGAGGAGCGCTGCTTCGTCGCACTCGATGACCAGGACGCAGAACTCCTCGCCGCCGAATCGGGCGGGCACATCTTCGGATCGGACGGCCGCCTTTATGGTTTCCGAAATGGCGCTCAAGGCCTCGTCTCCGGCCAGATGTCCCCAGCTGTCGTTGAATTTCTTGAAATGATCCACGTCGAGCATGAGGAGTCCGCCGCGGCTGCCGTGCCGGGCGATGCGGTTGAGCTCCTGATCGAGGCGCTGCATGAAGTGACGGTGGTTGAACAGGCCGGTCTTCGCGTCGGTGATCGAGCTCTCGTGGTGGAGGCTGTTCTGGATGCCAATCGACAGGAATCGGATCATGCGATCCACGTACATCTTTTCCGGCTCCGTGTACTTCCCGCCGACGATCTTCCTGCCGAGGACCACGACCCCGTACAGCACGCCGAGGCCCTTCATGGGAAAAAGCACCTCGGGCTCGAAGCTGCGGAACAGGCCTCCGAGACTGTCCTCTCCCAGCCGGCGCTCGAGCTCCTCGAAATCCAGCGGATAGGGCAGGGTCGAGAAGAAGTCCTTGAGCAGGCCGTAGTACTCGAGCGGAAAACCCTGCTCGTCCTTTTTCAGGTTGCGGAAGTAGTACTGCGAAAAGCCGTCGCCCTGGGGCTTTTCGATGACGAAGACAAGATGGCTCGGTATGAAGCGTTCGAGGAGCCGCGAGATGACGAAGTTGATCATCTCGTCAATCTCGGTCAGGGCAATGAGGCCGGCCGCATCGTTGATGAGAGTGTCGAGCTCGCGATTCTCCTGGCGCAGTTGGGTGAGGTCGTCGAGCGCGCCCGACTTCTCAAGCAGGTTGAGACGGTCGAGGTAGGCGGCGTCCACGCGCCGCTTCTCGGGGAGAGGGGAGGCATCCGGCTCCACGCTGGGATTATACATGCTGGGCCTGTCGATGTCCCCCGCTCGTCGTTCTGCCTCAGCGCGAAATCAGGGCCGCCAGCTTTTGGGACGTGTAGCCCAGATGTTCGGCCACGGCCTCCCCCGGTCCGGACTCCCCGAAGCGCTCGATACTCATGATGTCCTCGGGCTTGGCGATCCGCTCCCAACCCATCGCGACTCCGGCCTCGGCGACCACAACCCGCGCCGAGCTGCCGAGCATGGCCTTTCTGACGGGCTCGGGCTGGGCGAAGAAGAGCTCCCTGCTCGGAACGGAGAGCACGCGCACATTGGTACAGCCCGCTTTGCCTCCCAGGCTCTCGAGAGCGGCAAGGGCGAGGCTGACTTCAGACCCGGAAGCCGCCACGACGATCTCGGGCTCTTCCGAAGTGTTGCGCACGACATAGGCGCCAAGACCCATCGTGTACGGCCACTCGGGGTCGTCTTTCTCGAAGACGGCGAGATTCTGCCGGCTGAGCGCCAGCACGGTCGGTCCGTCGGTCCGTTCCATGGCAAGTCTCCATGCCACCGCGGTTTCGGCGGCGTCGGCCGGACGCAGGAGCCGGACGTTGGGGATGGCGCGGATGCTGGCAAGCTGCTCGATGGGCTGATGGGTTGGGCCGTCCTCGCCCAGGTAGATGGAGTCGTGGGTGAGGATGTAGATCACGGGTTGCTTCATGAGCGCGGCCAGGCGAAGACCGGGCTTGAGGTAGTCGAAGAAGGTGAGGAAGGTGGCCACGAAGGGGCGAAGGCCGCCGTGCAGCGAGAGACCGTTGGCAATTGCGGCCATGGCGTGCTCGCGTACGCCGAAGTGAATCATGCGACCCGTGGGATTACCGGGTCCGTAGACACCGCCTTCGGGAAGCTGGGTCACGTTGGGACCCGTGAGATCCGCCGAACCTCCGACGAGGTTCGGCCACGAGGCCGCCACGGCCGCGAGGCATTTCCCGGAGGCAGCGCGAGTCGCGACCTTCTCTCCGACCGCGAACGAGGGGAGGTCGAGCGCCTTGCGCGGCCGGCCGGCGAGGAAATCTGAAAGCTCCGCAGCGAGGGAGGGATTCTCCCGCTTCCAGGCTTCGAAGT
This sequence comes from Rectinemataceae bacterium, assembly GCA_035505775.1. GTDB lineage: Bacteria > Spirochaetota > Spirochaetia > Treponematales > Rectinemataceae > JAJXZP01. The sequence continues at coordinate 9,342 of DATJQN010000394.1, read as the reverse complement.
CCGCGTTCCATGCAGCGTGCACCGCAGCGAAGGCTTTCCTCCGCTCCTCGAAATAGCTTCTGGCTTCGGGCGCCACCCAGAACCTCTCGCCGGCGGGAATGCCGAGATTTGCCTTGGTCTTGGCCACTTCCTCTTCGCCGAGGGCGGAGCCGTGGACCGCGGCCGTACCCTGCTTGTTCGGCGAGCCCTTGCCGATGATGCTTTTCAGTATGATGAGCTTGGGCTTGTCCGCGTGCTCGCTGGACTTGGCTTCCTCCATGAGTCGGGCGAGTCCCGCGAAATCGTACATGTCCCCGTGGAGTACCTTCCACCCGTAGGCCGCATAGCGGGCGGCCACATCCTCGCTGAAGGCGAGACTGGTCGAGCCGTCGATCGTGATCGCGTTGGAGTCGTAGAAGACGATCAGCTTGCCGAGCTTGAGATGTCCGGCGAGCGAGGAGGCTTCCCCGCTGACCCCTTCCATGAGGCAGCCGTCGCCCGCAAGAACCCAGGTCCGATGATCGATGATGGAGCGCTTGGGAGTGTTGAAACGAGCGGCGAGCATGGACTCTGCGATGGCCATCCCCACTGCGTTGGCGACCCCCTGCCCAAGGGGGCCGGTGGTAGTCTCTATTCCGGGGGCCTGCCCGTACTCGGGGTGCCCGGCGCAGGGGCTCCCGACCTGCCTGAAACGTCGAATCTCGTCCAGGCTTATGCCATACCCCGCAAGATGGAGCAGGGAGTACAGGAACATCGAACCATGACCGGCTGAAAGCACGAAGCGATCCCGGTCCAGCCATGAGGGATCCGCGGGGTCCTGTCTCATGACTTCCCCGTAGAGCAGGGCGCCGAGCTCGGCACAGCCCAGAGGAAGACCGGGATGGCCGGAATTTGCTGCCTGGACGGCATCCATGGATAGGCTGCGTACACTGAGGGCGACCTTCTCGAGGGCCGTGATGTCCATTGACTTCTCCTTGGGAACGAGTACCGCTGAGCGCTTAAATAGATTACAATCTTTTGTGCAGAATCACAACTGCGGGAGTGGTCATGGACAAGGCAGCGGCAGGTGCGAAAAGAATCATCGAGGCGGAGGGCCTGAAAGCGCAGCTCATTCGTACCCGGAGACGAAGCGTTTCGCTCCAGCTCTTGCCCGATCTCGAGCTGCTGATGCGCGCCCCCCTCAACGTCTCCGAGTCCTTTCTCGTGGATTTTCTCGACAAGCGCAGGGCCTGGGTCCAGAAGCATCGCGCGCGCCTTGAGGCGCTGAAGGCAGCGGACCCCGGACCCATCTGGGCCTCGGGCGGGGCGGTTCCCTTCCTCGGGGAGAAGATCCCCCTGGAGGTCAGGGTGGGGAGGCGGAACACGGCGCGACTCCGGCCGGAAGGACTGCTCGCCATCGTTCCCGACGCCTCGGACAGCGCGGCGGTGCGTTCGGCCGTTGAGCGACTGTATGTCCGGGAGGCTGCCCGGCGCTTTCCCGCGATGCTCGAGTCCTGCATGCTCCGGGCGGCGCAGCGGAAGCTCCCCTATCCCGAACTGCGGCTGCGCATGATGCGTTCCCGCTGGGGCAGCTGCGACCCCGCCAAGAAGATTGTCACCCTGAACATCAGGCTCCTGCGCTTTTCGCCTCCGGTGATCGAATACGTGATCATGCACGAACTCGCCCATCTCCGCCATCGGGGGCATGACGCGCGATTCTACGCCCTGCTCGAGCGGCTCTGCCCGGACTGGCGGGAGCTGCGCAGGATGCTTGCGGGGGTGTTCCTCGACTAGCAGCTTCCCATGGATTCCGACAGAAACGCCATTGAAGATCGTCGCGGCGGGCGGCCCCGCGCCCCCGCTCCGCGCTTGTGCTGGTCAAATGCGAAATCTTTTTGAAGAATCGGGAGAGCCATGAAAAACAAGGCGCTGGCATTCAGAATCATTCTCATGGGTTCGAGCCTGGCATTCTGCGTGGTTTTCGCCGCCTGCATTGTCGGTTTCTCCGGCCTGGGCGCCGGGTTCTCCCTCTCGGCCGCGGCCGCCGAGCTGCCCATTTTCGGAGGCGCGGCACTTCTCTTCTGCGGCATCACGCTGGTGGTGGTGGGGCGCCTGGCGCACTGCTACCACGCGGACTTCCCCTCCCTTCAGCCCGTGGTGGGGGAGGCGGGTCGGGCGTCGCCGGAGTACCGCTCCGCCCTCGCCGAGCTCGGGGCGGCACCGCTCAAGGCGCTGATCAGCTATCTCCTGATCGCCGGTGCCTTCGTCCTGGGGATCTTCCTGATTCCCGGCGCTCCCGGCGCCGCCGTTCAATCGCGCGGCGCCACTCTTTCATTCGTCATGAGCATAGCCATGCTCAGCGCCGCGTTCCTCTACGTCCTGACGGACAAGCTCGCCCTGACAACGCTCCTGTCCTGCGATCTCCAGACCTATCCCGAGGATCTGCGGGAGTACCGTCAGCGCAGGAAAAACCTGATCATTCCCATGTTTACGACGCTCATGACCCTCGTCTTCGCCTACTCCTGCACCTTCCTGTTCGGCCGACAGGTCGAGGGCGCGAAAGGGGCGGTTTTCTCGCGGTTCTTTGCGACCGTACTGCCCATGTCGGCGATCTACGTCGCAGTGGTCCTCGCCCTCATGTTCACGTGGGGAGCCAATACCGCCCTGCTCTACCGCTCGGTAACGAAGGAGCTGGAACAGCTTTCCTCCACTGATCGTGATCTGACGGGCCGGATATCCATCTGCTCCGTCGACGAGATCGCGACCATTTCAGGCATGGTCAACGTGTTCTGCGCAGGCCTGGCCAAGAGCCTTCGGGAAATCAGGAGCACCTTCGGCCAGCTCTCCCGTCTGCAGGAGCGGCTGTTCGCCGGCATACGGAGCTCCTCGGGAGCCTCGGCGGACATCGCCGGAGGAATAGACGAGCTCATGGGCGCGATCGAGCGGGAGGACGCGGCGGTCCGCAGGAGCCTCGAGTCTGCCAAGGCCCTCGTCGAGCACGGTGCGGCGGTGGCGGCTTCATCCAAGGAACAGTCCGTCAGCCTGACCAGCTCGGTCGAGCGCGTGCAGGCCGCGCTGCTCGAGGTGGGGCGGCTCTCGCGCGAAAGCGAAACCGCGCGGACACGCACGGCCGCCCTCGTCGAGGTTTTCGGAACGGGCGAGACGAACATACGGACGGCCGTCGAATCGGTGAAGGCGGTCGCCTCCCGATCGAGCGACCTCGTGGAAATCAACAAACTCATCAGCGCGGTCGCCTCGAGAACGAATCTCCTCGCCATGAACGCGTCCATCGAGGCCGCTCATGCCGGAGAGGCAGGCCGGGGATTCAGCGTGGTGGCGGACGAGATCCGCAAGCTCGCCGAATCCACGGCGGAACACACGAGGAGAAGCAAGGAGAGCCTTACCGAGATAGTGGGCCTCATCACGAGGGCCCTGGAAGCTTCCGAATCGACGGGCAGCTCCTTCGGGATGATCCGCTCCTCCGTGGAAGAACTCGACCGGACGGTAAGGGCGACCGCGGCGTCGATGGGCGATCAGGAATTCCGCAACAAGGAAGTCCTCGGGCTGCTCGGAGAGACGGAAGCTCTGGCCCAGGGCTTGGCCCAGACGGCCCAGGCCCTCGACGCCATAGCCCGGGAGATGAATCTGCGGCTCGGGGAAGCCGCCGACGAATCCAGCAGGTCGAGCGGAGTCTCGAGATCGATGAGCGAGCGCAACGCGGAGTTGCGGCGTGCCGTGGCGCAGGTGGACGAACTGGCCAGGGAGTCAGCAGAGCTGAACGGAAAGATCGACACCTTCCTCGGCTCCTTCAAGGCGTAGAAGCCGAAGCCCTCCGTTCCTGCAGTACTGTCTTGACCCGGGCTGCCGTCTCCGCGCCGAGCTTGCCGGCGGCGGCGATCCGCTCGGGGCTGGCCTCGGCGATCAGATCGATCGAGCCGAATATCCGCATCAGGCGGCGCGCGCGTGTCGGGCCGATGCCCTCGATGTCCTCGAGCAGCCCGAAACGGAGGTCGGAGGCCCTGAGTTTCTGATTCAGGCCGGTCGCGAACCGATGGGTCTCGTCGCGCACTGCGACCAGGACGCGGAGGGCCGGGGAATCCTTGGGCAGGATGATCGGGCTTGAGCTGCCCGGGAGCCAGATTTCCTCGTTCTGCTTGGCAAGGCCTGCGAGTTCGCTGTCCAGCCCGAGCGCGTCGATGATCTCCTTCGCCGCAGAGACCTGTCCGGCCCCTCCGTCAATGAGTATAAGGTCCGGAAGTTCCGCTTCCTCGTTGACCAGCCGGGTGTAGCGCCGCGCGACGGCCTCGCGGATCGCACCGAAGTCATCGATGGCGCCTTCGAGGCTGCGGATCTTGAAATGGCGGTAGTTCTTCCGGTCCGGTACTCCGTTCTTGAAGGAGATCATCGACGCCACGGTGTGCTTGCCGGAGAGCTGCGCGATGTCGAAGCCTTCGATTCTGGCGGGCAGAGTCGTCAGCGAGAGGGTGCGCTTGAGTTCCTCCAGGGCCGGGACGTCGCCGATCTCGCGGCGCCGCTTGGCCAGGTCCTCCACGGCATTCTGTGCGGCCAGGTTGACTGCCGCCTCATGGCGTCTCTCCGCGGGCAGCTCGATTCGCGTCTGGATGCCGAGTTCGGTGGCAAAATAGCGTCCGATGAGATCGAACTCGGCGCTCTTCTGGAGGAATATCCGCGGGGGAGGAAGGCGGTCCCGGCCGTAGTAGCTCAGGAGGAAACCGCGCAGCGCCTCCTCCTCCGGGGCATAGAGCTTGCTCCGGAAGAGGTCCCTCCCGGTAAGCTTGCCTTCGCGCATCTGGAACACGACAAAGCTGATCAGATCCCCGTCCGCCGCCCAGGCGATATAGTCGCGGGCTTCCGGATCGAAGTCCACGGCGCTCGACTGGCCGACAAACTGCTCTATCGCGGCGGCGGCGTCGCGGATCCGGGCAGCCTCCTCGAATCGGAGGGCCTGCGATGCGTCCGCCATTCTCGTGCGGAGCTCCGCCAGGAGGGCGTCGGTCTTTCCGGAGAGCAGTTTCTTGACCTCCTCCACGTAGACCGCGTAGTCCTCCGTGCCGATTTTCCCGGCACAGGGACCGGAGCATCGGCCAATGTGGTAGTACATGCAGGGGTTCTCGCGCTTTTTCATCACGGCGCAGCGCCGAAGGGGGAAGAGTCTCTTTATGAGGTCGAGGTAGGTGTCGATGATGTCCGCACTCGGAAAGGGGCCGAAGTAGAGGCTCCCATCGTTGATGATCCGGCGCGTGCGGAAGACCCGGGGGAAGTCCTCGTTGGTGATCCTGACGCTCGGATAGGTCTTGCCGTCCTTGAGATTGATGTTGTAGCGGGGGCGATGCTCCTTGATGAGCGTGTTCTCCAGGAGAAGGGCCTCGTACTCGCTTCCGGCCATGATCCACTCGATGCGGTCTATGCGCGACACCAGATGCCGGGTTTTTATCTCTTTTGCGCCCGAAAAGTAGGAGCTCAGGCGATTGCGGAGCACCTTTGCCTTGCCGACATAGATGATCTCGCCCGACTCATCCCTCATGATGTAGACGCCCGGATCGAGGGGGGCTTGCCGTACGAGGGCGCGGAGACGGGACCGGCGCTCGTCGCGGGGGCGGCGGGGCTTCCCGTCGGCTTCAGTATCGTCCATATTGTACGATAATTAATGTACGGACAAATGAGTCTCAAGGGAATACAGCTCCTGGCCCTCGCCTTGCTCTCCGCCGTCTCGGCGCGAGCCATCGAACAGCACCTGGTGCTGTATCCGGGCCGGAGCGACAGCCCGGCCAGCCAGAACTCCCTCGGGATTCCGCGCAGCATCGGAAACTGGACGGCGGACGGCGTCACCCTCAAGGCCGGTTTCCAGGGCGGAGAGGACTACGTGTTGCTTCACGCGGCCTACGCTCCCGACGCGAATACCGACTTGCTTCTCCATCTCGACCAGTCTACATCCGGCGATTCGAGCGGCAACTGGGATGTCACCCAGGGAGCGGACTACGAGGTCGACCGGGCGCGGGCACTTCTGGGCGAAGGCGCAGGGTCCTTCCGCGGACCGGGTTCGGCGCTCCGCCTCGCACCCCGCCCGACCTCGCTCTTCGCAAGCGGATCCCGCTTCCGCGACTTCAGCCTCGAGTTCTGGCTCTACCCCGCGAACGCCGAGAACGGCGAGGTCGTGCTGCTCTGGCAGTCGGTACGAAAGCTGCCCGCCGGCGTCCTCCCCCAGCAGATTTCCTGCGTCATAGCCGGAGGACGGCTGCTCTGGACCTTCTCCGGCTTCTTTGCCCCTCCCGGGGCCCAGAGTCCCGGGCCGGCCGCGACCTCGCTGCAGCTGCGCGCGAGGAGCCCCCTCGTTCCCCGCGTCTGGTCCCACCACCTCATCCATTTTGACGGTGATACCGGTCTGCTCGAGTATCTGGTGGACGGCAAGCCCGAAGCCGACACCTACGCGACCGCATCGGGCCGTGAAGGCGGAACCGTGTTCGAGCCGGCTATCGGTGCGGCGGCGGCGCTCAAGCTCTGCCCCGAATACGCCGGGCTCCTCGACGAGCTCAGATTGTCCCGCAGCTTCGTAGAACGGCCGAATCTGCGGCCCTACGGACGAGACGGAGCGCTCATCGTGAGTCCGGTCGCGGATCTCGGCTATGCCCACAGCCGACTGCTGGAGATCGACGCGCAGTTCCGGTCGCCGGGAACCACGGGGATCGAGCTGTCCTATCGCATCGCGGACGACTGGTCCCGCTGGCGCCTGGATTCCCCCGCCTGGATCCCGCTACGTCCGGGTGAGGCGCTCCCCGGGGACGTTCGCGGCAGGTACGTCCAGCTACGGGCCGAACTCTTCCCCGACGGATCGGGGACTCTGAGCCCCTCGCTCTCCTCCCTCACCCTGAGCTTCGAGCAGGATCCACCCCCGCCTCCCCCCGCACGCCTCATCGCGACGGCCAAGGATGGGGCCATCCAGCTTCGATGGACCAGGGTCCCGGAGGCCGATTTGGCCGGGTATCTTGTATATTATGGCGAGGAGTCTGGCAGCTACTTCGGGACCGGGGCGGATCAGGGCCCCAGCCCCATCGATGCGGGAAACACAGGCACCATTACGATAACCGGCATCCCGGATGGGAAGCTGCTCTATTTCGCGGTCGCTGCCTACGACGGAGCTGCGCTCTCCGCCCCGGGCGGCCCCCCATCGCGCGCGGGTGAGACTTCCGAGGAAGTGGCCGCCCGGCCCACGAGGACGCCATGATGACGACAGCCAAGGCCAAGACCCAGAACTCCAGCCTCGACCGTGCGCGCTCCGCGCTGCGAATCCGCGACTTCGAGACCGCGGAAAAGCACGCCCGCGCCTACATCATGGAGCGCCCCGAATCCGACGATGGGAGGGTCCTCCTCGGCAGCATCTACCTGCGAACGGACCGGCCCAAGGAGGCGCTCTCGGCGTTCACGAGCGTGCTCGCGCGCAAGCCCAACCACGTCGATGCCCTGCTGAATGCCGGGGCAGCCTACCTGCGCCTCAACAAGAGCCTGGATGCGATTTCCGCGCTCGAGCGGGCTCTGGAGGCCGCTCCCGAGAACGCCGAAGTGCTCTTCACCCTCGGCAACGCCCACCGGCAGGGCGGCAACCTTAAGATGGCCGAGATGGCCTACGCCAAGGCCATCGAGCTCGATCCGCAGCACGTCCTGGCCTACAACAACCTCGGGGCCGTGTACCGTCAGATGGGGGACTCCGAACGTGCCGTCAGGGTCTTCTGGAAGGGCCTGCAGGTCGATCCGAATTATCCGTCCTTTCACTACAACCTCGGCTACGCATACAGCGCCCTCGGGAAGCACGACGAGGCGCTCAAGGAATACGAACAGGCGGTCAAGGCTCGTCCGGGCTGGGTGGAGGCGATGAGCAAGTACGGCCTCGCCCTCCTGCAGAGCGGCAAGAACAAGCGCGCCCTCGACCTGTTCACCCAGGTGCTGGCCATCGATCCCCTGAACGCGGAGGCCAGGAACAACATCGGCCTTGTCTACGGCGAGGAAGGCAAGATCGACGATGCACTCCGCTGGTTCCGCCAGGCCATCGAAGCCGATCCAGGCTACATCAAGGCTGCCCTCAACATCGAACAGCTCCTGGAAAAGGCGGGGCGCTGGGATGCGGCACTCCAGGAGATCACGAAGCTCGTCGAGATGATGCCGGACAACGACGAGCTGAGGCATCACCTCGCGGGACTCTACAGCAACATGGGCCGTCACAAGGACGCGAAGGAGGCCCTCGAGCACATCCTCCGCAGGAGCCCCGATGACGTCAAAACGCTGAAGCCCTATGCGAGCACCCTCGAGCGGCTCGGAGATTCGGATACCGCCCGCAAGGTCTACGAAAAGATTCTCCGGCTCGATCCCAAGGAAGTGGGTTTCCGCGTAGACCTCGCGAGACTTGCGGCGGAACGCGGGGACTTCAAACGCGCCGAATCCGAGCTTCTCTCGTATCTGCGCGCGCGTCCCGATGATCCCCAGGCCCGGCTCGAGCTCGCGAAGGCGCGGGCCCGGAAGGGGGACTGGACTGCGGCCAAGGCGACGCTGGTCGAACTGGAGCGGGACTACCCGGACGACGCACGCGTCCAGATGGAGCTCTCGGCCGCCTACCGCGCGCTCGGCGAAAAGAGCAAGTCGGTAGCCGCAGCCGAGCGCCTCGTCACGCTGAGCGGAGCATCCGGGGCCGAAGATCCCGATGCAGTGCTGGCGGGACTCGACGTCCTGGAAGGCGCGGTCAAGAACTACTCCGCGGACGTGCGCGATGCATGGGACAAGAACCTCAAGATACTCCGGGCCGCGATGGAGGGAGAGAAGCCCCTCCCGCAGGCGGCGGGACAGGAGACGCCGCAGTCCGACTCCGGCGATCTCGGACTCGGCCCCTTCGCCTCGACGAGCGCCGCGGAGCCGATCCCCGTCGCCGAGGAGGAGGAGATACTCTTTCTCGACGAGCGTGACGAGGACTTCAGCGCGGAGCCTCTGGACGAGGTGGACGAACCGGCTTTCATGGTCGAAGAGGAGGAACTGGTCCGCCCCGGTCTGGACGGTCTTGTGGACGAATCGGATCGCCGGGAGGGCGGAGGAGGGCGGAGCGGTGGAAGTCCGGGACGCCCGGAAGCCGGCATGGCCGACGAGGAACTGTTCCTCGACAATTCTCCTCGACGGAGTGCCGGCCCGGCTCCCGCGCCGGCGCCTCAGCAGCCTCCGGTTTACCCCCAGCAGCAGTTCGCTGCTCCTCCTCCAGCGTGGCATCGCCCAGCGCGGGCTCTTCTATATACTCGGGCAGCTCATCTTCCTCGGAGTTTTCTTCAGCTGCCCGCGCCGCCGCTTCATCGGGCCCATCCGGGAGAGCCGACTCTTCCGCTTCCCGGC
>DATJQN010000393.1:0-2123 GCA_035505775.1 Rectinemataceae bacterium | reverse complement strand
GCCGGCCTCCCGTGTCACCTCGTCCACGACGAGCGCGCGGGTACCGCTTCGGTTGATGGCGCGCTTCCCCGCCTCGATCAGCCTTCCCCGCAGCCGCTCACGTTCGAAATCACTGAATGCCCTCGGCATATGACCTCAATGACTTAAAAGATGAATACAGTCATATAGTACGAATACAATTCTCCATTGTCAAGGGCTGGTGAGGCCTGCCCCCGGCCTCAGCCTTCTCAAAGGGGGGATGTCGCGCTATGCTCCTTTTCGTGACCATAGTGGCGCGCCGCCGGGCGTACTGGAGCCTTTTTGTCGTCGCCTGTCTCTGTGCGGCGGTCTATGTGCCGCTGTTTTCCCAATTTGTAGCAAGCCCGGCGGCTCCCTCCTTTCTCGTCAAGGCCCACGCTGCAACCTCGATGAACCTGGGTGGCCTGCGGCTCAGTTCGCACGTTGCGGCTGCCCTGGGCATCGGACTCTGCGTGGTCTATGCAACCTTCACCCTCGGATTCATTCTTTTCAACTTCAGGAAGACGGCGTCGGCCGAAATCTTCTTCTATGCATTCTGGGTTCTTTCGGTCGGTCTCGAGGTCCTGCGTCTGGCGCTCGCATGGGCGATCGGCGGCGGTGCGCCGATACCGCTCCAGATACTTGGCGCCAAGGCGCTCGTCTTCAGCCGTTTCGTGGGGTATTTTTCGATATTCCTGTCCGGGCTGTACGCCGTCGGCTTCCGCAACGAGAAACTCGGGACGGTGATCGCGCTCATGGTGGCGGTGGCTTTCGGACTGGCCGCTTCCATTCCCGTGGACACCGGCTCCTTCACCGTCATGCTTGAGTTGCGTCCGGGCTATGCGAATGTCACGCAGGGCCTGGGCCTCGTCGCCGGACTGGTGACGATCGCCAATTTCCTGCACGCCGCCCGCGTGGCATCGGAAGCGGCGTATCGCGCGGCGGCGCTCGGCTGCCTCCTGTTCCTGCTTGGACGGCACCTGCTCGTCGCCTACTGGAACCCCTACCTGATGGGCGTGGGGCTGATACTACTGGCGACGGGATCCGCACTCTTTGTCCGACGTCTCCACGCCTACTATCTCTGGCAGTAGCGACATTCCGGTCGGCCGGGCTTTTCAGCTTGGTTCGGGCGAGGGGAAACGATCCGGATGGCTCTCAGCGAAGGATCAGAGCGGCCGCGGCCCCGGTAATGACCGGCAGAAGCAGGTTGTCCAGGTCCCGGCTCGGGATGGCTTCCACGATGGTGGCCACAACGGCCAAGGAGAGAGCGCGGAGCGGACTGCCGCAGACTAGAAGCGCGGCAAGGAAGACCGCCGCCAGGCAGGTCAGGCTGCCTTCCAGCGACTTCCCGCCCGTGAACGGCATCCTGATGGAGCCGAAGAGCTTCCCGATCAGGCTGGACAGGCCGTCCCCGAAGGCCAGCGCGTAAATCGCGATGCTTGCTGCGGGGCTGGGATAGAGCAGCAGGGCCATGAGCGCGCCCAGACCGAGGGTGACAGGACCCAGCACAAATCTTCCGGCGTCCCTTCGGCGGGCGGCCATCGAAGTCAGGCGGGAGACAAGAGGTATCGTGAGACCGCGGAGCCGGAGCGCCTCGCACAGCCCGTAGAAGCTGGTGCCCAGAATGAGCAGGACGACGGTGTATCGCAGACTGAGCGCCGCCAGACTCGGGACGAAGGCGATGAGGAGGTGGAGGCTCTTGCGAAGTAGCTCGATCCGGATTTCATCCGTCAGGGATCTCCCCGTCCAGAGCTCCCCTTTGAGCGCCAGGGTTCTTTCCATGATTGTGCTTCCTTGGAATGCTAATGCAAGAAGCAGGCCAATAACAAGAGTGCTGTTCACGATTCATAAATGCTTGCAGCATATCGATTTTCCGTCGCGCTCATGGAGCCGCCATCGGTTGCGGTATGATTTAGTTGACAGGATGCGCACAAGTCCGTCCCGGGATGCAAATATTGACAGTCACCTGGCGCGATGGTAGTATCCGCACTCGATTGGCATCGGTTCGCAAGCCGATCGACGGGCGATTAACTCAGCGGGAGAGTGCTACCTTCACACGGTAGAAGTCACTGGTTCAATCCCAGTATCGCCCAGTTTTCTTCCGCATTCAGCGTGCCCGGGATACA
>DATJQN010000392.1:0-15646 GCA_035505775.1 Rectinemataceae bacterium | reverse complement strand
CGCCGCTATGTCGTTCACTGGGCGAATGTTCTATACTGGCTACATGATTCGGAAAAAGCAAAAACAGCCATCCGCTTCCGCGCGAGCCGTGGGGCTTTCGGCCCTGCTCGTGCTCCTCGGATCCCTTTGTTCCCTCGCGGCTCAGGACTACATTCCCGAGTACCGGCCGGGCTCCGAGCCGATGCTCCTGACCGGACTCTGGCATCGGTACGCGGGCTACATCGACGAGACGGCCGCCCAGTCCGGACTCCCCTCGGATCGAGCGATGGTTCCCCTACGAGAATCCATTTTCGCGACGCCCACGGCGCCGGTCGCCCCATCGAGTTACCGCTACATGCTCCGGATCTCGGGCCCTCCCGGGCCGCACAGCTACACACTCTGCGTTCCCGATCTCAGGGACTACCGGACAGTTTCCGTAAACGGCACGACGCTCTACGACTCCTCCTCCGACGCGCCCGGCTCGCCGATGCTCTACTTCAACTCCTCCTCGGATCTGCTCTCAATCATCATCCATTGCGCACCGGGAGCCCCCAGCCCCGCGACCCCGGGCGCGCTCGTCTCGGTTCCGTACTTCGGCGAAGCTGCAGCGGTCGACAGCAGCAAGAGCCTCCTCACAGGCTGGGTCTTCGTCCTCGTCACCTTCTTTGCCCTTGGCGGCCTGTTCATGCTGGTGCTGTTCACGTTCTGGCGGAAGAACTGGGAATTCCTCGGATTCTCGTTCTTCCTGCTTGCAAGCGCGCTGTTCTATATCTTCAAATATGCAGCCCTGTTTCAGAGCATCCCCTGGTTTCTTGGACTGCAGAGAACCCAGGAGATCTATGTAGCCTCGATGAGCCTGCTGCTCTGCGGTCTCTCTGCGTTCGTGTATACGATGTTCCGGGCCGAACTGCCGCGGCTGCCCATGCGAATCCTGGTTTTCCTTCCCTTCCTCATCGCACCCGCGGTTTTTCTCCTGCCTTCGGGATTTCTCGTGGTCTACCGCCTCGCCACAGCCTATTCCGGCCTCCTCGCCGTCGGCATGCTGGCGCTCGTCGGCGTCGAGCTCGTCAGGGGCAATCCGCGCGCACGGTGGCTCGGTCCCGCCGCCCTGCCCTGGGCGGCATCCATAGTCTGCTCAGCCGTCCTGAGGGATTCCTTCACGAGCGCCTTCTTCTTCGAGCCGATCGGGCAGGTTCTGTTTGCCTTTGTCGCCTGGCTCATGCTTGTAAAAAAGGTTGGGGACACCTTTGAGTCCGTGGAGACCCTCTCGGACTACGTCGCCAGCGTGTCGACGACCGTCCGGAAGTTCATACCCCAGGAGTTTCTCGAGTCGCTCGACAAAAGCGATGTTACCGATCTCAGGCTCGGCGACCACGTACGCAAGCAGATGACGATCTTCTTCTCGGACATAAGGGCCTTCACCGAGCTCTCCGAGAAGCTCACCGTGGAGGAGAACTTCGCCTTCATCAACTCCTACCTGTCGCGCGTCGTGCCCATCGTCAAGGGAAACGGCGGTTTCATCGACAAGTACATCGGCGACGCCATCATGGCGCTCTTCCCGGGACCCAACGGCCCCGACGAGGCGATCCGCTCTGCCATCGCGATGCAGGGCAAGATCGTCGAGTACAACGGACACCGGGCCAAGATGGGCTACCGCCCCATCTCCATGGGCGTGGGCATCCACTCCGGCGACCTCATGCTCGGCGTCGTCGGGGTCCACGACCGGATGGAGAACACGGTCATCTCGGATGCCGTTAACCTGGCTTCGAGGCTCCAGGCGATCTCCAAATCCTTCAACATTTCGATGGTCATCTCCGAGCAGGCCTTCAAGGAACTCGAGGACCCCGGACTGTACAAGTACCGCTTCATCGGGAAAGTGCGCGTCAAGGGAAAGGCGGCTCCCGTGTCGGTGTTCGAGATTTACGACGGAATCGCGCCCGACCTCTTCGAGCGCAAGATGAAGGCGAACATGTTCTTCGAGCAAGGCATGCTCTCGTACTATCAGAAGGATTTCGCGGGGGCGATGTACTATTTCAAGCGCGTCCTGGACATCATCCCGGAGGACGGCGCGGCGGGGTTCTATCTGGACACCTGTATGAACAAGGCAGCTCTGTAGGAGGATGCTCGCATGGGAGAAAAGCTGAGCTTCGGTGTCGACTGGTATCCCGAACAGTGGGACGCGTCCCGTTGGGAACACGATGTCGAGCGCATGCACGAGTACGGGTTTCGTGTCGTGCGGATCATGGAGTTCGCATGGCAGCTCCTGGAACCCTCCCCCGGACACTTCGATTTTTCACTGTTCGACAGAGCCATCGACCTCCTCGGATCACGCTCCATACGTGTCATTCTCGGCACCCCCACCGCGACCTTCCCAGCATGGCTCGCCGATTCGGGACCTGCAGTGCTGCAGGTCGCGCCGGATGGCCGTACGCGGGATTTCGGCACGCGGAGAATGGGCTGTTTCAACAGCCCCGCGTACCGGGAGGCGGCGGCGCGCATCGTGGAAGCCTGCGCCAGTCACTTCGGAGGGGATCAGCGGATCATCGGCTGGCAGATCGACAACGAGATCGGCAACGAGGGCTCGGACCGCTGCGTCTGCGACAACTGCCGCGCCGCCTGGCATGCCTGGCTCGAGCGGCGGTACGGGAGCGTCGCCGAATTGAACGCGACGTGGGGCGCGGTCTTCTGGGGCACCAGCTTCCAGCGCTTCGACCAGGTACCCGTGCCCAGGACGCAGGTGGCGACCTCCTTCAATCCCGCCTTGCTGCTGGACTACGACCGCTTCATGTCGGATTCCTGCGTTTCATTCGTGAATGCGCAGATCGACATAGTGCGGTCGCATACCCGCCCGGACTGCTTCATCACGACGAACATGTGCCCGCCTCCGCTGTCGGTGTCGATCGACCTCGAGCGCCTCGCGGGAAAGATGGACTTCGCAAGCTGGGACAACTACCCCGTCTGGGGCAATCAGTCCGAGCCCTATCCCTACCAGTTCCAGAGCTTTCAGCAGACCTTCATCCGCTGTCTCCACGGTTCCGAGCCGTTCACGGTCATGGAGGAGTTCTCCGGCATGCAGGGGCACTCGAGCCTCGGCTATCTTCCTCCGGAGCGCCAGATAGCCCTGTGGACCAATCAGGCCATCGCGCGGGGCGCGAACCGGATCGTCTATTTCCGTTGGAGAACCGCGCCTTTCGGACAGGAGCAGCTCTGCTACGGACTCTTTGACACGGACGATTCGGAGACGCCGCGGGCCAGGATCCTGCGGGAGAACATGGATGAGGTTTCGGCGGCCTTTTCCTCCTTTGCCTCGACACGCTTCGAGAGCGAAGCCTGCCTGGTCTATTCCAAGGATGATGCCCGCCTCGTGCGCGAGCAGAATCTTTCGGACGCGCTCGTCATGAAACCGGTGGAATGGATGCAGGCGGGCTACGATGTCGAGCTGGCGCGCTGGTTCGTGCCCTATGTGCTCTTCAATGTCAACGCGGACATCAAGAGCGTGGAATCCGTGGATCTGGACAAATACAAGGTGATCAGCCTTCCGCTCTACCAGATGGCCGATCCCCTCTTCGTGGACCGGCTCCACGCCTGGGTCCACAAGGGAGGCACCCTCGTGCTCGGCTTCCGGGCCGGAGCCCGCGATCGACGCAACTGGAATATCGGCGACCAACTGCCCGGCCTGTTCGCCGAGCTGGCCGGCATCCGCGTGCGACGCTTTGAATCGCTCAACAGGGAGACCGTGCGCATCGGAATCGGTCCCTTCCCGGCCCGCGGTGAGGTCTGGGCGGACGTGGTGGAGCCGACTTCCGCCCGGGTGGTCGCGCGCTACCGCGATCGCCGCAAATTCTACGCCGGTTCGCCCTGCGTTACGGTGAACAGCCATGGCAAGGGAAAGGTCTGGTATCTCGGCACGAGCCCCAACCCCGCGGCCCTGTATTTCCTGTATCGCAGAATCTTCCGGGAGGCCGGCGCCAAGCCGCACTTCCTCGGGAACGGGCTTGAGATGGTGGAGCGACGCACGGCCCTGGGCTCCAGGCTGCGCGTTGTCCTGAACCATGGCAGCCGCCCCCGGCGCGCGCTGGGAAGGCGGATCCCTCCCTTTGGATGGGCGGTCATCGAATGAGCGGAACGATTCCTGGGAACCCGGCCCCGCCCGAAGGCGAGCCGAGCGCCGAAGCCCTCAACCGCAGGGGCATGCGGCTCACGGAAGCGGAACGCTTCGATGAGGCGATCGCGGCCTTCACGGCCGCCCTGGAGAAGGAACCCGGCAATACCGGCATCCTTTACAACCGCGGCGAGGCCCTCAGGCGGGCGGGTCGCAACGCCGAAGCGATGTCCGATCTGGAGGAGGTTCTGAGACGGGAGGGTGAAGCCCCGGACCTCCTCCTTGCGATGGGACTCATCGCATACGAGGCGGAGGACTTCAGCGCCGCGAGCGCTCGCTACGAGCGCGCCCTCGCCATCCGTCCGGAATTCCCCGAAGCCTGGAACGACCTCGGCGTCGTGCAATTCAGGTCGGAAGAGTACGGGCGGGCACGGCTCTCCTTCGAGAAGGCGGTCACGCTGCGCCCCGACTACGGGGAGGCCTGGTTCAATCTCGCGGATACCTATGATGAGCTTGGCCTCTCGAATGAACGGAAACGGGCGCTCGACAGGTTGCGGGCTCTCGACGCTCGCGACGAAGAGTAGGCCTTTGCGAGCCGCTCCCTAACGCGATTTTAACAAACCTCCTTTGCAAGCCCGACATCCGGGGGTACACTGGCGCATCTGCCCTCGTCTCACCATGTGAACTATCTTCAAAGGAGGTCTCAATGAAAAAGACAAAAATCACCATGTTCGCGGGCCTGGCGCTCGCGGTTCTGGCGGGAGCGCTCCTCGTCGGCTGCGCAACGTCCCCGAACGACAAGTTCTCGGAAAAACCGCTCACCCTCACCTTCCTGGAAACCTCGGATATCCATGGCTCGATCTTCCCGTACAACTTCATCACGGCCAAGCCTGCCTCGACCTCGCTCGCACAGGTCGCCACGCTGATCGCCAAGGATAGGGCCGCAGACGCCCAGGATTTCGTCCTCCTGGACAATGGTGACGTGCTGCAGGGCCAGCCGGTCGTGTACTACTACAACTTCGTGAAGACCGATGTCCCGCATATTTGGTCGGACGCGGTCAACTTCCTGCACTACGATGTCGTCGGCGTGGGCAATCACGACATCGAGGCCGGTCATCTCGTCTACGACAGGCTCTACAAGGAGATCAAGGCGCCGGCAATCTGCGCCAACGCCGTGAAGGACGACGGCACGACCTACTTCAAACCCTACACGGTGATACAGCGGGAGGGCCTCAAGATCGCCATCCTCGGCATGGTGGAGCCCAAGCTCACCGAACAGTTGCCTCCGCAGTTCTGGAGCGGCATGACCTTTGCCGACATGGTACAGACTGCCAAGAAGTGGGTACCCATCATCCAGCAGAAGGAAAAGCCCGACCTCCTCATCGGTCTGTTCCACTCGGGCGTCGACTATACGCAGGGCGGACAGAACCGGGATACGCCGGCCAACGAGAACGCTTCGCAGCTCGTCGCCGAGCAGGTCCCGGGTTTCGATTTCATTTTCGTCGGACACGATCACGCAGGCTGGGACGGCAAGGGCTGGGATCCTGCCACCAAGCAGAAGGTCGATGTCAGGAATCCCGATGGCCAGATCGTTCCCCTCTTCGGGCCCGTGAATGCGGCCAAGAACGTCGCGCGCGTACAGGTCACCATGCAGTGGGACAAGGCCACGAAGTCCTGGAAGAAGAGCGTCTCGGGAGCCCTGGTTCCCACCGAGGGTGTTCCGGCCGATCCCGCCTTCATGAGCGCATTCCAGGCTCGTTCGGACGAGATCAAGGCCTGGGTCGACCGTCCGGTCGGCAAGCTCGCCGGCACGATCACCACCCGGGACTCGATGTTCGGGGACTCGGCCTTCGTGGATCTCATCCACAGAATCCAGCTTGAGCTCTGCGCCGACCCCTCGATGGGCCTCAAGAAGGCGGACATCTCCTTTGCCGCCCCCCTCACCTTCGACGCCACCATCCCGACCAGCAAGGACGGGACCATGTACGTCCGGGACATGTTCAACCTGTACCAATACGAGAACTTCCTCTATACGATGAATCTCACGGGGCAGCAGGTGAAGGACTTCCTCGAGTACTCCTACAAGGGCTGGTTTGACACGCTGCCCAACGACGGGAACCACCTGATCGCATTCGTGAGGACCCCGGACGGCAAGCTCATCCAGGATGCACGGACAGGCTCCTACAAGACGACCACCCCCTCCTACAATTACGACTCGGCCGCCGGGATAAACTACACGGTGGACGTCTCCAAGCCCGCGGGCCAGCGGATCACGATTCTCTCGATGGCCGACGGCAGCCCCTTCGATCTCGGCAAGACCTACTCCGTGGCCATCAACTCGTACAGGGGATCCGGCGGCGGCGGGCACCTGACCACAGGAGCCGGCCTGGACAAGGCGGCGGTCTCCAAGCTCAAGTTCGTCACCGGTTCGACCACAAAGGACCTGCGCTACTATCTGCTCTCCTGGTTCGAAAAACAGTCCGGCCCCGTCACGGTCTCCCCCCTCGGCAACTGGAAAGTCATTCCCGACGCTCTGGCTGCTCAGGGCAAGGCCACGGACTTCCCCCTCCTCTACCCGAACAAGTAATTCATTGTCCCTGAGTATTTTGGGCCGCTCCCGGTGGAGCGGCCCCGATAGTCGATCCGAAGGCCGCCGGAATTGTGCTTGCAGCTTTGGCCCTCCGGCGGTACCTTGATAGTGCAGACCGGCGGCCCCAGCGGCGCCGGCCACTCGCCGCTCCGTATGGAGGGCGAACCCGGGTCGGCGCTCGGATCCCTTCCGGATCTTGGCACCGCCCACCCCTCTTCAGTGGAGGATTCCATGAAGGGAAACAGGATGTACGTCGATATCGGAGCGATACTCGACGAGGTCTTCGAAGCAGCCAAGGACTTCGGAGAGAAGATGAAGGACCTTGGTCCTGAGATGGATCCGGGAACCTGGCATCAGCGGCCCCGGTTTGACGCCGGAAACGAAGAGAACGCGGATTATTATCCCGGCTACTCCTACCCGCCCATGAACATCTACCTCACCCCGGAGCGGAGTATCGTATTCGAATTCGCGCTGGCGGGATTCGACGAGAAGGATATCAGTCTCACCTTCCAGGGTGACTATATGGTGTTCTCCGCGAAGATGGGGCTGGAGGATCTGCCCGAGGAGGGCGTCCGTTACGTGAAGCGCCGGCTCAAGCTCAAGGATGTCGAGAAGCAGAAGTACTACGTCCCGGCGGACAAGTTCGCCCAGGAAAAGGTCAAGGCCGTTTTCAAGAACGGCATCCTGAAAGTCACCGTGCCTCCGAAGGATCTGGCGGAAACCAACGAGGGAATCAGGATCGAAATCATGAAAGATCCCGAGTAGTCCCGTGCGGGGAGTTCCGCCCCGGCGGGCTCCCCTTCGGGACCCGCCGGGTTCCGAAAAGCTTCGGGCGTTGCGGGGCCGGGCTATATCTGTCTGACAATCCTTCGCCGGACAAACGACAAGACAGTATCCACGTGGGTGCCCACAAAGAGGGCAGAATAGAGCGTTATCCCCACGCCGAGCACCAGGGCCAAGGGCAGAGCATAGCTCACCCCCGCGACGGCGATGAACAGCCCGAAATTCCCTCCGACGGGGATCAGGGCCATCGACAGCAGCACGGCGCATCCCGCGATGATCCAGTCCCGGACGGAGAGGAGCTCCCTCCGCGGCGCCGGCATGAGCCGCACAGCGGACATCACCCGTGTCTCGAATTCCTCCTCGCTCAGCGTCCGTTCCGGAAGCCGGGCCACCAACGCATGAAGCGCGGCATCCATTCGCTCCACCTCGCCCCGGCATGCGGCACAGGAAGCGAGATGGCGGGCCATGGCCGGCGACATCCCGCTCTGTGCATCAAGGGTAAGATAGTGCTCGAGAAATTGATCACATCGCACCGTCGACCTCCGATCCCTCGCCAAGCCGCTGGCGGAGCAGTCGCTTCGCCCGGAAGACATGGGATTTGATCGTGTTCACCGGGAATCCGGTGATCTCCGATATCTCCGCGTATTTCATATCGTAATAGAAAAACAGCTCGAGACAGAGAGCTTGGCGCTGCGGCAGCTCCGCCATGGCCTCCCGGACCGCCCGCGCCGCCTCTTCGCGCAAATGGTCGTAATCGCTTCCGGCCGAGCCCACCAGCAGCTCGTCGTCGAGCGGAAGACTCTCCCTGCGCCTTCGCTTTTCATTGATGGCGGCGTTGTAGGCGATCCGAAGGAGCCAGGTCGAGAATCGTGACTTCCCCTGGAAGCTCCCCAAGGCCGCATAGGCCTTTATGAACACCTCCTGCGCAAAATCCTCCGCATCCTCAGAACCTTTGAAAAAGCTGAATCCGATCCGCAAGACGCGGGCATGATGGCGCCGGACGAGAATAGCGTAGGCCTCGGTGTCCCCCTCGAGCACCCGGGAGATGGCCTCCTCGTCGCTCGGTCCCCCGGTATCCGAGGCGACGACAGCGCTCATGCCCCGCTACGCCCTCTGTGCAGGAAGAAGAAGGCGAGCAGGCTGGCCCCCACGGCGAGGGGGATGGCACCGCCGAGCAGGCCGTAGCTGAGTCCATCCAGGATCACGAAGAAGATGCACAACACGATGCCGACGCAGGTGAGCAGCAGGCCCGTCAACAGGCTGAAAGTCTCGAGATCGATCCTCTTGGGCTGGTAGCTGCCCCGTTCGATCTGGGCAAGCTTCTCCCGGTGACTCCAGAGCAGGTAGAAGAAGGCCACGACGCTGGCCATCACGATTCCCACGATGGGTATGATGGAGATGATGACCTGTGCAGCCAATGACGGTACGGACATTGTTGAACCCTTCCTGCAGGACCTAGGGCTTCAGGTGAGACGCTGCCACCTGAGTGCACCCATTTGACACCTGTTTTGTCAGCGCGGTTGCTCCTTGATGGAGCGCGTCGCCACTATATCGATTCCGGAGCCCAGCGCATCGGCCAGCAGCACCTGCCCGCTGGCGACGGGGAGCGGCACTTCGAGCCCGTAGATCGTGTCGAGAAGCCGGGGCACATCCTCTCGGGGGAAGGGAGCGGAGCTCCTGCAGGGCAGGCGGCGAGGCAGTCCCGGCGGGAGCACTGCCCCGGGCCTCTGTCCCACGATGCGGCAGGTCGCCGTTACGGTCCGCTTCGGAGCGAGCAGTTCCTCGCGGGCGTAGGCGGCGCCGCGCGGGCAGCGGTTGCCGGAGACGGAGAGATCGCCATCCCCGGCGCGCTCGACCACGAGATGGCAGCCCATCGGACAGGTTATGCAGACCAGCTCCTGACTCATCGATGGCTCCTTCTACTGAATGGACAGTTCGAGCACGGGATCGGCCTGCTTGGCCGCCTGCTCGAGCTCGCCGGCACCAAGGGCGAGCGTGATCATCTCCGAGGGCTGGATATGGCTCTTTTTCACGCTGCGAATCACGGCATTGTTCAGCCTCAGTTCCAGCCGGGCGTCGTTCTTCACGATCATACTGCGAAGGTAGAGCTTGTTCTCCCGCCCCAGCCCGACCTTCCCGGGAGTGACATAGCGGACATTGGCCCCCGGCTTTACGCGGATCTCGGCCCCTGCCCCTTTCCCCTCCAACCAGTCGGCGGCATGGATTCCCGCCCGCCTGGCCTCCTCCACGACATAGTCCACGAGATCATGGACATGGAGGACGTTCCCGCAGGCGAAAACGCCCGGTGCGGAGGTCATCAGTGTCGAGTCCACCCAGGCTCCGTTCGTCATCGGATTGAGCTCGATACCGGCCTTCCGGGAGAGTTCGTTTTCCGGCACCAGGCCCACCGACAGCAGCACCGTATCGCAGGGAATCTCAAATGCCCGCTCGGTTCGGAGCGCTCCGTTCTCGATGGGCGTGATCTCGACGCCCTCCATGCGGTCCCGCCCGAAGATCCTGGTCGTGAGGTGGGCCAGATGAAGCGGGATGGAGAAGTCATGGAGACACTGGACAATGTTCCTCGTCAGGCCGGACGGATAGGGAAGGATCTCAACGACGGCGTGAACCCGGCATCCGATCCAGCTCATCCTACGCGCCATGATGAGTCCGATGTCGCCGGATCCGATGATGACGATGTCCTTGCCGGGGACGTATCCCTCGATGTTCACGAGACGCTGCGCGAGTCCGGCCGTGTAGACGCCCGCGGGACGGGAGCCGGGAATGCGTATGTTGCCCCGGTTGCGCTCCCTGCAGCCCATGGCCAGCACGATGGCCCGGGCCCGCAGACGGAGCACTCCGGAATCGGGGGATATGCAGAGCACCAGCTTCGAGGTCTCCGAGACTTCGATATCGAGCACCGTCGTCCTCGTGAACGCGGAGATTTCGGACGATTCCACCCGCCGCTCGAAACGCTCGGCGAACTCCGGTCCGGTGAGCTCCTGGTCGAACTCCATGAGTCCGAATCCGTTGTGGATGCACTGCATGAGAATGCCGCCCAGGACATCCTCACGCTCGACGATGGCGACGCGTTTGCCGCGTGCCTCGAGTTCCAGGGCGGCCGCCATGCCCGCAGCACCACCGCCGATCACGACGGCATCGAAGTCCAGCTCCTTCATAGCTCGCCCCGGAGGAGGGTCGAGTCGCCTCCGCATTTCGTGATCTGGTCCCAGGTCATGCCGGTCTCCCGCATGATGAGCTTGATGATCTTGTACGTGCAGAAGCCTCCCTGGCATCGTCCCATCTGCGCCCGCGTGAAATACTTGATTCCATCGAGGCTCGTGTGCCCTTTGCGGATCGCCGCGACGATCTCCGCCTCGGTGACGCGCTCGCATCGGCACACGATCTCTCCGTAGGCCGGGTCTTTGCGCACGAGCTCGTCCAGTTCGTAGGCGCCGAGCTCCTTGGCGCGCGGTTGCTTGTCGAGGAAGGGATCCCAGTTGGCCTTCTCCACGAGCCGAAGTCCGGATTTCTTCAGGAGATCCTTAACGAGCTCCCCGATGGCCGGACTGGCGGTGAGGCCGGGAGACTGTATGCCCGCCACCTGGATGAAGGCCGGCACTCGCGCACTTGCATCTATGTAGAAGTCCTCGCCCAGGACCGATCGGATTCCGGCGAAGCTCGTGATGACATCGACCTCGGATACCGAGGGAATCATGGTACGGGCGGATTTGAGGATGGCGTCGAGCTCCTCCCTCGTCGTGGATGAATCCACCTTGTCGTCCGTATTGGCCGCCGTGGGCCCGATGAGGACTGTTCCCTCGACCGTGGGGATGATGAGCATGCCCTTGGAGACAGCGCTCGGCACGGGGAACACCACCCTCCGAGGCCTGGCCCTGGCTAGCCGGTCGAGCAGATAGTACTCGCCCTTCCGCCCCCTGATCCGGTAGTCTTCGGCGCCGAAGAGCGCGGAGATCTCGTCAGCGAAGAGCCCGGCGGCGTTGACCACGTACCGTGCCCCGAGACGGCGGCCGTCGACAGCCTCGAGCTGCCACCAGTCGCCGTCGCGGCCTGCGCGGATTACCTGCCAGGAAGTCAGGAGACGCACGCCGTTTTTCACGGCGGATTCGACCAGCGAGAACACGAACCGGTACGGTTCCACGATACCGCCGCCGGGGGCATAGAGTCCGCCCACGGTCTCGGGAGAGAGACTCGGCTCGAGCTCCAGCATGCGCTCCCGCGAGCACATCTCGATGCCGATCGCTCCATTCTCCACGCCTTGCGCATACAGCTGCTCGACGGAGTGCAGCTCGTCTTCATGGAGCGCCACGACCACTATGCCGCAGCGCTCGAATGGGAAGTCGAGTTCGGCCTTGAGCCGATCGAACAGCATGGCGCCCTGAATCTCGAGTCGGGCTTTCAGGAACCTGCGGTTGTGATGGAATCCGCCGTGAATGATCCCGGAGTTCGCCTTCGAAACCCCGAAGGAGACATCGACCTCCTTGTCCACGAGAGCGACATCAAGCTCGTAGGCGGAGAGGCGCCGGGCGATGTTGGCGCCTGACACACCGGCGCCGATTATGACCACGTCGTACCTGTCAGAGGATGCGGCCGCAGGAGAATCGCTGCCGTTCGATCCGATCATCGCGGCTTCCTTCGTCATGGATTCCTGGTTTCAGGGAAACGGGCACCCTGCCCTGCATAGTAGCATCGATGTCCCGGCAAAGGAATCGGCGAATCGCAGGCGATGCCTCCCCGATCGCACGGGGCGGCTCGCGTCTGCGCATCGCTCATCGAAGGGAGAGCGATGCCCCGATGCTCGTGCCGGTGGACTCGCCGAACAGAAAGTGACCGCCACGCTTCGCGATCAGGGATGCGGCAACCCGGAAGCCGAGGGACCGTGAGGTCTCCGGCTGGAAGCCGGGCGGGAATCCGGGGCCGTCATCGGATACGACAATGCTCAGGGATCGGTCGACTTGTTTCACCTGGATTTCTATTCTGCCGGCGCCCCGCGGCAGGATCGCGTGCTTAAAGGCATTCGAGACGAACTCCGTCAAGAGCAGCCCCACGTCGAGGGCGAAACTCACGGGGACTTCCAGCCGTTCCACGTCAAACTGCAGCTCGACGTCGCCCCGCCCCGTGCCGTAGCTTGCCGCGAGCTGTTCAACGAGCTCCCTGGCGTATTCCCGCACCTCGACCACTTCTCCCGCATCCAGGCTGTACAGCCGCTCATGGACCAGGCTTATCGCACGCAGCCGGTCGCGCACCTTGGAATAGGCATCCAGCGCCGCGGGCTCGCGGCTCCGCGAAGCCTGAAGCGAGATGATGCTCGAGACGATCTGCAGGCTGTTCTTGACCCGATGATGGACTTCCTGGAGCAGGGTTTCCTTGTCGGCGACCGTCCGTTCGAGCTCCTGCCGGCTTTCGTCGGACCGGCTGAAGGCGGCTTCCAGCTCCACGTTGGCTTGCGCCAGGTCGGCGGAAAGACGCTCCGCCTCGGTGAAGGTCGCCGTGAAGCGCCGTGCCAGAACGATAGCCTGGGCCCCGACAAACAGGCTGAGCCCAAGCGGCAGAAAATTGCCCGTACGGACAATGAAGGACGCGTAGAGCATGTCATTGACTCCCGCGATGCCGAGACAGAGGCTGCCGAAGAGCGCGACCCAGATTCCCTGCCGGCGCTTGAGCGCCGCGGGAAGCAGCACAGCGGCCACGAGTGCGATAATGGTGCCGGCTGCTACGGGGTAGTAGAAGAGAATGCTCCTGGTCAGTATGGGCAGGGGCGCGAAGGGGACGAGCAGAAAGAAGGCTGCGCTCGGCAGAGAAAGGGGAGCCCAGAACCGGACATCGAAGCGATCGCGGAAGAAGCTCACGAAGAAGAGGGCCGCTGCGGGTACGAGCAGGAATGCCGTGGAGTATTCAAGTCGTATCAGGAGATCGAAGGAAATCCGGGGAACAAGCTGAACGAGGTCGTATTCGCCGGTGACAAGAACGCGAAAGGCCACGAGCAGTGAGAAGAGGCAGAGGAAGAGCGAGCTCAGCTCGGAACGTCTGAAAAGCCAGAATGTCAGGCGGCTCAGGGAAAGGGCGACGACGAAACCTGCGATGCCGGCAAGCAACAGGTCGTTCCTTCGCTTCGCCGCCGAGAGCGCTGCCGCCGTTCCGATTTCGATGCGGCGCCACAGGCCTCCCGACCTGTACTGGTGGTTCGAGACCCAGATCACAAGCTCCACGTGCTCCGAATCGGGCAGGATGGCGACCGTCGGGGTGTAGGCGGGGATCTCCTCCGCGCTCGATACTGATGGCTTCCCTGCGGCAGCGATCAATTCGCCGTTTGCGAAGAGCGCGTAGGCGGTGGAGACGGTCCTCAGCCTGAGGGCCAGGTCTCCGGAGCCGCGGGGGAGGGTAAGCCTGAGCACGTAGGTCCCTGCGCCGGTGCCGTCAGGGCCGCCGCCGTCACCGTCCCTCCAGAGATCGGGCACTCGTCTGGGAACTGCCCCGGGCTCGCCAGCCACGGCGGCGGGGGACAGAAGGCGGCCGGGGAAAAACAGCCAGGTCCCGTTGAGAAGGGCGGCACCGCGCGTCTCGAAATCCCAGCCGCGGAGATCGAGCTTTCCGTCAACCGCCTGGGCCGCCCGGGAGCCGCCTGTATTCCCCGAACTCCCCTGGGCGAACGCGGAAGCCGGACTGCCCGCGACAAACCCGCCGAGCATGCACAGGAAAACGAAACCGAGTCGAACAGCCGAACGCCGGACCCTCCCGCTCAGGCCCATCTCACGAGGCCGGGGACGTAGGGGCTCGCGAGCGCAGCGTGCTTGGGAAGCACCCGCGCCGCGTAGCCGTGCTGGCCCGTCATGTTGCAGGTGACGCTGATTCGATATTCCCACTGGCGTCCCTTCTTTTCCACGGGGCTCATCTCATTCCGCTCGGCGTCGATGAGCTCTCCGCCGCCGGAGAGGGCGCCGTGATACAGTTCCACCAGCGCTTCGCCCGGTTCCAGCCCCCCCAGGTCCACCAGCGCGACGACGTTGACCGGGTCGCCGCGCTCCATGACCGGCTTCGCGTCGATCTGGAGCTCGCTGATGGCAACGGCCGGCCATGCCTTGGCGGCCTTGGCGAGATAGCCCGCAAGCTCTTTGGCCGGTGCGAAATCCGATGCCCGGAGCGAGCGCCAGTTTTCCAGGGCCGGGAGGTAGAACCGCTCGGAGTACTCCTTGAGCATCCGGTGGGTGGAGAACTCCTTCCCGATCGTGCGCATCGAGGCCTTCATGCGCTTGATCCACTCCCTCGGGAGGCCGTCCCTTCCCCGCTGATAGAACAGGGGGACGATCTCGTTCTCCAGCAGGTCGTACAGGGCCTCGCTCTCGATCCGGTCCTGCAGCTCCTCGTCCTGGTATACTTCGCCGGAGCCGATGGCCCAGCCGATGCTCGGCGAGTAACCCTCGGCCCACCAGCCATCCAGGACCGAACAATTGAGCACGCCGTTCACGCCGGCCTTCATCCCGCTCGTACCCGAGGCCTCGAGGGGACGGCGCGGAGTGTTGAGCCAGACGTCGGATCCCGCCGTCATGTACCGCGACATGGTCATGTCATAGTCTTCCAGGAAGACGATCTTGCTCTGCACTTCGTCCTTCCGTGAGAAGTGGACGAGTTCCTTGATCAGTTCCTTTCCGGGAATGTCGTGGGGATGGGCCTTGCCGGCGAAGATGATCTGCACCGGACGGTCCTTGTCCGCGAGGAGGCGGATGAGCCGATCCGGGTCGCGCAGCAGAAGGTTGCCGCGCTTGTAGGTCGCAAACCTGCGGGCGAAGGAGATGGTGATGGCATAGGGCGAGAGAACGTCCTGGGCCCGATGGAGGGCGCCCTCGGCCGCGCCGGCACGCTTCATCGCGCGGACCAGGCGCTCGCGGGCGAGGACCACGAGGCGTTCCCTGCGGCGCTCGTGA
This sequence comes from Rectinemataceae bacterium, assembly GCA_035505775.1. Taxonomy (GTDB): domain Bacteria; phylum Spirochaetota; class Spirochaetia; order Treponematales; family Rectinemataceae; genus JAJXZP01. The sequence goes on along the minus strand of DATJQN010000392.1, from coordinate 252 downwards.
CTTCTCCAGAGTTCCTCGTCCGAGATTCGGTCTATCCTGTCCCAGATGTCCAGATTGGCAGGCTCCTCGTAGAATCGGGGACCGAAGTACCGGTCGAAGAGTTCGAGCAGGTTGTGCGAAGCCCAGGTTCGGGGATGGATGCCGTTTGTGATGTGCGAGATGGGTATCTCCGCTTCGGGCAGTCCCGGCCACAGTCCGGCCCACATGTGACGCGAAACGTCGCCGTGAAGCGCGGAGACGCCGTTATTGTAA
>DATJQN010000391.1:0-26986 GCA_035505775.1 Rectinemataceae bacterium | reverse complement strand
TGGGCTGCGGACAGGCCGGCAGCACCCCCGCCGATCACCACAAGGTCGTACTCGGAATCCATCGATCCTCCCGCCATTTGAAGGCTAGTCTACTATACTGCGGGAACGGTAGATTTGAGAATAGAAACGGGCTTCAGCGATGACCAGACAGCGTACCGCGGCGTTCCGGGGCGCTCTCCCGGCTCCGGCCGCGCCAGTGATTCTCTCTCTCCTTCTCATTGCAGCTTCAGGCCTTCGGGGGCAGCCCTACGACGCCGCCTTCGCGCCCGATGCTGGCTTTGCCGACGTGGGAGCGCGGAGCGATCCGCTCCCGGTGAATGACCTGGAAACGGCGGCCCTCCTCGCCTCGGGGCTGTCGCCCGCCGAACTCCCGGCGATGCAGGCGCGGCTCGATGCCGATCTCCGCGAGCTCGCCTCGTCGGTGGGTGGCATGGCCGACCCCTCCTCCCGGGCCGAGGCCACGCTCGGCTTTCTGCATCGCCGCATGCTGCGAGCCTACCGGGCGGACGCGACCACGCTCGACGGCATACTCACGACCGGACTCTTCAACTGCGTCTCCTCGGCGGTGCTCTACATGATCGCCGCGCGGAGCCTCGGCCTCGATGTCGGGGCAGTACAGACCAGCGACCACGCCTTCTGCGTCGTCCATCTCGCCGACCGGAGCGTCGATGTCGAGACGACCAACCCCGAGGGCTACGATCCGGGGACGAAGCGCAGCTTCACCGACTCCTTCGGCAGGGTCACCGGTTTCTCCTACGTCCCTCCGGGGGACTACGGCCGACGGAACGCGATCGGGGGCAAGGCCCTCGTCGGCCTCATTCTCTCCAACCGGGTCGTGCTGGCGGAAGCCGGCGGAGACTACAGGCTCTCGCTGCGCCTCGGCGTGGATTACGACACCCTGGAGCGGAGCCCGGCCTCGCGCTCCTTCCTCATCGACCGCGTGAACAACCTGGCCGCCGACCTCGTCCAGCGGGGCGACTACCCCTCGGCAGAGCGGCTCGCCGCGGCAGCCCGGGTTGCGGTCGGCGAAGATCCCCGGCTCCTCGACCTGGAACGGAAGGCCGCCTACATGGGTGCGGCCGCCCTCGCCCAGGCGGGACGATGGGACGCCGCGCTCGACGCCGCGGCGGGCATCCGGAGCCGGGGCCTGGACTCGGGCGAGCTCGAGTCCCTGATCTCGGCGGCGATCAACAACGAGGTGGTCGCCCTCCTGCAGGGCAAGGACTTCCAGGGCGCCCGCAGAGCGCTCGACACACACCGGGACCTTGCGGATCCCCGGCTCGTATCGAGCCTGGGCGAGACGATAGGCGAGGCGGAACTGGCCCAGGCCGTTCGGAGCCTCCCCTTTCAGGAGGCCCTGGCCGCGGCCCGGCGCGAGCTCGACGCGGGATTCGTCGACCGTCCCGCCTGGGAGCGGGCGACCGATCTGGTCTATCTGAACGAGGCCAACCGCATCGCCCATACGGGAGACTGGCTTGCGGCATCCCGCGTGGCCGCGGAAGGATCGAGGCTGGCCCCGGGCGACGGAACCCTCGAGCGGGCCGCGCAGAACTACCGGGCCAACTTCGTCGCCGTTTCGCACAACGCCTTCGCCGGACTGTACAACGCCCGCAAATTCGCCCAGGCGCGCGACTACATCCGTTCCGCCCTCGACAGTCTGCCCGACGATCCGACCCTGCTGCAGGATCTCGCGCTCGCAAACCGGGCGCTGGGGCAATGAGCTCCTCCCCCGGGCGATGCGCTACGCCCGCGGGAACCTCACCGTGACCTGCGCCCCTGCCCCGTTCGAGAACTCGACCTTCCCCCTGAGCTGCGCCGAGAGAGCCAGGACCAGCTCCGTGCCGATGCCCCTTCGCTTCACTCCGGGGCCCGGGCGGCCGCGGGCGGAGGCCGCAGCCTCATCGGGAGCCGCCCCCGCCGACGCTTGCGCGGCCAGGCCCGATCCGGGAGGGAACCCGCGTCCATCGTCGAGGACTTTGAGCAGCCAGTCGTCGTTCTCGGCATTCATGCTGACATGGATCATGCCGCCCCGCTCGGGGCCAAAGGCATGCTTGAAGCAGTTCGACACCAGTTCGTTGACGATCAGCGCCACCGGGATGGCGCCGTCGAGATCCAGCGTGACCTCGGGGGCCTCGACGAGACAGCTCACTCCGTGCATGTTGCCGTCGTAGATTCCCGCGAGATATTCGACGAGCTCCTCGAAGTATTTCTGCATGTCCACGCGCTGAAGGTCCCCGCCGCGGTACAGCTCCTCGTGGACCATCGCCATCGACTGTATCTGGGTCTGGCACTCGACGAAGACCTCCCTAGCCTCCGGATCCCGGAGCGTGGACTCCTGCAGGTTGAGGAGGCTCGAGACCACCTGGAGGTTGTTCTTGACGCGATGGTGTATCTCCTTCAGACGGAGCTCCCTGGCGGCAAGCGACTCCTCCAGTTCCCGTTCCTGCTCCTTCCGGACCGTGATATCGCGAATGATGCCCACGGTGCCAAGGCCCCGGCCCTCGAACTCGGGGAGCTTGAAGCCTGAGCAGCTGACTTCGCCATAGGCGTTGATCCGGGCGTAGGCGACATCGGGATCGTTGCTCGGCTTGATGTTGGGCGCGAGCCTGAGCCTCAGGTCGAGGTTCTTGGTCATGCGGGAGCCGGAGCGGCGTTCGTCGAAGAGTTTGGGGGCGGAGGCCGCTCCCGTCACCGAACCCTGCAGCCCCTCGAGCACCGCGATGCGGCTCACCTTCGGAACGTCCTCCGGATGGATGATGTCGCTGAAATGCCTTCCGATGAGCCGGGCCGGCTCGTAGCCCAGGGAGCGGACGGCGTCGTTGAGGTAGATGAAGCGCCCGCTGCTGTCCAGGATGTACACGATGTCCGGGATGGCCTGAAGCAGGTTCAGGTACTGGTGCTCGGTCATCTGCAGATGGGCATTCTGCCTTCTCACGCTCTCCCGGATGTTGACTACCTTGCGCACCAGGACCGGGACGAGTCGCATGTGGGAGCCGTCGTCGCGCCGCTCGACGAAGACCGACGCTTCGTCTCTCGTGCTGCGCTCCACGCGTTCGAGATCGGTGCCGGAATCCACGAGCAGAACCGCGGGAAGAGGCCAGAAGGTGAGCCAATCCGCCAGGGCGCCGTTATGGAAGCGAAAATCCGTGATGATGACGTCGGCCCCGTCTTTCGAGTACAGGGCCTCGACCTCGGCGATGTTGTCGGGGTACTTGATCTGGAATTTCATGCCGCCGGAAGCGGCGAGGGAGGAGAAGGCGGAGCGCTCGGACTCCGAATCCACGGCGAAGATGACGCGCAGGGGATTCACTCGGCGGCTCCGGAACCGTTCGCGGCTATTTCCGTCTCCTTGTGGATCGGGCAACGACGTACCCGTAGTGTATGGGCCGCTCCGGGGGCAGTCAAGACAAGTCCCGGCGGGAGGCTTCATTGCGAAAGTGTCGCCCATCTTCTATACTTGAGCCGCCGGCGAGAACACGCCATGCGAGGAGCATCAGATGCCCGACGAGCCCGATTTTTCCGTGCCCGGTCTTGGAACCTGCAGCATTCCCTCTCCGATCATCCTGTCCACCGGCACCGGTGATTCCCTCGCCGACTACGTGCGCGACGATGAGCTCGTGCGCTACGACGTGATCGCCTCGGCCGGCCCCCAGAAGGATCTCGAGAGCGCGAGTCTCCTGCAGAAGGCCGGTCCCCGCCAGAACATCTACTTCAGCCCCAGCCATGTCCATGCCGGCATCGTTACCTGCGGCGGACTCTGTCCCGGCATCAACGACGTCATCCGCGCGGTGGTCCGCTGCCTCTGGTTCCGCTACGGGGTGCGCCGGATCACCGGCATCCGCTACGGGTACCGGGGCTTCCTCCCCGAGTTCAACATCGGCGTCCGGACCCTCGATCCGGAGGCGGTCGACGAGATCCACAAGGTGGGCGGCACCTACCTCGGCTCGTCGCGCGGCGGCGGGGATCGCACGTCGGACATCGTCGACTCCATCGAGCGCCTGAACCTGAACATTCTCTTCACGATCGGGGGCGACGGGACGCAGAAAGGGGCCCTGGACATCGCCGAGGAGATCGAGCGCAGGAACCTGAAAATCGCGGTCGTCGGCATCCCCAAGACCATCGACAACGATCTCCTGTACGTGGACAAGACCTTCGGATTCGAGACCGCCGTCGCGCGGGCCGCGGAGGCGGTGTCCGCCGCCCATGTGGAGGCCCACTCGGCCATGAACGGCATCGGACTCGTCAAGGTGATGGGGAGGGAGTCCGGATTCATCGCCGTCCATACCGTGCTCGCCGTGCATGAAGCCAACTTCGTTCTCATCCCCGAAGTCCCCTTCGAGCTCGAGGGTCCCAACGGCTTCCTCCGTCACCTCGAGGACCGGCTCGCCCGCCGCTCCCACGCCGTGGTCGTCGTGGCCGAGGGCGCGGGGCAGGAGTTCCTGCAGAGCGACGGGGATCACGACGCCTCGGGCAACGTCAAACTCTCCGACGTGGGGGTCTATCTGCGGGACCGCATCGCCTCCTATTTCAAGAAGAAGGGCATCGATGCGACGATCAAGTACATCGACCCCAGCTACATGGTGCGTTCCTCGCCGGCGATCCCCACCGATTCGGTGTACTGCGAACGCCTCGGAAACAACGCGGTCCACGCCGCCATGGCGGGGAAGACCCGCATCCTGATCGGCATGGTGCACGGGCAGTTCGTGCACATCCCGATCCGGGATGCCGTCGCCAGCCGCAACCACGTGAGCCCGGAAGGCTCGCTGTGGAGGGACGCCGTGGACGCCACGCAGCAGCCTTTCAGCATGGTCAATCCGAGGTAGGCCATGGCCCGCAAACACGTCCTGATCATCGACGAGTCGGATCTCTTCAGGGAGTACCTGAAGGGCAAGCTCAGCGAGAACGGCGTCGATGTCGACACGGCCATCAACGGTCTGGACGGTATCGTCAAGCTGCGCAACAACCTGCCCGACCTCGTCGTGCTCGACTACCACCTGAGCCGGAAAACCTGCAAGGAAGTCCTGGAGGAGAAGAACCGGAACCCCAATACTGCCTCCATACCCGTCATCCTCACGGCCCAGCAGATCGACAAGAACCGTCTGCTCGAGCTGGTGCCCTACAACATCAAGCGTGTCTTCATGAAACCCATAAAGATCGACGGGCTCTATGCCACGCTCACCGAGCTCCTGGGCATGCGCTTCGAGCTCGACGAGACCCCATGCGTGATCGAGGCCCACGTCAACGACAACATCGTGTTCATCGAGATCGCCAAGGGACTCAACCGGGAGAAGATCGACCTTCTCAGATTCAAGATCGCCGAGCTCCTCGAGCTCTACGCGATCCGCAATCCCCGCATCCTGGTGATGCTTGCCGGCATGGAGCTGAGCTTTGTCGACGGCCCCAACATGGAGCTTCTCCTCAAGACACTCCTGGACCAGACCGGCGCACGCGCCCGGCACATCAAGGTGCTGACCAACTCCGCCTTCGCGAAGGACTTTGTCCGCGGGCGCGCCGAGTTCGCCGAGGTCGAGGTCCTGTCCAACCTCCAGTACGCCATCGACGGCCTCCTCACCGACTACGATCCCGAAGTCGAGATGGGCGAAAAGAAGAACGAGCTGATGGCCGAGCGCATCCTCTCGGCGCAGACCCACGAGGCCGGACGGGAGGCCATCGAGATGCGGTTCGAGGGGGAGAACCGCAAGAAGTTCAACATCGAGTCGATGCGCGAGGTCGGGAAAGGTCTGTCCATCGCCGTCGTGGACGACGATTTCGTGATACAGGAGCTCGTCAAGACGACCTTCGCCGCGATCAGCGCGACCGTCAGTCCCTACCAGGACGGCAAGCAATTCATCGAGGCCGTCAAGTCCAGGAACTTCGACCTCGTCTTTCTCGACATCCTGATGCCGGGTATGGACGGCTTCGAGGTGCTGGCCCGACTCCACGCGGAAGACATCGCCGTGCCCGTGATTGTCCTGTCGGCCATCTCCCAGCGGGAGGCCGTGGTACGGGCCTTCCAGGCGGGCGTCAAGAGTTATCTCATCAAGCCCCTCAAGCCCGATCAGATCCTCAGAAAGACCCTCGAGATCCTGAAGGCCAATTTCTAGCCATGGCACTTCCCGAGGCGCTTCACCGCGCATCCTTCGAGCAGTCGCGGCTGCCGCAGGTGATCGCCGACAGTCTCGGGATGCCCGTGCTCTGGAACGAGGCCTTCGAGTCCCTCTTCCGCACGGTGGCCGGCGTCGGTCCGGAGCGGCTCCGCGGAACGCTGTTCGAATTCCTGGCCGAGCACGAAGGCGTCAAGCTCGACTACTACGCGGCGCAGATACTTCTCGGCGGCCAGGCCGAGGCGAGCGTGCAGAGCCCGGTCCGCGCGGTGGACGGCACCCGGCATTGGCTCGCCCTCTCGCTGTCCCTGCTCGAGACGGCGTCCGCGCAGTTCGCCGCCTCGGGCCTCCAGGAGCGCTACGTCCTCTGTTCCATCGAGGACGTCACGGATCGGGTGCTCCGGGAGCGCGGACTGCAGGTGGCCAAGGAAGAGGCGGAAAAGGCGACGCACACGAAGAGTCAGTTCCTGGCCAACATGAGCCACGAGATCAGGACGCCCATCCAGACGATCCTCGGGGTCGTCGAGCTCATGGAGGATACCTCGCTCGATTCCGAGCAGTCGGACTATGTCGGTCAGGTCAAATTTTCGGCGGATGTCCTTCTGGGACTGATAAACGATATTCTCGATTTTTCGAAGATCGAGGCCGGCAAGCTCGACATGGAGACCAGCAGCTTCGAGCTTCGAGCCGCGGTGTACCAGTCGGCCGACCTGCTCATCATGGACGCGCACCGAAAGGGGCTGGAGATCATCGTCGACATCGACGAGGCCCTGCCCACCCTCATTCGCGGCGACCAGGTCCGACTCAGACAAATAATCGTCAACCTCTTCAAGAACGCCGTCAAGTTCACCAAGGAGGGCGGCATCCGCATCGAGGTCCGCCGTCGGGATGCGGCGAGCGGGAGCTGGATGCGCTTCGAGGTGATCGACACGGGGCCGGGCGTGCCCGAGTCCGAGCAGGACCGGCTCTTTACGCCGTTTTTCCGGGGGGATTTTCCCCAGGCCAAGAAGGCGGGGGGCACCGGACTCGGACTCGCCATCTCGAGGCACCTCGTCGAGCTCATGGGCGGTACCATCGGACTTTCGCGCTCGACGGAAGGGGGCGAGGGCGGGCCCGGCTCCGTCTTCTGGTTCGAGCTCCCCCTCGTCTCTCCCGAGTACTCGGCCCCGCCCCGGGTGGCGGTCTTCGGCCCCGTCGGCGACGGCGGCCCGCGGATACTCGTGGTGGACGATCACGACGGGGCCAGGAAGTACGTCGCTTCCCTCGCGAGAAAAGCCGGCGGGCGGGTGTCCGAGGCCTCGTCCGGCGAGGAGGCCCTGGCCCTTCTGCGTGCCGCGGCCGATGAGGGCGAGGGCTTCGCTGCCTGTCTGGTGGACCAGAACATGCCCCGGATGGACGGCTGGCGCCTCGCCAGCGAGATCACGGGCGACACCGCGATCAACTCCGTCCGCCTGATTCTGATGGCCCCCGTGGGCACGATGGGGGCCGACGCCAAGATGAAACTGCTCCGCTGGTTCAACGGCTATATCTCGAAACCCGTGAAGCCGAACGAGCTGCTCGAAGCCGTCACGAAGTCCCTCACCGTCGAAGTGGATCTCGAAGCGGCAGAGCAGGAGCACCCGGCGGAGAGGCAGCGCATGGAAGAAGCCCCGCGTTTCAAGGGGGAGGTCCTGGTCGCGGAGGACCACGAGGTCAATCGCGAGCTGTTCACCATTCTCCTCGAGCGCTTCGGCTGCAGGGTGGTCACCGCTCGGGACGGCGTCGAGGCTGCGGAGCTCGGCTCCTCCCGGCACTTCGACCTGGTGCTCATGGACATCTTCATGCCGCGCATGGACGGCTACGAGGCCACGGGTGTCCTGCGCAGCTCGGGCTTCGCGGGGCCGATCATCGCGGTCACCGCGAGCGCCCTGAAGGGCGAGCGGGAGAAATGCATAGCCGCGGGCATGGACGACATCCTGGTGAAGCCCTTCAAGCGGGGCGATCTCGCTTCGGTGCTCGAGACCTGGCTCGGCGCAGGCCGGGCTCCCGGCACCCCTGCCCACGCCGGCGCGCGGGTCGAGCCCGCCCGGCCGGCGCCCGTGCCCGGAGCGGCGGGGACCGTCGCGACGCGCGACAGCGGCGCCCCGGACGGCGATCTCAGGGCGAGCGAGCCCGGCTGGACCGACCCGGGGGTGTTCGACTGGTCCGCCGTGCTCGACACCTTCCTGGGGCAGGAGGCGACAGTCCTCCTCCTTCTCGGGCGATTCATCGAAAAGGCCCGCGGCCAGGAATCCGAACTTGCCCAGGCGCTGCAGGGCCGCGATTATTCCCGCTTCCGTGAGGTTGCGCATTCCCTCAAGGGCGCCGCATGGAATCTCAGCGCGCGGCAGCTCGGCGACGCCGCACTCGCCGCCGAGGACGCCGGGCGCGCGGGCGACGAGGACCGCGCCCGGGAGGCGCTCTCCCGCCTGCGTGTCGCATTCGCAGAATTCGAACGGGTGGCGCGCCGCTGCATGGATACCTGAAAGGGAGACTTTTCGCAGACGGCCGTTGCCGCTAGAATCCAGCCGTGCTGACCAACTACCACACCCACTGTACATACTGTGACGGATCCGCCGAGGCGTCGACGATGGCCGCCGCGGCCGCGGCCTCCGGTTTCACGGTGCTCGGCTTTTCTTCGCATGCGCCCCTGCCCTTCCCCACGGGCTGGACCATGGAACAGGATCGACTCCACGCCTATCTCGAGGAAATCAGGCGACTCGCGGCGTTCTGGGCCGCCGCCGAGCGCCCGCTCGAGATTTTGGCCGGACTCGAGATCGACTGGCTCGAGGGGATTCGCAGCCCGCGGGACAGCCTCTTCGTCGAGGCGGGGCTCGACTACTGCATAGGCTCGGTGCACTTCGTTCGCGTTCCGGGAGCCGACTTGTTCACGGTGGACTGTCCGGCTCCGGATTTCGCGGCCGGCGTATCGCGCGCCGAGGGGGGGGCCGAGGCCGTGTGGAAGGCCTACTTCCTCAACCTGTCCGGGATGATCGAGGACGGGGGCTTCGATATCCTCGGCCATTTCGATCTGGTCAGGAAAAATAATGCCGGCGGCCGCTATTTCGACGAGTCCTCGCGGCCCTACCGTTCGGCTGCCCTCGATGCCGCGGCTCTCCTTCGGGGAAAGGACCCTGTCATCGAAATCAACGTCGGCGCCATGACCCGCGGGGCGCAGACCAGCCCCTACCCGAGCCTCGAGCTTCTGAAGGACATGCGTCGCATGGGCCTGCGCGTCACGATCACGGCGGACGCCCATGCTCCCGACCATCTGCTCGCAAACCGGCCGGCCGCCGTGGAGCTGGCTCGCGCTGCGGGCTACCGCAGCGTCGCGGTACTGAGCCGCGGCCAGGCCGGGGGCCGCGATGGAGTCACAGTAGGCCCCCGCTCCGGCGCGCCCCTGTGGTCGGAGATCGGGATCGAGGAAGCCTAGAAAACAAAGAGCCCGCTCGGGCGGGCTCTTCAGGGGAAAGCGAGAGGGCCCCAGCTCAGCGGTTGCGGCGTTCCTCGCCCTTCTGGCAGTCGATGCAGAGCACGGCATAGGGTATCGCGGTGAGGCGTTCCGAGGGAATCTTCTTGCCGCATTTCATGCAGAGCCCGTACTTGCCCAGCTGGATCCGGCTGAGCGCAGCATCGATCGCGCGAAGACGCTTGATGTCCTGGGTGCCGAGAGCCTCGAGCATCTTGCGATCTATGTCATCCGAAGCCACGTCGGCAAAGTCCTTGGGGTCCATCTCTTCGACGATTGCGCGGAAATCGGCGTTCGTAGCGACCAGGGTGTCCAGAATCTCCCGCTTCTGCGCGAGGAGCAGTTCCTTCATCTTCTCGGTCGTAACCTTGTCCATTCGCTACCTCCTTGGCCGGAGCGGCAGATTCGCACAGGTCCGGCACGATGCTTCAAAGCCGGCAAAAAGTCAAGCCGGGAAAGGACACGGAAAACTGGCCCCTTCAATGCAACGCTCCGCAAACGTTGCGTCACGGTTGACATTCGTCCGGTTAGCACATACTATTTTATGCGCCCCGAACGAGATTTCAAGCTTCGTCCGGTGTGCGACGTCGGCTCTCCGCAGCGAGGGTCCGCACTCTCTCGAGGAGGAAACGTGGCCAAAGAAGAAGCCATCGAAGTTGAAGGCATCGTGCGTGAATCGCTCCCGAACACCATGTTCCGCGTGGAGCTTCAGAATGGCCATGTCATCCTCGCGCACCTGTCGGGCAAGATGCGGAAGCACTACATCCGCATCGTGCCGGGAGACAAGGTGAAGGTCGCGCTTTCTCCCTACGATCTCAACCGAGGCAGAATCATCTATCGCGAGAAGTGAACCGGATTCGTCCTATCCCTGCGTCCTGAGCACAACCCACATCGCACCTCCTCCGCCATCGCCCCGTTCGGCGGCGCCGAAGCGGCCTGCCAGCGGACTGGACTCGAGCACCGTCCGCACGACTTTCTTGAGCACGGGCTCGCCGGAGGAGTGGTTGCCCTTCCCATGGATGATCAGCACCTTCTCCAGACCGTCCCGGGATGAGCGACGGAGGAACTCCTCCACCGCCGCTCCTGCATCGACGGCATGCATGCCGTGAAGGTCGAGACTGTCCTGGGGTCGCAGCTCCGAAAGACGCCGGAACTCGACCTCGCGCCGTTCGCGCTCGGAGCTCGACGCTTCGCGGTCGTCCGCATCCTTGTCCTCCACGCCGTGATCTTCGATCCACCGATCGAGACTCGTCCGGGCGTCGGTCGCACGACGATGCTGGACGCCCTTTTCGCGACCGCCCCCGCCTTCCCGCTCCCAGCGCTCGAGTATCTCTCCGAAGTCCATATGCATTCCTAGTAGTAATATACACAATCCCGCGGTGCCCAGCCCGCGAGCCCGTCGCCGAACACCAGGGCGACATAGCCCGCGGTCTCGCCGCGGACGCGGGCGGCGCTGCCCGGGACAAGGTCGACAAAACCGGTGTCGCGTGGCGAGGGCACGACCAGGAGACGGTCGGTCCAGACCACTGCATATGACCGCGCCCGCTCCGAGGCCGATATTCCGGCAAGCCCCAGGGCGACGATGGCGAGCGCAAGGGAGAGGGCCGCAGCCGCCCCGAGGACGCCTTTCCTTCTTCTCGATAGGACGAGCAGTATAAGGGCGCCGGCAAGGGAGAGGGTCCCACCCATCGCGAAGAGAACCGGGGACGGGAGCGTGTCGAGCAGGGGCGGGCCGGAGCCCAGCTCCCCCGAGCAGAAACGGGCTGCGGCGACCGCCGCGGCAAAGCCGGGCTGCGCGCGGACCAGGCCGTACAGGAGCGCAAGCGCAGCAGCCCGATCTCCGGCCTCCCACTTCAGGGCCGCCCCAAGGTAGATCGCTTCGGGTCCACGCACTCTTGTGTCCGTGAGAAGCGCACGGACCCGTTGGCGGGCGGTCGCCGCGTCGGGGTCTCCGGAATCTGCGGCGGCAAGGAGGTCGGGCAGGTCGCGAAGCGCGGGATTGGCAGCGGCGAGGCGTGCGGCGACCGCGTCTTTGTCGGGAAAGGCGCCGCCAGAGGCGCCGCCGGAGGCAACGCCGGAGGCAACGCCGGAGACGGGCGAGCCGCGAGACCGGGGGCCGCTCGTCCCTTCGACTCGGAGGGAGACTTGTTGTACCGTAAGCTGGCGCAGCGTGCCGGAACGGTCCATCGTGGAATAGGGAGCCAGGGAGATCGTGAGCGCCCCCGCCGCGGGAACGAGCACTCGTATCTCCGATATCGCCCGACCCTCATAGCCGTCGCGGGAGGGACGGGAGTCGTCGACGCGTCGAATCTCGATGTCGCCGGCCGGCAGGAGCGCGCCGTCCAGCAGAATGCGGGGCTCGGGCAGGCGGAGCAGGGGAAGGTTGCCGTTGCCGGAGAGCAGAATGCGGAACGCGAGCGCCTCGCCCGCCCGGGGCCGGACGCGATCCAGTCCCTCGAGACGAAGCTCGAAGTTCCCGATCGCTCTGGACGTCTCGAGGGCAGGGGGCAGGGGTCGCACGGAGATGCGTGCGGGACTTGCCCTTCCCAGAAGGCTGTCGCCGCGGCGCAGCTCGGCTTCCGGCAGATCGAGCTCCCCCTGTTCGAGGGCAGTGACAGTCCAGAGCAGGGAACCGGCCGCTTCGAAGGAGGCACCGGCGGGGACTGTCAGCGACACGCCAACCTGGGACCGGTCCCCTCCCCCTTCGCCCCCGACGTTCCGCAACGCGACGGAAAAGGACTCGAACTGATGGACCACGGCGGGGTTATCCCACTCCCAGTACGAGAGGTCAGCTCCCGTCCCGGAACCGGAGCTTCCGGTTCCGAAGTCGAGAGGGCCGATGGTCAGGCTCCCTTCCTTTGATCGCAGGACAATGCGCGGAATATGCAGCTGCCCGGCCCGGAGCACGCGGAAGATCAGACGGATCTCGGCATTGCGCCGGCCGTCGGCCTCGACATGCGGAGCTATGATCTGGCTCTCCAGGGCAAGGGAGTCGTCCGCTGCGAGCTCTGCCACATCCAATCCCTCGGCCGTCAAACCGTCGACGAGGATGTCGAGTTCGAGGTCCTGTCCGGCGCGGGGCCGTTCGGGCGAAACGTGGATCCGGTAGCTCGGCCCCTGCGTATTCCCTCCGGCGGCGAAGACCCCCGGTGAGAGGAGGACGCAGAGCAGGCCGACCAAACCGAGCCGGGCGGGGATCGCGGGGATCGCGGGGATCGCGCGGCTCACTCGCCGGACTGCCTGTTCGAGCCGGTCCCCACCCCGAGCCGGGAGACACCGGAGAGCGCCGTCATCAATAATCATCCCTGCCCCCGCCCGGAGGAGCGCCCGCCCCGGGCCGCCACCGACCGGTCTCCAGCCGTCTCAAAAGACGGAGCTCGGTATCGTCCTGCGATCCCGGGGAACTCGCGTTCGGAGCGATCGCCTGGGGAGGCGCCGAGCTGCGCTTCTTCCAGGCCTTCCATGCGAGTTCGAGGTTCCGTCTGGCGTCCGCGACCAGGCTCTGATGCCCCGTTTCCCCGGAGGCGAGCGCCTCCGTCAGGGATGAGCGGAAGCTGCCCCAGGCTTCCTCGTAGCGCCCCTTTTCGTAGAGGGCGACCCCTTCATTGAAGTACGCGTCCGCGCGCAGCGCCGCATCGCCGTGGTCGCGGGATCGTGCGTAGAGCTCCGCTGCGGCGGCGACCTCCCCCAGTCGGGCGTAGACGTTTCCGAGATCGTAGTCCACCGTGGGCTGGAATATGCCGGTTCGCACGGACAGATAGGAAGCTGCGGCGTCCTGATAGAGACCGCGTTCATGAAGGTGATTGGCTCCGACAATGGTCACGTAGTCCGAAATCCGGCTGCAGCCTGCAAGCCACAGGCTGAGGCCAAGACACAGGAGAAGGCCACGCAGAGTCGCGCGGCTCTTCGAGGCGCGGCGGCCAGGCATCATCGGCTCCCCCGCGCGCGAACGGCGGCCATGTCGGCCAGAATGGCCGCGAGGAGGAAGAGCAGCGCGAAGCCTGCCGCCAGGGAACTCCGATCCACGCTGCGCGTTTCCACCCGCGTGCCGCTTCTCCGCGCCTCGGTGAGCTCCTGTCCGAGAGCGCCCGGCGTGCCCGGCTCGGATCCATCCAGATAGCGTCCTCCCGCCGCCGCCGCGAAGCCCCGTAGACGGTCGGCCTGCAGCGCGCTCTTGGCGGGAAGGCCGTTCGAGAGGAGGACCGGCGAGCCGCCCGGCCCCGGGACGAACGCGGGACTGCCGCTTCCGATCCCCACCGCAAGGAAGCGCACATGGGCAAGCCGGAGCGCTTCGGCCTCGCGCGACATCGCCCCGCTGAGCTCCCCTCCGTCGCTGAACAGTATGAGCAGCCGGTCGGAAGCCGAGTTGGCGGAGAACGCCGCAATGCCCACCTGGAGGCCGCGCTCGATATCGGTGCCGGGACTCGTAAGCGTGTCGGGGTCGGCATAGTCCAGCGCCGAATCGATGGAATCGACATCCTCGGTCATCGGGGAAAGGAGCACGGCATCCCCCTTGTCCGCCACGAGGGCAAAGGAAGCCGCTCCCGCCCTGCCTCCGGTGGTCGCGCGCAAGGATGCGGCTTCCGGGTTCGAGCCGGTGGCATGGATGATTTCGCGTATCAGGGACTTGGCCGCCTCGAGGCGGTCCGGAGGGACATCCCGCACGAGCATGCTTCGCGAGACATCGAGCACGAAGACCGCCTCGACGCCGGAACGCTCTGCGGCACTCCCCCTGCTCCCCCATGAAGGGCCGGCGAGGCAGACGGCGAAGCAGAGGAGGCAGAGCGCGGCCGCCGCGCTGCCCAGAAAGGAAGCATTCGCGAAATCGCCCACCGCGACATCGCGCCGGCGGGGACCGACAAGGGCGGCCACCGCGATCCTGAGCCTTCCGAAGCGCAGGCGCGAGAGGAGAAGCTCGGGTATCGCGAGGAGGGCGAGCCACAGGAAGGCCGGATGCGAGAAACTCACGGGCGCCCTCCTCCGCCGGCCAGCCCGAGGAGCCGCGCGCCCGCGAGGCAGAGAAGGGCCAGGAACATGACCTGGCGCACGAGGGGTTCCTCGGAACTCAGGGTCCTGCTCCGGGTCAGCGAGGCGCTCCGTTCCGACAGGGCGTCGAAGGCCGCGGCGAGGGATTCCTTGTTCTCCGCCGCATAGTACTGACCGCCTCCGGCGAGAGCCAGCTTCTCGAGCGAGCCTTGATCGAAGCCGCTTTTCAGGGTGCCGCTCCGGCGCTCGCCCGAACTCGGGTCCACGTAGCTGAGTGGAACCTCGCCCCGCGTCCCCAGGCCGATAACCGAAAGGACGATCCCGTAGCGCTGTGCCGCCTGGGCGGCCGTGAAGGGATCGATGGCGCCGGCATTGTTCTCGCCGTCGGTAAGGAGCACGGCGTGCTTTTCGGGAGCCGTGGACCGGGCCTCGTGGGCCACCGCCGTGGCGATTCCCGCGCCGATCGCGGTGCCTTCTCCGAACTCGCCGGGCTGGATCGAGGCGAGCCGGCCGGACAGCGAGCCGTAGTCGAGGGTAGGCGGACAGATCAGCGCCGCGTCCTCGCCGAAGGCGACGAGTCCGACAGTCTCGTTGCGGCGCGAGGAGAGGAAGTCCCCGATGATGGCCTTGGCGGCATCGATCCTGCTGGGGGCGATATCCGAAGCGGCCATGCTCGGAGAAACATCGAGTATGAAGATCACCTCGTTGCCCCGCCCGAGGTACAGGACGCGGCGGGTCACCAGGGCCGGTCCGGAGACGGCGACGACGCAGCCGGCCAGGGCCGACCAGAGGAAAAGCTCGCGGAGCAGTCGGGCCATGCGGGGCAGGATCGGAATGCCGAGGGCGCGGGAGGAGCTTTCGGGATCGAGACCGAGGGGGAGCGAGGCTCCGTGTCGCCTGAGCCAGCCTCTCAGGACGATGAGTCCAGGCACGAGAAGGAGCAGGACGAGGGCCCAGGGACGGTCAAAGGCGAGCATCGATCGCCTCCTCCGCGGACTCGCCGAGCCTGCGCGCACGCTCGGCCGCCGCGCGCAGGCGCGGAACGGCGCCCGGCCCCGGTCGGAGCTCGCCCGAATAGCGTCCATACTCGGTTTCGGCTATCAGTGCGGCGGCGCTCTCGCGTAGGCCGGGAGCCGGGAAAAGGGAATCGGGAAGTCCGGCAATCTCGGAGGCGCTCAGCGTCGGGATGCGGGCCTCGATGCGCTCGGCCAGGTAGATGCGCAGCTCCCTCGCGAGTGCGGCATAGAACAGCCGCGGATCAGCCGACTCGAGACCGCGCAGGAGGTACTCGAGGCCGCGGCGAAGTCGGCGGAAGGCCTGGGCCGCTCTCCAGCGGGCGAGAAGGACGCGGGCCGCCGGAATCAGGTAGGCGGCGGTACCCAGGGCGCCCAGGATGATCGCGAGAACGAGGCCGGCAAAGCCATACAGGTAGATGGCCGTGCCCGGCGGCTCCCGCTGCGGACGCGGCGGGGCGAGCTCGCCCTCCTCCGGCCCCAGCACCGAGGAGACGTTGTACGCAACAGGTGGAATCGAGAAGCCCTTCGCGGAAATCGCCGGAATCGCTCCGGGACCCGGCGACCAGGGGACGAAGGTCAGCCTCGCCTCCCAGCCCCGGGAGCTGCGTTCGATCTTCACGGAACGAAGGACGGGATTGGCATGCGGCCCGGGGTTCGGGAGACCGCTCCCGGGCCTGAGCTCGACGCCGCCGCCAGAGGCGCCGCCGGCGACGAAATTCGAGCCGGAGCTTCCGACCAGGGAGACGATGGCCTCCACCTCGTCGCCGACGTAGTAGCGCAGGGGCACGAAGAGTGTCTTGGCCGGAGCCGCCGCCCCGGCCTGGGTCGAGCGGTCGCCAACGTCGCCGACGCCTCTGGCCTCGCCGGAGGCACCGGCGGTGCAGGCGCTTGAGAGCGTCAGGAGAAGCACGCCGAGCGCGAGGACTGCGGGCCATGCGCCGGCCCGGCAACCGACGGGGCGGATCCGAAGCGCCCTCATCGGACCTTCCTTCGTTCGAAGAATTCCAGAAGCTTGCGGGCCGGGTCGTCCGAACAGTCGATCTCGAGCAGGGGCACCCGCCTGTCGAGGCATATCTCACGGCATTCGCTGCGGATCGACTCGCCCCGTTCCGCCCAGATCTGCCGGAATCGGGAGCTGCCAAGGGGAAGCCAGGCCTGCCTCCCCGTCTCGGGGTCGATCACCGGGAAGGAACCGCGCTCGGGCAGAGCCCTGTCAAGCTCATCCGATATTCGCAGGGCGACCAGATCGTGATGGCGGGCGAGTTCCCCGAGGGGCTGTTCCCATCCATTGGACCTGAAGTCACTGACCGCAAGCACGAGGCTGCGGCGTTTCAGGATCCGGGATGCCGCCGCGAGGGCGCCGGCGAGATCGCTCCCCCTCCGATCCGGCCCGGCCCCGGCCTTCCCCACTCCGCCTCGAGGTGGGGGCGAGAAGGAGCCGGGCGCCGGCGGTCCCGGCCGCTCCGCCGCCAAAGCTGCAGCGGCTTCCGCCACGGCGAGGGCATGGGACTTGCCGCGGCGCGGAGCCAGATGGCCGATCACCGTGGACGCGAAGATCAGGCAGCCGACGGGAAGTCCCCTGAACTGCGCCGCGTAGGAAACGAGGGACGAGACCAGGACCGCCATGTCAAGCTTGGAAAGCTCACCCGCGCCCTGGTCCATCGAGGCCGAGACGTCGATCAGCAGGAAGACCGTGAGGGAGCGGTCCTCACGGAAGGTGCGTACGAACGGCCTTCCGAGCCTGAAGGTCGCGCGAAAGTCGAGGAGCTTGGCGTCGTCGTCATAGGAGTACTCCCTCAGCGAATCGAACTCTATGCCGCGGCCGCGGAACACGGAGCGGAAGTCGCCGCGCGAGAATGCCCTGGCGAGCGCCGGCGACGCGAACAGCAGGCGCCGGATCCGATCGTGAAGCGAGTCCCTGTCCACGGTCTCAGGGGAGGGCGAGCGAGGACAGCACTCGCGCGATCACGTCGTCGGCGGCGAGCCCCTCGGCCTCGGCTTCATAGGAGAGGACGAGCCGATGCCGCAGCACGTCGGGGGCCGAGACCTTGACGTCGTCGGGCATGACGTAGGCCCGTCCATCGAGCAGCGCGGAGATCCGCGCACAGCGATAGAGATGGATGGATGCCCGGGGCGATGCTCCGTATTCCACCCATCGTGCTATGTCCCGGGAGAGATCCCGGCTCGGTCCCCAGCCGGCAACCGTCCCTTCCCGGCGCTCGCCTGACTCCGGCCTCGTGGCGCGCACGAGGCGGACCGCGTAGGCGGCCAGACCTTCGTCCACCTGCACCGAGTCCGCTGCCGCGCGCATCAGGGCGATCTGCTCCGGGGAGAGCACCCGATTGACTTTCTGGGGCGGCGAGCCCGCGACTCTCCTCACGATGTCCGCCTCCTCCTCGAGGGAGGGATAGGTCGCGAGCACCTTGATCAGAAAGCGGTCGAGCTGAGCCTCGGGGAGGGGATAGGTCCCTTCGTGCTCGATGGGGTTCTGGGTCGCCAGCACGAAGAATGGCTCGGGAAGCGCCATGGTCTGCTCGCCGATCGTGACCTGACGCTCCTCCATCGCCTCCAGGAGGGCCGACTGCACCTTGGCGGGCGCCCGGTTGACCTCGTCCGCCAGGAGGAGGTTGCAGAACACCGGCCCCCGCCGCGGGACGAAGCGGCCCGAACCCTGCTCGTATACCAGCGAGCCCGTGATGTCCGCGGGGAGGAGGTCGGGGGTGAACTGGACGCGGTTGAAGGCCAGGCCGGCGATTTCCGCCAGCGTCTTGACGGCGAGCGTCTTGGCCAAACCCGGCACGCCCTCGAGCAGCACATGGCCGCCGCCGATGACTCCCATGAGGATGCCCCGTACGAGAGACTCCTTGCCCACGATGCGCTTTGCCATCTCGGAACGGGCCCGCGATGCAAGTTCGCTGGCCTCCCGCACCAGTCCGGTATCCGCTTTGCCCTCCACCTCGGCCCCCTCTCGATTGCTGGACCCCATACTAGCGGCGGAAGCCGGCGAGAAGCAATACGGATGCCTTTCCGGCGGGCGGGGGGAAAAACGGCGCGATCGCAACTTGCCGGAGGGCCCGGCCTCGGCTAGGCTACTGATGACATGCGGAAAGGAAAGCCATGAACAACCCGCCCCGCTTCGTACCGCGGAACATCCGCTGGTTCAACAGACTGCTCCGGGCCACCTATGGAGCCTGGCTCCTGCGCTTCTTCCGCATACGCGTCATCAATCCGCAGGCCGCCCTGCTGAGACCGCCCTACATACTGGTCTCCAACCACGTCAATCTCCTCGACCCCTTCATCCTCGGTTCCCTCGTGAGGGAGCCCGTCTATTGGATAACGAGCGACGGAAACATGCGCAGCCGCATCATGCGCGTGCTTCTCAGGCTCGTCGGATCCATTCCCAAGGCGAAGGCCATCCCGGACATCGAGACGGTCAACTGGACGGTCCGCGTCATCCGCGAGCGCCGGGGCGTCGTCGGCGTCTTCCCCGAGGGCCAGCAGACCTGGGACGGCAGCACGCTTCCGTTGATTCCCTCCACCGCCAAGCTGCTCAAGCTGCTCAAGGTCCCCGTGGTCGGGACGGTCATCCGGGGCGGATTCCTCTCCCTGCCCAGGTGGTCCTGGGCACGGCGGCGCGGCCGGATCGATGTCGAGTTCAGGCTGCTCTTCACGCCCGAGCAGCTCCGCGCGCTCAGCGTCGACGAGCTCCAGAAGCAGCTCGAAGGCGGGCTGCAGCACGACGAGTGCGCATGGGAAGAGCGTGAGCGCGTCGCCTACCAGGCCCTCCGCAAGGCGGAACACCTCGAGCTCGCGCTCTTCATGTGCCCGCGCTGCGAGGCTATCGGCTCCCTCAGGAGCGCGAGAAGCCGCTTCTTCTGCACTTCCTGCGGCATGGCGCTCTCCGTGGACATCCACGGCGCTTTTCGGGGGACCAGGGGAGAGACTCCGCCCTTCAGGAACTTGCGGGACTGGGATCGATGGCAGCACGGCGCCCTGGCCGGGCTCGTCGAACGGACGCGGCAGCGAGAGGCGGCCGAGCGGCCCCTTCAGCAGCGGCCGCTTTTCTCCGATGCGGGCGCCCTGCTGCTCCGAGGACACAAGATGAATCCGCTGAGGGCCGTCAGGAGCGGCACGCTGATCCTCTATTCGGACCGGATCGAGCTGGCGACCCTGCTCGGCGAGCGGCTGAGCTTTC
Organism: Rectinemataceae bacterium; assembly: GCA_035505775.1. Classification (GTDB taxonomy): domain Bacteria; phylum Spirochaetota; class Spirochaetia; order Treponematales; family Rectinemataceae; genus JAJXZP01. Next base: position 7,198 of record DATJQN010000391.1, on the reverse strand, counting down.
CGCTCTCGTCCATCGAGGGAATCGGCGTGCTCAAGAGGAATCTCCTCGAATTCTACGTCGGGCGGGACCTGTATCAGGTGCGCTTCCCCTTCCGCCACAATTCCGGAAGGAAATGGCTGGAAGCCGTGCAGCTGCTCGCCGGGCAGTAGCCTGGAGCGACGCGTGACCGAGCGGGAGCTTGCCCGACTCCTCAGCTGTCCCCTGTTTCGCGGCGTGGAGCTTCGCGATGCCGCCGAGGCCCTCGTCGCGCTCCCCCACGGCCTGCATCGGTGGAGCGCGGGATCGGTCCTGCTTCCGGAGGGCAGCAGCTACGACGAGCTCATCGTCCTGCTCGAGGGGGAGGCTGCAGCGGAGATGACCAACGACGAGGGGAAGTCGGTCCTGGTCGAGACGATGCGGGCCCCCGAGGCGGTGGCTACTGCGGTCCTGTTCGCGCCGCGACCGCTCCTGCCCGTGGCGGTGATCGCCCGCACGGAGCTCCTCGCAGCCCTCATTCCGCGCGGCAGCCTTCTGACTCTCTGCGCCCGATTCCGGCCCGTCCTCGAGAATGTCCTCGCAGACATGGGGGCGCGGCTCTCCGCACTCGCGGAGAAACTCCGGGCGCTGCAGTTCGCCACATTGAGCGAGCGACTCGCCGACTGGCTCGTCAACCGTGCGAGTCTATCCCGCCCCGCCGAGCCCGGCGCCACCATCGTCGTGCGCCTCGACGCCTCCAAGGAACGGCTGGCCAGCCTCTTCGGCGTCGCGAGACCATCACTTTCGCGCGTCCTGGGCTCCATGGAGAGCAGCGGCCTCATCCGCGTGCGCGGACGGGATATCGAGATCCTCGACCTGCCGCGCCTGAAGATCCTCCGCTCGCGCTAGGCGGCTTGCATCGACCCTTATACATGACTAATATAGTAATGTATGAACACTACACCGGCTGACCCGAAACGAAGAACCGATTTCGGCTCGTATCTCACCTCCTTTGTCGAGCGCCTTCACCACATACTCCGCGTGCGCGGCAACCTGGACACCCTGAGTGTCCAGCGGGGAATACCGCCCTATGTGTTCCAGGAGCTGCAGGCGGCCAAACCGCTGGCCTGCTCCATCCCTGCAGCCTACGGCGGGCGCGGGACCGAGCCCAAGGAGATACTCTCCGTGCTCGAGGCGGCATCATACGAATCGCTCCCGCTCTCCCTCGTCCTGGCCATCAATGGAGCGCTCTTTCTGGAGCCGCTCGCCAAGTACGGCTCCGAGGAGCTCAAGAGAAACACCTTCAGACGCTTCGTTGAGGGGGGCGCCATGGGGGGCTTCATGATGACGGAGCCCGAGTTCGGCACCGACGCCCTCTCCATGAGGACCAGCTTCGAGCGTCAGGCCGACAGCTACCACATTTCCGGCACCAAGCACTGGGCGGGCCTTTCGGGATGGGCCGATTTCTGGCTCGTCACGGCGCGGGAGCGGCGGGAGGGCGGGCTGAAACGGGATATCGATTTCTTCGTGTGCGACTCGAACCACCCGGAACAGGTGATCCATGTCGAGGAGTGGTATCCGAACCTGGGGCTGTTCATGATCCCGTACGGCCGTAATCGGATCGACGTGCGGGTTCCCGGCGGCAACCGGCTGGAGCCCGCCGGCACGGGGATCGCTCTCCTGCAGGATCTCCTGCACCGGAGCCGGATGCGATTCGCCGGAATGGCGGCAGGTTTCATGCATCGCCTGCTGGACGAAGGGCTCAGGCACTGCCGCGAGCGAAGTGTCGGCGGGCGGAGTCTGGATTCCTACGACCAGGTCAGGAGTCGCCTCGCCGAGCTTCAGGCCGGCGCCACGATCGGCGCGGCCTTCTGCAAGCACAGCAGCGAGAACTCCTCCATTGAACGCAGTCTGGTCGATCAAGGGCTGGCGGCCAACGTGCACAAGACCGTCCTCAGCGATCTGATGCAGGAGAATTCGCAATCGCTCCTCCAGTTGACGGGAGCCAAAGGCTACCGCCTCGACCAGCTGGCGGGACGGGCCGTCATCGACTCGAGGCCCTTTCAGATTTTCGAAGGCTCGAACGACGTGATCTACGGCCAGATCGCCTCGGCATTCCTCAAGCGAATGAAAGATTCGGGAGAAACGAATCTCCTCTCCGCCCTTCGTCTCCATGAGCTCACGGGCCGTGCGGCCGGGTACTTCTCCAGGCTCCTGGATTTCCAGCTCCTCTCCGATCTGGTCCAGAGGAAGCTCGTGGATCTCGGACGCATTCTGGCGCGCGTCGTGTCCGTGGATTTCCTGATCGGTCTCGGGGGAGGCGGCTTCGACGGAAGACTGATCGACAACGCAATAGAATTCCTCAAGGAGAAGGTGGGCATGCTCGCAGCCGGCTTCGCCGGACCGGGGACGGTGGACCTCGTCGACGGTGGGCTCTCCGGCCCGCGATGGCAGAACTGCAGCACATGAAGCAGGCCCGCTCAAGCGGCGCTTTTTCCTTGTGGGGCCCGGGCCCGTGACCTATACTGCCATTCTGCCGGGCCTCCGTTCGGCTATGGACTGTTCGAGAAAGGAAAGCTATGGCCGAAACGGCAGAATCGGACCTGCGGAAAATCCCCGCCGACACGCCGGGCAAGCGCGCGATCGGCATTCTCTCCTTCGCCCAGTGCATCGACTTCACCGAACCTCAGATACTGAACAGCATGTACCCGGCCATACAGGCGGCCCTGAGCCTCGCCGACAGCGCCCTGGGCTTTCTGACGGCGCTGAAGCGGGGAGTCGAGATCTTCAGTGTCATGTTCTGGGGCTTCCTCGCTGACCGCTTCAGCCGGAAGGAGATCCTCGCCCTTTCCACGCTGGTCGGGGCCATCGCTTCCATCGCCACGGGCTTCGCCCCGGGCGGCGCCATCTTCTTCATCGTGACCATGCTCATCAACCTCGGCACGGCCGCCATGGAGGGTCAGACCAATTCCGTGCTCTCCGACCATTACAGAGTCCAGTCGCGGGGGAAGGCATTCGGGCTCATGCGCGGATTCGCCTATTCGGGACTCATCCTCGGTCTGGCCTCCTTCAGCATTCTCTCCGACCAGGTCCCGTTGTTCGGCTGGCGGATCGCCTACTGGGGTTTCGGCTTCCTCGGACTCGTTGCGAGCGCTACCATTCACTTCTTCATGGTCGAGCCGACAAGGGGCCGGACGGAAGCCGCCTTTACGGCCATCTCAGGGTCATTGCCGAAAGCCAACTCGGCATTCAGCCTGCGACTGGCCTTCAGCCAGTACCGGATACCGACCATCGTGGTCGACGCCTTGAATCTGGTCTTTCTCGGCTTTCCGAAGATCATGCTCGTCAACTACAGCGTGACCTTCTTCGTCCGGGTCAGGGGAATCCGGGAAGGCCAGGCGATACTCATCACCCTCCTGGGACTCATCGGATTCATCCTCGGGAGCATGAGCGGCGGCCTGTTCGGGGATCGGATAGGCAGGCGTCTGGGCGAGCAGGCCCGTCTCGCGACGGGACACGTCATCCTCGTCCTGCTGCTGGCTCTGTCCTGGGCCATCTTCGGCATCCGCTCCCATTCCGTTCCCCTCTTCATGCTCATCGCGTTCTTTACCGCGTTCTGCGTGGAGTTCATGTACAGCATCACGCGCGTGATTGTCTCTGCCGTGCTCCTGCCGGAGGTGCGCACGGTGGGCTTCTCGATGGGCCGCGTTGCGGATTCCGTGGGATCCATCGTGGCGAGTCTCCTGTATGCATTCTTCGTGGCGCGGCTGGGAATCGCAGTCTCGGTGCTGTGGCTCAGCCTCGGGGGCGGAGTCGTGGCGTTCATCCTCTATTTCGGCTACTACCTTTTTTTCAAACGGGATGCCGAGCGGATGCAGGCCACTCTGGCCGGCCGGGCCGCAGCGCGAGAGTCCGGGAGTTGAGATCCATCGCCCCCCTGCGCAGGCTCTACAACCCCATCCTCTTCCAGGGAAGGATGCAGGCACGGCGCTACTTCGAGGGCTGGTATTTCAAGCATGTCTCCAAGAAGGGCGGAGAGACCCTCGCCGTCATACCGGGTGTCTCCTTTTCCGATCGCGGCTCGAGGGCCTTCGTGCAGATCATCGACGGTGCCACGGGGAGAAGCCGCTGGTTCCCCTTCCCACTCTCGGACTTTTCAGCGGACCGGCACGGCTTCGGGATCTCGATAGGGGCAAATCGGTTCAGCCTCGAGGGCATTGAGCTTCACCTGGAAGACTCCGCGGGCAGGGTCGAAGCGAAACTCGGCTACCACGATTCCGTCCCCCTGCCTCCACGGCCATTCTGGCCCAATATCATGGGCCCCTACAGCTTCGCGCCCTTCATGGAGTGCTACCATGCGGTGGGCAGCCTCGACCATAGAGTCGAAGGCAGCGCAGAGCTCGACGCGACACGGATCGACTTCTCCGGCGGCTCGGGCTACATGGAGAAGGACTGGGGCCGGTCGATGCCCTCGGCCTGGATCTGGGCGCAATCGAATACCTTCCCGACATCGGGCGACAGCTTCCTCTTCTCCCTGGCCCGGGTGCCATGGCTGGGTTCCTCCTTCCCCGGCTTCTTCGCCCTCCTCCGCTCCGGAGGCGTGATACGACGCTTCGCGACGTACACCGGCGCTTCGCTGAAAAGCCTGTCGCTTGAGGGCCGCTCGCTCGCCGTGGAAATAGAGGATCGCCGGTATTCGCTCAGGCTCCGGGGCAGCCGTTCACACGAGGGCTCCCTCCTCGCCCCGGTCAACGGAGCCATGGACAGGAGGATCGGCGAGAGCATCGACGCCGAGCTCGAGCTGCGGCTCGAGACGAGGGACGGGGCTCCGGTGTTCGAAGGTCGGGGCCGGGACGCGGGGCTCGAAGTCGTGGGCGACATCGGAACGCTCGCTCCGAACTGAAGGCCCCGGACTCAGGCGCGGTGCGAAGTCAGGTACGAATCCACGGCGCGGCGGATGGCCGCGATATGTGCCGGAGTCGTGCCACAGCAGCCTCCGACCACGTTGGCTCCCGCATCGAGCAGGGCGGGAACGAGCGAGGCCATGTATTCCGGCGTCTCAGGATAGACGATGACGCCGTCCCGCGCGAGGGGAAGTCCGGCGTTGGCCTGGACGAGGATGGGGACTCCCGGCGCCGCAGCGCGCATTACAGTGACGATGTCTATCATGCCGGCGAAGCCGTTGCCGCAGTTCGTGCCGATCACGTCGGCTCCCGCGGCGAGAGCCCCGGCGGCCGCATCTTCCGGAGATAGTCCCATCATGGAGCGATAGTAGCCGTGCACCGTCTTCTCGAAGGTGAAGGTGGCCAGGATTTCCAGCCTGCTCGCTTCCTTGGCAGCGCGGATGGCGATCTCCGCCTCCTGCATGTCGCTCATGGTCTCGATGCACAGCGCGTCCGCCCCGCCCCGCTCGAGGGACTCGGCCTGGACAGCGAAGGCGTCGAAGAGCTCGGCCTCGCTGACGTCTCCCGTGAGGAGCATCTTGCCCGTGGGACCCATCGAGGCGATCACCCAGGCGGAGTCCCCCACCGCCTCCCTGGACAGGCGGGCGGCAGCCTCGTTGAGCTCGGCCGCCCGGGCCGCGAGTCCGTGGCCCTGGAGTCTGATGCTGCTGCCGCCGAAGCTGTTCGTCTCGACCATGTCCGCCCCCGCCGAGCGGTAGTCCGACGCTATGCCGCGGACTATCTCGGGGCGCTCGACACACCACAGCTCGGGGCAATGGCCCTGCGGCAGACCCTCGCTGTAGAGCAGCGATCCCCAGGCACCATCCGATACGAGAATGCGGCCTTCTGCAACGGCCGCGGCGATTCGCGCTTTGTGCATGAATCCAAGCGTATCAGAGCGATGGGGGAGAGGGGAAGAGCGGAGGCCCCCCGTGACTCCGGGCCGGACTGTGTGCGGCCCCGGCCGCTGCCGGTCGCCGCCGGCCTTCAACCACCCGTCCTTCTGCTACAGCTCGCCCCGGACGAACGAATCGATCAGCCAACGCGCCACGCTCCCGGGCGGCGGCACCGAGGGCAGCTCCCCGGCGCGACACCACCTGAGCTCCACGATCTCCTCGCCGTCAGGCTGCGCCTCGCCCGAGACCCAGCGCGCCGTGTAGGCAAGCATGAGAGAGTCGGGAAAGGGCCAGGGCTGGGACCGTACGTAGCGGAGCTCGCCGACCTCGATCCCCGCCTCCTCTCGCACCTCCCGGTGCACGGTCTCCTCGAGGGATTCCCCCGGCTCGACGAATCCCGCGACCAGACCGAAGCGGTTGCCGGGGAAGCGGGCGTTGCGCGCGAAGAGGGCTTCATCGCCTCTCCGGATCAGCACGATGACCGCCGGAGAGATCCGCGGAAAATGCGTCCGGCCGCAGGTGGGACAGCGCCGTCCCGAGGATTCGTGGTCATCCACGAGGAGGGCGCCGCAGGCCCCGCAGAACACCGCCCCCTCCATCCAGTTGATCAGGGCCGCGGCCTTGAGCGCCGGCCGCAGGCTCTCCGCGGGGAGGGCACCCAGAGCCTGCCTGAGTGGCAGCCGCGCGAGGCGCGCTGCCTGGGCCACCGCTTCGTCCATCGAAACGGCGAGGCAGCGACGTCCCTCCCATTCAAATTCGCGGCGAATGAGCAGCGGCAGGCCGTCAACAATGTCGAGGGACAGCGCGACCGGAGGGCCGTCAGGCTGCAGCGCCGACGACAGTGATTGATGTACCGGAGTTCCGGCAGTGGGCTGACTGCTCACGAGCTCGTGCGTGACTGGCAGCAGAAGGTCGTGGGAGGAGAATGCATACACCTCGGCGGGCTCATCCATGGTGAAACGACAGTAGCGTAAAAGTGCGGAGCGCGCCGAGTGGCCCATCCGACGCCAGCCCGAAAATTCTCCCGGGCCCGGGACGGGCCGTCCTTGCGGCCCATCGATTCAGGGGTACAGCGCCTTGGTCTTGAGCAGGTCGGCGACCTTCTCACGCTCCGCGACGACGGGCTCGGCCATGAGGGCGGCAGCCAGGCTCTTGTCGGCGAAGCCGTGGTCGAGGGCCTGCTTGAGCGCATCGAGTCCCGCCTGCCCGTCCTCGGCCACGACGAGCCTGAGTCGCGCGAGGGCGAACCAGGCAGCCGCGCGGGTAGCGTCCGCCTTGGTCGAGGCGTCGAGGGCGGCGATGGCGTCGGCGAAACGCCGCTGCGCCTCGTAGAGCCGTCCCAGGCGCTCGAGCGCGGCCGCATCAGCCTTGCCGAGTGTGCGCGCCTTCTCGTAGGCGTCGATG
>DATJQN010000390.1:0-2902 GCA_035505775.1 Rectinemataceae bacterium | reverse complement strand
CCGGCGCGTATGGCGCAAGACGATCGGCGAGAACCGGAGGAGATACCGGGCGATGTCCCAGGCGCGATCCATCAGCTCGGCCTTCGGCAGCACTTCGTTGACCGCGCCCCAGTCGCGGGCCATCTGGGCCGTGATCTTCTGGCCCATCAGCCGGGCATAGCGAAAGCGATTGCGGCCAATGACCAGCGGCCGGATGTTCTGGACGCCGTCGGGGGCAGAGGTTCCGCAGGAAGCGGGCCATGTCCTGGAAATAGGCTCGCGCTCAAGCTCGTAGAGCGCGGGCGAGATCGACTCCTCGAATGAGACGGGCCCCGTGCCGAGCTCCGGATAGTGCTCGGTCCACGTGCCCTCCGCCGGTCTCTGGAAGGGAGCCACTGACTGTTCCTCCACGTTCGCAGGCGTCGCCCGGGCCCCGCCCGGAAATCGCATTATCATTTATCGAGAAGCCTATTGCAAACAACGCCAGGCTTGGTCCATAATCGCGTCCCAGGGTACAGCAGAAGCACCGCAACGATGGGAACGACGGATCGAGTCGCCCTGGTCACCGGAGCGGCGTCGGGGATGGGGCTGGCGATCGCCCGGCATCTGGCGGCACGCGGCGACCGCGTCGGCCTGCTCGACCTGCGGGGCGAAGCGGCGCTTCGGGCCGCTGAGGACCTGCGCGAGGCGGGCGCCACCGCGATCGCCGTCAAGGCCGATGTCACCGATCGCACCGCCGTCGACGCGGCCCTCGACGAGGTGCGCGCGCAGCTCGGGCCCATCAAGATCGTAATCACCGCCGCCGGTCTCGACTCGTTCGAGCCGTTCACGGACATTACGATCGAGAGCTGGGAGCGCATCCTCGCCATCAACCTCACCGGTACGTTCCACTGCTTGCAAGCCGCCGTTCCCGACATGCTCGCGGCCCGCTGGGGCCGCATGGTGACGATCTCGTCGTCGAGCGCGCAGTCGGGTACCGCGCGCATGGCGCACTACGTTGCATCAAAGGGCGGTGTGATCGGACTCACCAGGGCACTCGCGTTGGAGCTCGCTCCCCACGGAATCACGGTCAACACCATCCCGCCGGGCATGATCGACACGCCGATGTTGCGCGGCGCGGCGGCTGGCGGCGACATCGGGCAGCTCGAGAAGGTCGCCGCCCGGATGATTCCCGTCGGGCGAGTTGGAACCCCTGAAGAGATCGCGGCGACGTGCGGGTTCCTCTGCTCCGACGAAGCGGCCTTCATCACCGGCCAGGTGATCGGCGTCAACGGCGGCATGGTTCTGTGAACCACACAGAGGAGCGAACAGCATGACCCAATCCCTGAAGGCCCCGAAGCAATCCGCGAAGCAATACCCGAAGCCCCCCGAAGGAACCTGGACGGAGCACTATCCCGAGCTGGACACCGACCCGGTGTCCTACGAGAACTCGATCTCTCCCGAGTTCTTCGAGCTCGAACGCGAAGCCGTCTTCAAGCGGGCCTGGCTGAACGTCGGGCGGGTCGAGATGCTCCGCCGAAAGGGCGGCTTCTTCACCAAGGAGATCCCGGGGTTGAAGACCTCGCTGATCATCGTCCGAGGCACGGACGACAAGATTCGCGCCTTCCACAACGTCTGCCGCCACCGCGGCAACAAGCTGGTGTGGACCGACCACCCGGCCGAGGAGATCAGCGGAACTTGCCGGCAGTTCACCTGCAAGTATCACGGCTGGCGGTATGATCTCGACGGCCGCCTGACCTTCATCCTTCAGGAGGGCGAGTTCTTCGGGATCGACAAGGCCGACTACGGCCTCGTGCCGGTGCACTGCGACGTGTGGAAGGGGTTCATCTTCGTGAACTTCGCCGAGGAACCGGAGCAGACACTCACCGATTACCTCGGCCCGATGATCACCGCGATCGACTACCCTTTCGAAAAGCTGACGCAGCGCTACTACTACCGCGGCGACATTCGCAGCAACTGGAAGATCTTCCATGACGCCTTCCAGGAGTTCTATCACCCGCCCATCCTCCACGGCCACCAGAACCCGGTCATGAGGCAGGCCGACTACCAGGAGCAAGGTTTCTACACCAGCCACTTCCAGATCGACGGCCCGCATCGCGTCGGGTCGACGAGCGGGGGCGCGGGCGGCAAACTGGTGCCGGAGTTCTACAACCCCATCGAGCGGGTGATGCGCAGCGGCCTGTTCGGCCCCTGGGACCCGTCCGAGATCGTGACCGACAAGCTTCCGCCGGGTCTCAACCCAGGGAACAAGAAGAACTGGGGGCTGGATTCGTTCCAGATCTTCCCGAACTTCGCGATCGTGTTCTGGGAGACGGGTTGGTACCTCACCTACCACTACTGGCCCGTGACGCACAATCGGCTCCTCTTCGAGGCGAACGCCTACTTCACCCCCCCGCGGAACGTACGCGAACGATTGGCCCAGCAGCTGGGCATTGCGACCATCAAGGAGTACGCCCTCGAGGACTGCGGCACCCTCGAGGCGACGCAGATGGGACTCGAATCGCGTGTCGTCTCGACCTTCCCGCTGGGCGACCAGGAGTTCATGTGCCGACACCTGAACAAAATGATCAACAAGTGGGTCGACGACTACAAGCGAAAGCAAGCGGAGGGATGACCGATGGCCGAAAGAATGCTCCCCGCCGAGTTCTCCGATCTCGAGCCCTTCGTCGAGGGCTGGTGCCTTGACAGCGAGCCCGAGCGCTACGCCAAGCGTCTGAGCAGCACGATGGACGAGATTCAGGCCTTCTACGATGCGATGATGCCGCGCGCCGAGGAGGCCATCTGCTACCTGGAGAAGTTCCCGCTCGACGACCTGCCCGAGGACGCGATGCGCCTGCTCAAGCTCCTGTACTCGCTCATCCTGATGTCGTTCCCCGTCGAGATCTGGCGGCAGCCCTACATCCCCGACACCGGAACTGCCTCA
>DATJQN010000389.1:0-5284 GCA_035505775.1 Rectinemataceae bacterium | reverse complement strand
GCCTACAATCTCACGCTCAACCAGATCGTGGGCATGCTCCAGGGCCAGAACGTGCAAATAGCCGCGGGCTCCATCGAGGACTCGAACGTAAACTATCTCCTCACCACTGCCGGCGAGTACAAGAGCCTGGACGAGATCGAGAACACCGTCATAGCCTACAAAGGCGGCGGCTACGACCCGCGGAAAGGCATGGACCCCGCTAAGGTGGTGCGGCTGCGAGACGTGGCGGACGTCTTCGATGGCTACCGCGACGAGGACAACCTCGTCTTCGTCAACGGCAATCCCGCCGTGCAGATAGTCATTCAGAAGCAGAGCGGCAAGAACTCGGTCCAGACTGCCCACGACGTCCGTGCCCGGCTGGTCAGCCTGGCCAGGGAACTGCCCCAGGGCGTGAAGGTGACCGAGCTCTTCAACACGACGGACATCATCGAGAACTCGATCAAGAACGTCCAGAACTCCGCCCGCGACGGCGCCATCCTCGCCATAATAATCCTCTTCATATTCCTCCGCAGCCTGAAGCCGACCTTCATCATCGGCCTGACGATTCCCATCTCGCTGCTGTTCACCCTCATGCTCATGTACTTCTCGGGACTGACCCTCAATCTCATGACTCTCTCGGGTCTGGCCCTGGGAATAGGCAAGCTGCTCGATGACTCCATCATCACCCTGGAAAACACCTACCGGTACCGGGAGAAGGGCGCGAAACTCACGGCCTCCGCGGTCATAGGAACGCGCGAGATGATCCTCGCGGTGGCCGCCTCCACGCTGACCTCGATCTGCGTATTCGCGCCGATCCTCATGTTCAAGGCCGAGCTCGATGTCATGGGCGAGCTCTTCGCGAGTCTCGCGTTCACGGTCGTGATCTCCCTGGCCACGTCGCTCGCCGTGGCCATGATCCTGGTGCCCGTCCTCGCGAGTCACTATCTGCCGATCGTGACGCGCAAGCAGAAGCCGCTCAGGAATCCCCTGCTCCGCAGGGCCGACGCCGTTCTCGCCCGCTTCTTCGACTCCCTGGACTCGGGATACCGCCGGACGGTCGGGTTCGTCCTCCATCACAAGCTGCCGACGATCGGCATCATCGCGGCTATATTCGTCGGGAGCCTCGCCATGATTCCGCGCCTCGGCTTCGTCTTCATGCCGCCTCAGGCCAGCGACAGCGTGACGGCGACGGTAGAGCTGCCCGTCGGCACGACCCTGGCCGAAACCGAGGCGGTGCTCAAGGACTTCGAGGGCATCATCCGCCGCGAGGTGAAGGGCTACAAGAATATCATCATCCAGGTCGGCCAGAAGAGCTTCTTCGGCTGGATGGGCAATTCGCTCACGCACAAGGGCACGATCGAGGTGACGCTGCCCTCCTTCGCCCAGCGGATCGATTCGTCGGACGACGTGAAAGCCAAGCTCAGGGCGCACTTCAACGATTTCCCGTCGGCGGTGTTCTCCTTCTCCTCGGGGAACATGACAATGGGGGGCTTCAACGCGAATCCGATAGACGTCCTCGTCAAGACCGACGATCTCGTGGCGGGGAAGCGGGTCGCCGACGCGATACGCGGCATCATCAAGGACAAGATTCCCGAGGCCACCGAGCCGACCATCGACCTCAAGGATGGCCTGCCGCAGGTGGAGCTCAGGATAGACCGGCAGCGCATGTACTCGCTGGGACTCAATATCTACTCTGTCGGCACCGAGATCAAGGCGTCGATCGACGGAGTCACGGCCACGAAGTATCGTTCCGGCGGCTCCGAATATGACGTCATGGTCATCCTTGCCAAGAGCGACCGCAGCTCCCTGCCCGCCCTCGACCGGATCTTTGTCATGAGCCCGGGCGGCCAACGCGTGCCGCTGTCCAGTTTCGCATCCTACGAGAAGACGATGGGCCCCGTCGACATCAACCGTGAGGGACAGGGCCGCGTCATCCATGTCACGGCCGGCATCAAGCCGGGAACGCCCGTGGACAAGGTCGAGACCAGGCTGCGCGCCCTGATCGCGAGTGAGATCCCGGCCGAGGACAACGTCGTGATCGAGTACTCGGGCGACTACAAACAGCTCATGGAGTACGGCGGCAAGTTCATGCTCGTCATGCTGGTCGCCGCGATCCTGGTGTTCGGCGTCATGGCGGGACTCTTCGAGTCCCTGCTCGACCCCTTCATCATCCTCTTCACGATACCCCTCTCCTTCATCGGCGTCATCTGGATCTATTTCCTGACGCACGAGGCCCTCAACATCCTGACCGCCGTCGGCGTCATCGTCCTCATGGGCATCATCACGAACAACGGTATCGTCCTGGTCGACTACACGAATCTCATGCGCAGGCGCGGACTCTCGCTTTACGACGCCTGCGTGACGGCCGCCGGCAACCGGCTCCGGCCCATCCTCATGACCACCCTCGCCACGATCCTCGGGCTTGTGCCCATGGCCTTCTTCCCCGGCGAGGGTTCGGAGCTCATTTCGCCGATCGGCAAGACCGTCGTGGGCGGCCTGGCCTTCGGCACGCTCATGACACTTTTCCTGATGCCCGCGATCTACGCCATATTCAACCGGAAGTCCGAAGCCCGGAAGAGCAGGCACGAGGCCCATCTCGCCAGGGTGGCCGCCGGGACCTCCGCCGCGGGGATCGGGGCCACCGACGCCGCGGCCGCGGGCATGCTGGCCGGCGAGGGCAGCGGAGGTGAGGAATGAGGCGCGTCGAGATCATCGCCAACCGCTCGGTCGAGGAGGACGTGATGGAGGCGCTGGCCGCCGCCCGGGCCGCCGAGCACCATACCCTTTTCCCGATCGTACACGGCGCCGGCAGGCAGGGGAGAAGGACGGGGGAGACGGTATGGCCGGAGGAGAACTTCTGCCTCGTCGTCTACTGCGAGGAGGAAGAGGAGCGGCGCATCCGTGAAGCCGTCGCCGCGGTGAAGCTCCGCTTCCCGCACGAGGGCATCAAGGTGTTCGCGGCAGGCTGAGGCGTGGGGTCCGGCTCGGCCGGCCCCGCCCGCGACGGCGGCCCCTTACGGAATCCGCCCCATCACGTTCGCGGCATCGAAGGGGCCCGGATCGGCCACGAGGGCGCGCGCCTTCTCGGTGCGTTTCCAGGCATTCCAAAGCAGGACGCCCCTGACCCGGCCCTCCGCGAGGTAATAGACGATTCCCTCCTCGAAGGGCTTCTTCCAATCTGCAACGGTCTCCAGGCGCGGATCAAGCTCCCCGACGGCCTCGTAACCGAGGTCGAACAGGTCGGAGTAGAACAGGGGCAGATGGGTGTAGAGCTCGGCGGCTCCCGTCATGTTGCGGCCGGCCGTGCCGCCCATCGCGAGGGCGTTGTCCTCATGCTCGAGCCGCAGGCGCTTGCCGAGCGCCGGAGAGTAAAAGCGCGCAACGTCTCCCGCGGCGAAGATGTCCGGGTCCTCCGTGCGGAGGAGTTCGTCGACCAGGACTCCGTCATGCGTCGGCAGCCCGGCTTCCAGGGCGAGCTCGACGTTCGGTTCAAGGCCAATCCCGGCGACGACCAGGTCGGTTTCCACGCGGGTACCCGAACTCGTGTGCAGGAAGCGGCGGTCTCCCTCCTTGAGCAGGGCGACAGCCCGTTCTCCCGGGAGCACGGTGACGCCGTGCGTGCCGAAGTACCGGTTCAGATGGGTCGAGAGATCGACGGGGAAGATCGCGGCGCCAATACCCTGCTCCGGGCAGATCAGCGTGACCGCCTTCTTGTTCATGGCCAGGGCCGCGGCGATCTCGGACCCGATGAAGCCGCCTCCGACGACGGCGATCCGGCGGGCGGCGGCGGCGAGACTCCGGAGCCTGCGGTAGTCGGCCAGAGACCGGAGATACACGACCTGCGGGTCCGCGAAGTCGAGCCTCCGCGGTCTGCCGCCCGTGGCAAGGAGGAGCCGCTCGTAGCCGATGGCCTCATGATTGTCGCAGACCACGGCGTGGCTGGTACGATCGATCCGTATGGCCTTCTGCCCGAGGAAGAACTTGGCCCCATCCACGCGCTTCCAGATCTTGTCCGGGTCGTCGCCCTTCCAGAGGCCCTTTGAAAGCGGCGGCCGGTCGTAGGGAGGATCGCTCTCCTCGCCGAGTATACCGAGGGTGGCGGCCGGATCATGCTCCAGGATGGCCTGGGCCGCCGCCGCTCCCGCCATGCCGGCGCCAACGATCAGATACCGAAACTTGCTCACCGATCACCTCCGCATCGCCCGGATGTTTCCATCCAAGATACTGAGGAACGGCGCCGGCAGCCCAGGAATACGGGTCGAATGTGAAGATCAGTTCACATCGCCCTCGCGCCGTCACAGTCCCCTCCCGGCCCCGCCCTCACCGCCTCGCATTCCCGCAGTCATCTCAGCTCGAGCAACAGCGCCGCCGGATCCGCCAGCAGCCGGCCGATCTCCGCCAGGAACCTGGTGGCTTCCCCCCCGTCGGCCACCCGGTGGTCGAAAGTCAGGGACAGGGGGATCACGGTCCGTACCGCCAGGGCGCCATCGACCACCCAGGGCCGTTCGCCGATGACGCCGGTGCCGAGGATGGCGACGTCGGGATGGTTGGGCACCGGCGTGGCAAAGCGTCCTCCGAAGGCGCCGTAGTTGCTGACGGTGAAGCTGCTGCCGCGAAGCTCTGCAGGCGTCAGGCGGCGATCGCGGGCACGGCGGGCCAGGTCGCCGAGTTCCCGCGCAAGGTCCACCGGAGACTTCCGGTCCACGTCGCGGATGACCGGAACCAGCAGACCCTCGGGTCCGTCGACGGCGATGCCGATGTTCAGATAGTGCTTGAGGAGCAGCTCGCCGCGCGCTTCGTCGAACTCGGCGTTGAGAGCCGGGTGGAGCTTCAGCGCGAGGCCGAGGGCCTTCAGGATGAAGGGCAGGTACGTGAGGTGGAGCTCGCTCTTCGCGAGCAGCTCGGCGCCGCGCTTCCGGAAGGCCGCCAGCTCGCTGACGTCGAACTCGGCCATGGCGCTCACGTAGACAGCCGATGCCGCGGCGGCGCCGAGTCGGCTGGCTATGGCTCTTCGTGTCGCGCTCAGGGGGCGACGCTCCACCTCGCCATACTGGTTTCCGGCCCGCGCATCCGATGTCGCGGCCAACACGTCCTCGCGCGTAATGCTGCCCTTGTACCCGCTGCCTGCAAGCGTCTCGAGCGGGAGGCCCCGTTCGCGCGCCAAGGCCCGGACCCCCGGGGTCGCGAGGGCTGTTGCCGCTGGCGTTGGCGTTGCCGCTGGCGTCGCCGCAACGGTTGGCGCTGCCCGGGGCGTTGCCGCTGGCGCTGGCGCTGCCGTCGCCGTTGGCGTCGCCACCAGCCGAGG
>DATJQN010000388.1:0-4787 GCA_035505775.1 Rectinemataceae bacterium | reverse complement strand
CGGGGGAGGGGATGGACGCGGTCTTCTTCCTCTGGGCTGACCAGCCCCTCCTCGACCCCCGGCTCGCCCAGTCCATGCTTGAAAGCTTCCGACGCTACCGGGCCGAGTACTGCTTCGCCGACGGCTATCCTGTCGGGCTTGCCGCGGAGATCCTCTCTCCGCGGATCGTGCCGGCGCTGCGCACCCTCGCCGGGAGTCTCCCTCCGGAGCCGGCCAGGGACTCCCTGTTCGCCGTGATCCAGAAAGACATAAATTCATTCGACATCGAGACTTCGATATCCAAGGTCGATCTCCGGGATCTCCGTCTCGCCCTTGTCTGCGACACCAAGCGCAACATGCTGCTTGTGGAACGTCTCATGGCTGCCGGCGTTCGCGACGAGAGCAGCGCGAACGAGATCATCCCGCGCCGCCTCGACCTGCTCCGCAGTCTCCCGGCTTTCGTGCAGGTCCAGCTGACCGGCGGTTGCCCCCAGACCTGCTCCCTCTGTCCCTATCCTCAGTTTGGCGGCGACATCCTGGCACGCCGGGATGTCATGGACCGGGTCAGGTTCGGCTCGCTGCTGGACCAGGTCCAGGAACTGTCCGGCGACGCGGTGATCGACTTCTCGCTCTGGGGCGAGCCGAGTCTCCATCCGGAGATCGAGGCCCTGATAGAAGATACCCTCTCGAGGCCCGAGTTTTCCCTCATCGTGGAAACGTCGGGAATAGGCTGGGACCGCTCGGTGGTGGAGCGCATCGCGGGCCGACATCAGGAGCGGCTCAGCTGGATCGTGTCCCTCGACGCCTGGAGCCCCGAGCTCTACTCCCGTCTTCGGGGCCCCGGCTACTCCGAGGCCGTGGGCTTCGCAGAGTACCTGATCTCGCAATTCCCGCGGGGCGCCTATGTTCAGTGCGTGCGCGCCAAGGAGAACGAGGCCGAGTTGGAGGCGTTCTGGCGGGGCTGGAAGCAGAAGACGGAAAATGTGATCGTCCAGAAATACTCTTCCTGCGCCGGCTTCCTGCCCGAGCGCCGGGTATCCGATCTCTCTCCCATCGTCCGCCGTCCCTGCTGGCATCTGAAGCGCGATCTCTCGATCTTGCTCGACGGGAGCGTACCGCTCTGCCGGGAGTGCGTCCGAAAAGAGGTCATGCTCGGCAACGCCTTCGAGCCGGGTGGGCTGCGCGCCGCCTGGGAGGCGGGGGAGCCCTACCATCTGGCCCATGTACAAGCGAGTCTCGATCCCGGGAAGGCCTATCCCGGACCCTGCACGGTATGCGATGAGTACTATACCTACAACGCTTAACTCCCGCAGCTTGCCCTATACCGTCGTGGGGGGCAGCAAGGGCAGGTCGGGCGCAGGCCTCGCCGCCCGGGGCCCCGAACCCGCATCCAGCGCCGCCGGAGGCGCTGCCGGAGGCGCTGCCTCAAGTCCCCTGGGCGTCGGGACTTGGTCAGTATCGGTTCTTCTATTGAACAGGGGAAGTCGTCTTTACCGGCCCGAGGTTTTCAAGGAACTGGATCGCCTGGGCTTCGATTCGATACTTTCTGTGGAAGAAGGCCCGGAGGGGCGGGATGTGGAATCTCTGGTGGGCCGATTTCCGCAGAGCCGCTTCCTGCTGCTCTCCGAACGGGCCAGCCCGGGTGAGATGCTCAACATAGGAATGAGGGAATCATCCGGGTCCTTCGTGTTCGTGCTGTGGAGCGACATGCGGCTTTCCACCCAAGGTCTGTCCAGCCGGTTCTTCGAACGCATCGCCGAGCAGGATATTCTCTGCCAGGCTCCCTTCCTTTCGGCCCGAAGCGGCGAGTCCCTGCCCTCCGCCGCCGCCCCCGCACTGCAGCGGGCGAGTCTCAAGGTGCTCAGTCTCCCCCCGGCTCGCGACGGGACGCGCAGTCTCTTTCCCTTCGACTACTGCGGCATCTACTCGCGCGAGAAGTTCGTCCTGCTCGGCGGCTTCGACGCCACCCTCGAATCCGCCTACTGGCAGAAGCTCGATTTTGGTTTCAGAGCCTGGCTCTGGGGCGAGGAGATTCGGCTGGCCCAGGCGCTCAAGGTCAACTACGTCGACGACGTACCGAGCGAGGACTCGACCCCCGACGAATACTACAAGTGGTTCTGGCTCAAGAACCTGGCCCCGGTGTTTCGCGGTGACTCCTCCGTCATTCCACGGTCCCGCTTCTGGGCCTACCTCCGCAGAAGGCAGGGGAGCCCCTTCGCCGCCTATTCGGAGTTCCGCTCGGCGCGTGACTGGGTCAGGCTCAACAAGTACCGGTTCAGGCAGGGGGCGGCCAGCCTGGTCGATCTGTGGGAGGACGAGAGCGCATGACCGCAGTCGTCGTCCAGTGCCGCATCGGTTCGACCCGGCTCCCCGGGAAGGCTCTCCTGCCCCTCGGCGGAGCCACCCTCACCGACCAGGTGCTTCGCCGCCTGGGGTCCCTCCCCGTGGAGGCCCTCATCCTCGCGACCGAGGCCTCGAGCGCGTCGGCCCTCGAGCCCATAGCGGCGAGAAACGGCTTCGAGCTGTTCGTCGGTCCCGAGGACGACGTGCTCGAGCGCTACTGCATGGCAATCAGGCGCTACGGTATCGATCTCGTGATCAGGGCCACGGCGGACAATCCCCTCGTCTCGGGCGAGCTGGCGCTCCGGCTCCTCGAGCGGCGGAGCGCCCTGCTGCGTGAGGGCACGAGCCCGGACTATCTCGCCTTTGTCGGCATGCCCCTCGGCATGGGAGTCGAGCTGGTCGCGGCCACCGCCCTGCTCCGGGCGGAAACAGAAGCCACTGAGCCGGACGAGCGCGAGCACGTCTGTCCCTACCTGTACCGGCATCCCGAGCGTTTCACCGTGGAGCGACTCGACGCCCCGCAGTCCCATGCCCTTCCTGCGGCCCGGATCACGGTGGACCGGCCCGAGGACTACGAGCTGATGCTCAGGATCTACGGCTCGCTCTACGATGGCCGGCCCATCCCTGACGAATCGCTGCTCGCATGGCTGCGATCGGAGCGGCCATGAGCATGTCCATACTCCTGGTTCCCTCGATATCCAAGGGTAACGGCTCCGGTCACCTGATGCGCTGCCTTTCCCTTGCCCGCTCCCTGGGCTCGGGCGCGGCCGTGTTCATCCCCGAGGCCAAGTCCGAAACCTCCTGGAGTGCCGCCGAGCTCTCCCTCTCCTATTCGCGGGAACTGGTCGGCGTGAATCTGGTGACCAGCCTCCGCGATCCGGCACGCTATGGCAGCGAGCAGGGCCCCTGGGACCTGGTCGTGCTCGACCGCAGGAGCACACCGACGGAAGAGCTTGCCTTCTGGGAGCGGATCGCCCCGGTGGTGGCCATAGACGAGGGAGGCCGGTCTCGCGAGAGCGCGCCCTACGTGATCGACATTCTGCCCCGCCTCGGGAGCCGGAGGGATACGCCGGCCAACAGGAACGCACTGGGCTTTCTCGAGCTGCCGAGGAATCGGCGCTCGCCCCCCCGCTCCCTGAAGCGCGTCCTGGTCAGCTTCGGCGGAGAGGATCCCGCGGGACTCTCCCTCCTCCTGGCCCGCCGCCTCATTCTGGAAGGTCTCTTTGAGCCCGCTGACCTGACGGTCGTCACCGGAGCGCTCAGGCGGGGAGCCGCCCCCGTGGGCCTGGATGGAGTGACCATCCTCGGTCCCGTTCAGGACCTGAAAGAGCACTTCGCACGCTACGATCTGATCTTCACGCAGTTCGGGCTCACCGCCTTCGAGGCCGCCCACGCCGGCTGCGCCGTGATCCTCCTCAATCCCAGCCCCTATCACCGGGCGCTCGCGAAAAGGGCGGGCTTCCCCGAGATCGGCGTCGGAGCCCCCAATCTGCGCGCCCTGCGGCGCCTGCTTCAGTCTCCGCACGAGCTGCTCGCCCGCTGTGCCGGCCTTGTGCCCGAGGAAAGCCAGTCCCTCGCGGACTTCATCGCCTCGCTGCATCCCCGCGGCCCCCGGAATTGCCCCATCTGTTCGAGCCCGGATCGCTCCGTCCTCTACCGTGACGAGGCCAAGAGCTATTTCCGCTGCCTGGCCTGCGGCACCCTCTATCTCATGCGGTTCTCTCCCGGAAGGGACAGTCCCTACCACGAGGCGTATTTCTTCGATGAATACAGGGCCCAGTACGGCAAGACCTATATCGAGGACTGGCCCAATCTGACGGCACTGGCGGAGTCCAGGCTGGATATCATCGAAGGTCTGGCGCAGCGAAGCCTCGGAAGGAGCTCGCCGCTCTCCCTTCTCGACGTCGGCTGCGCCTACGGTCCCTTCCTCGAGACAGCCAGAAAACGCGGTCAGGAACCCTACGGACTCGACGCGGCCGAAGAGGCGGCATCCTACGTGCGGCGGGAGCTCGGCATACCCGCGGCCTCGGGGGACTTCCTCGATCCGGCGGTCGCGGCTGCCTTTGGCGGCCCCTTCGACGTGCTGTCGCTCTGGTACGTCATCGAGCACTTCGAGGACGTGGACAAGGCCCTCCGCAATGCCGCGGCGCTCGTCCGTCCGGGCGGGATACTGGCCTTCTCCACCCCTTCGGGGGAGGGCGCTTCGGCGCGATTCGACCGAAGGGCTTTTTTCAGGCGCAGCCCGGACGACCACTTCACGATCTGGGAACCGTCCCGCACCGACATGATTCTCGATGCCTACGGCTTCCGCCTCGAGCGGATCAGGATCACCGGGCACCACCCCGAGCGCCTGCCCCTCCTTCGTCATCTGACCGGAGGAGGGAAGGACCTGCCCATGGGTCTGGGCATGCTCATCTCCCGGCTTCTGAGTCTGGGCGACACCTTCGAGGCCTATGCGGTGCGCG
>DATJQN010000387.1:0-6489 GCA_035505775.1 Rectinemataceae bacterium | reverse complement strand
GCGCCACTATATCGGGTTTTTCGAGCTGAATCAAGCACACCCATCTCGGCGCGACGCCGATTCGGGCGCCGGCGGCACAGGACTCCCGAGTCGGGCGCCGGTGGAGCCGCACCCCGGCCGCCCCGCGCCGTGGAAGCTCGGCCTACTTCTTCCTGCGCGAGTTCACGAACCGGATGAAGTCGTTGATGTTCTTGACGACGATCCGGTCCGGGTAGACCTCGAGCCGGCGCTGGTTGGCGAAGTGGTTCAGGATATTCTGGACCTCGTTGGACGACATGCCCGCCCAGTGCGAGACGTCCTCCATGGTCACCTTGAAGTCGCGCTTCTCGCCGTCCTGCTCGCCGCCGGAGACCGCCGCGTTGGTCTCGTAGAGCATGAGGAAGACGTCGGCCACGCGGGCCTGGGGGTCGTCGAGGGTCAGGATCATGAAGCGGCGCTTCTGGTCCCAGATGCGCTTGGTGAAGAGCTTGAGGAGCCTGAGGGCGATCTGCGGGTTGCCCATCATGAGGACTTCGAAGTTCGCGCGGTTGAACTCCAGGACCTTGACGGTGTCGATGGCCAGGGCGGTGGCCGAGCGCGGCGCGCCTTCGAGGATGGCCATCTCGCCGAAGATCTCCGGCGGCTGCAGGATGTCGATGGTCTTCTCGAGCTCGCCGACGATCTTGGTGATCTTCACGCGGCCGCCCTGGATCAGGTAGAAGCTGTCGCCGGGCTCGTATTCCGCGAAGATGATCTCGCCCGGCTGGTAGACTCTGGCAAATCGGGTGAATGCGGCGAGATCAGCCATGGCGCTTGCCCTCCTCGAGCTGGCGGAGCGAACGTGTCGCCTTGATCCGGGTCGAGGCGTCCTCGTCGCTCTCCATCGAGAGGATTTTCTTGTAGAAGCCCTTCGCCCGCTCGGCGTCGCCCTTGCGCTCGTAGGACTGTCCGAGCCAGTAGAGGGTGTCCACGAGGTCGGGGTGCTTGGGGTAGGTCTGGACGAGCTGCGTGAAGTGCTTGATGGTGAGGTCGTACTGCTGGAGCATGTAGAGGCACCTGCCCATGTCGTAGAGGGCTTTCATCGTGTATTCGGCGTCCTCGTTCGCTTCCACGATGCGCTTGAAGCCCGCGAGGGCCTCCTTGTAGCGCTCCGAGCTGAAGAGGCTGACCGCGTCGTAGTAGTCCTTGGCCGCCCCCGAGAGGGTCTCGCCGGGGGCGCGCTGCGAGGGCGGGACGTCGGCCACGATCTCGTCGGCGCTCTCCGCGGGTCGGCTCGGGGCCGAGCGGCTGGCGGCATCGACGATCAGGGGGGCGGGGCCCTTGCCGTCGCCGTACTTGACCGAGGACGACTCCGCGACCTCCAGGTAGCGGCTGGCGTGCTCGGCCAGCTTCCCCGCGGGGTAGTAGGTCAGGTAGCGGCTGAAGATGTACTTGCCCTGCGAGTACTGCCGATTCTTCAGATAGTATTCTCCCGCCTTGAAGAGGCCGAACTCCGGGCTCTGGGCCTCGGACTTCTCCAAGAGGTTCTCGACCTGCTTGTGGACCCGCCTGAGCTGGTTCGAGAAGACCTTGAGCATCTTCATGATGATGCGCGTGTTGGCCTGGGCGAAGACTTCGAACTCGGGTACCGAGAAGATGAGGACCTGGGCGTCCGAAAGCACGAGGGCGTTCTCCTCCCGGGGGTACTTGCCGAGGGCGCTCTTCACGCCGAAGAATTCCCCCGTCTGGATGACCTCGTGGACTTCCTTGCCCGTCTCGATGTCGGCGTAGTTGAGGCTCACCTTCCCGGACTGGAGGATGAACACTTTGTCGCTCACGTCGCCCTGGAAGTAGATCACAGAGTTGGCGCGGTAGCTTCCTACCTTGGGCATCCTCTTCAAGCTCCCGTCCGGCCCGAATCCGAGGCCGCTTCCGGCTTCAGGCCGAAAATCTCGTAATCTCTCGTGCGTAGTATAGTGTAGGCTTCACGGCGCCGTATTGCCAGACTCCCCGTGTCAGTCATGCTTCGATTCCTCCCGGCCTAGACCTCGAAGGGCAGGTAGTCGAGCTTCTTGGCGAAGCCCACCTTCGCGCGCACGCTGCGGTAGAGCCCCGCGGGGTCGCCCAGCACGAACATTGTCCGTCCGCCTATGCCCACCCTGCCGTACTCGCCGGCGTCGATCTCGTGGGCGAAGAAGTCGCCGTACGTGGCCTCGTCGCCGAGCACGGGCTGCCCCCGGATGGTGAGCAGCTCCAGGTCCTCGGGGCCGGAGGCGCAGAGACTCTCGTAGGGGTCGTCCGCCCGCGCCCGGAACACAGCCAGGTCGGCGAATGCCCCGGGCTCGACCACGCCGACCTTGCCCTCCAGCCTGAAGGCCCGGGCGGGGTTGGCCGTGACCATGTCGAACAGGGTCTTGGCAGGGAGTTCCTCCCCGTACATCGCGCGGTACTGCAGCCGGGCGTATTTCATCTCCTCGAGGAGGTTGACCGAGCCCGTGTGCGTGGAATCCGTCCCGAGAGCCACGTTGACTCCGGCCCGGAGCAGCTTCCGGATCTTGCAGGTGAGGTTGAACATGAAGACGTTGGATGCCGGGCACCAGGCCACCGAGGCGCCGGCGCGCTTCACCTTCCGGATGTCCTCGTCCGAAAAGCCGATGCAGTGGACCAGCACGGAGTGCTCGTCGAGGGCTCCCGCGCGCTCGAGCACGCCGATCCCGTCCTGGCTCTCGGCATCGAAGCCTTCCTCCAGATGCGTGATAAAGGGCCAGTTCCGCTCCATCGCCCAGCGGTGCTCGATTTCCACCCCCTCGCCCCAGCCGAGGTCGAAGGAGGAGCATTCGTGGGCCAGGCAGTACTCCTTGATCACGCGGATGGGGAGGGTGTCGAGCTGCTGTTCGTTCAGCTCGTGCGGGAAGTGGTCGTTCACCGTGCCCACGCCGGAGAAGAGATTCTTGTAGGCGCCGAGGCGGTACATGGTCCCGATGTCGAGGGCCGAGCGCTCGGAATAGACCGGGGAGGCCTTCAGGTCGGCGTCCCAGGGGGCCCAGTTGAGGTAGAAACTGCCGGGCGGGGGGCCGACGCGGGGGAGGTAGTTGCCCCGCAGGTGGTCGTGGACGTTGACCAGGGCGGGAAAGACGAAGGATGTGGGCCCCAGCTTGAGCTCCCGCCGCGCCCCCAGACCGAAGCCCTTGAGCAGCCCGTCCTCGACGAGGAGGGATGCCGAGCTCCGGATCTTTCGGGGAGTCACGATGACTGCGTTGGTCAGAGCGAATGCATCCACGTCCTGGTTCCTCACAAGCGGCCGCCCCATACGGGGCTTCCCCTATGATTTTCGGCGCGTCCGGGATCGACGTACAGTGTCTTTTCTGGGAGCCCTTTGCCTGGGCAGGGGCGTCGGGGCAGCTGCGGAACGCCGGCGCGAGGCGACGGAGCGGGTCAGGCTGGGGGTCGCCGGAGCGGGTCTCCGGCCCCTGAGGGATCAGTCCATGCAGAAGCGGAGGGCCAGGGCGGCCGATCCGTAGAGGCCGGCGTCGGCGCCCAGGGCGGGACGGCGCACGAAGTCGGCGATCCGGGCCGGGTCGGCCAGGGGCTGCACGTAGCCGGCGAGCTCCTCGCCGACCATGGCGGATACGCGCTCCGCGAGTCCCGGGCGCAGGCCGACCCCGCCGCCCATGAGCACCCGCTCGGGGGAGAGGACCAGGGCGTAGGCCGCGATGGCCCGCGCCAGGTAGCGGGCCTCGATCCCCCAGGCCTGATGGTCGGCGGGAAGGCTCTCGGGGGGGCAGCTCCAGCGCAGCGCCAGGGCGGGTCCCGAGGCCATGCCCTCGATGCAGTCCCGGTGGTAGGGGCAGGAACCCGGGAAGTCATCGCTCTCCTCGCGGGCGACCTTGACATGCCCCAGTTCAGGATGGGTCATGCCGTGGACGAGGGAGCCGCCGGAGAAGACGCCCCCGCCGATCCCGGTCCCGACCGTCAGATAGATGAAATCCTTGAGCCCGCGGCCTTCCCCCCAGAGGAACTCCCCGTAGGCTGCGGCATTGACGTCGGTGTCGAAGGCCACCGTGACGTTCAGCTGATCGCGGAAGTAGCCGGCGACATCGGTCCCGCTCCAGCCCGGCTTGGGCGTCGAGGTCACGTGCCCCCAGGTGGGGCTGGAGAGGTGCACGTCGACCGGCCCGAAACAGCCGATGCCCAGGCAGTCCATCTGCTGGCCCCGCTCCGTGGTCTCCATCCTGAAGAAGTCCTTGGCCGCGGCGAGGGTGACGGGAGGGGTGGTGGTGCGGATCGTGCAGCGCGAGATGATCTCGGGCCGGTCGAACTCGGCGCTCTTCACTTCGAGCAGGGCGCAGGCGAACTTGGTCCCTCCGGCTTCTATGCCGCCAACGATCATTGTTCTCTCCTTGTGACGGAGTCCCCGCGGGGCGGTTCCGGCCCGCCTTCCGGGGACGTCGCCCCGGTCCGGGCAGCGGTCTGTTCCGGGGACTCGAGAAACAGATGCTTCGCAAACATGAAATAGTCGTCCCCCCGCTCGTAGAAGTCGGGGATATGCCCAATCATCGAGTAGTCCAGGCTGGCGAGCAAGCCCGGGCCCATGGCCCGCTCCTTGCGGCTGGAGCTCTCGAAGCGGACGATGGCGGAGCCGGAAGCGGCGAGGGCGTGGCGTTCGATCAGCTCGACCAGCCTGGGGCCCACGCCGCCGCCCGCATGGGACCTGCCGATGCAGAGCGCGAGGACGTCGAAGGTGAACTCCGTGTTGGGGGCCCGGCACATGACCGCGAAGCCGGCAAGGGTCGGGCCGTCGCGCAGCTCGAGAAGGCTGTTGGGATCGTCGGGATGTTCTGCCCAGATCTGAATCGACTCGACGAGGATATCGAGCTCTATATCCCGAAAGGCGCCCGACTCGCGGGCGAGCCGCTCATACTCGCGGATATCGGTCATTGTTTGAGCCCATTTCTTCCTAATTCTTATACATAGAACCTGTTTCAAGTATAGCTGAAAGCCCTGTGCCTGTACATGAAAAAGGGCGGGGCCCTCCCTGGCACCCGCCCTCCGAAGCGCTGCAGAGCTCTCTGGTTCTACTGGTGGATGTTCAGGCTGAGCATGGGCTCGATGACATAGTTGACGCCGGGCTGGACATCCAGGAAGGTCTCGATGGCCATGCCTCCCGTCAGGAGCCTGATGCTGTGCCGTCCGGCCGTGATCTGTCCCGAGGTGCCGTGCTGCTCGACCCCGTCGATGAACAGCACCGCCTGCGTGAAATGCCCGCCCTTGATGTCGCGGTTGAGGAAGCGATCGTTGATCTGGAGCTGCCAGGTGGAGCCGAGGGGCACCAGGGTGGCCATCACGTTCTGGGGGCCGTTCAGGTTGATCTGGGCGCTGTAGTCGGCGAAACCCGGAGCCCTGATCGTGACCATGTAGCTGCCCGGCGGCAGGAGGCTGTTGTAGGGCGCCTGGCCCACGGCGTTGCCGTTGATGAAGACCTGCGCCCCCTGGGCGTTTGCGGCGCCGACTGCGAGCTGGAAGCCCATGGGCTGGAGGTTGGCGTTGATCTGCACCGGGCCGTTCACGACGACGTTCTGGCTGAAATCCGTATAGCCCGGCGCCCGCACCACAACGTTGTAGGATCCGCCGGCCATGGTCGCGGAGAAGGGCGTGTTACCCGCCTGGTTGCCGTTGATGAAGACCTGGGCTCCCGGCACGTTGGAATTGACGTTGAGGCTGTAGTTGAAGACCCGGGGAGGCTGGATCACGACCGGCGGCTGCTGGGGCTGGACCCCGAAGGCCACGAGATTCACGTTGAGCGTAATGGGGTAACCGCCGGCCCGAACCACCGTTTCAAAGGTCTGCCAGCCGTTCTTCTGGACCCTGACCTGGACGTTGCCCATGGGGACCAGGAAGGAGAAATTCGGCGTCGTATAGCCGGCCATGACTCCGTTCACATAGACCTGGGCGCCGGTCACATTGCAGACGATATTGAGGGAAGTCTTGTTCTGCGCGAAGGCCGCGCCTGTCGCGAGCACCAGCAGGGCAACGGTAAGCGCAATGATCCGTTTCATGAGTCTCCTCTCTCGGAACGCCGTACTGGCCGTTCCACGCATAGTATAGTGCTGGGAACCGGCCTTTTCCACAATGGGTGATGTCTCCATTCTTGCGGGTCCGCCCTTGTTTTCTCTGAGCGAAGTGATATTGTTAGTGTCGATCGGCGGTACCAGCCACGACCAGGAGGAAGTTGTGAACAGGAAACTCATAGCGGTTTTCGCTCTCGTTGCACTTGTCGCTGCCGGGGCTTCTGCCCAGCTCGCGCTCGGCATCACAGGGGCGGCCTATGGTGACACGACGGCGCGGGATGCCTTTGCAAATCTGCGGGATGGCAACGGCGTATTCTATGGGCCGTTTGTGGAACTCGGCCTCGGCACCTTAGCATTGGGGCTTTCTGGGAATTTCTCGTTCTATGAACAGAACATGTCCTATGATCCAAATCAAACCTTCATGGTCAAGATGGTTGATTATGACGTTTCGGCCTACGTCCAA
>DATJQN010000386.1:0-4925 GCA_035505775.1 Rectinemataceae bacterium | reverse complement strand
GCAACGTCACCCATGCCGCGCTTTCCCTGGCCGAGGCCCTGGGCTCGGAGGAGACGCTGCTCGCCGGGGCGGATTTTTCCTATCCCGAGGGCAAGAGCTATGCGCGCGGCACCTACATCTATGGCTATTTCGGCCAACGCTCGCGCCGATTGACCCCGGTGGAGGGTCTGTTCGCGGGCTTCGTGTTTCGAAACTCGGTGGTTACCCGCGAAGAAGATGAGGACGCCGAGGGCAGGAGCTTCGGCCGCTACCTCACCAAGCCGCTCATGGCATACAAGGCCCACCTGGAACGCTTCGCAGCGCGGAGCTCGATGAACATCGTTCCGCTGCCGGGCAAGGGAGTGGCGATAGCGACGCCGACGCGAGCGGCGAGAACCAGGGAGCGAAGGCCCCTGTTCGCACCGGGTCCCGCGCATCAGAGCGCGGCGACTTTTCTTGAGGGTTATGCGACTGACCTACGAGCCCTGCCCGAGGCACAGGATCCGTCGCTGCGCTACCTGCACGCCCTGAGCCCGGAACAGCGCGATCTGTGGACCACCTTGTTGCCGGCCGCAAGCACCCTGCAGCGCGAGGCGGGGGAGCGACGGATGGCCCCTGCAGAACTGCTCGAGACCACGCGCAGCTGGGCGGTGAAGACGATCGAGGACGCACTCGAGGAAGGCCTGGCCTGAGCGCAGCCGCACCGCGGCCGGATCGAATCGCCTATCCGGAAGGTCGCCTCCCCGACGTCTAGTACATCGCGTAGGTCCGGCCTGCTCCGAGTCCGTACTTCTGTTCCAGCCAGGCATCGAGGGTCCTGGCGTGAACCTGATACCGGTCGCCGAATCGCTCCAGGTATGCGTCGATCGTGGTCTTGTACTCAGGGTGCTTCTGGAGTATCTGCGTGACCCAGGTCTTCGAGAAATAGTCGAAGGTTCTGGCAAGCGGCTGCTGAAGCAGGTAGGCCTGAAATTCGTTGGCCATGAGGTACTCGGAGCTCGTGTCGTAGCCCGCCCAGGAGAAATAGAGCTTCCAGAACCATCGCTCGTCTTCGCCGATGGAAGCCCATGCGGAGAAGACGAAGGAGCGGTAGTCAGGATCGACGAAGAAGATGGCATGCGTGGACTCATGAACGATGAGCTGGGTTCGCAGGTAGGCGGGCGATTCGCGCGAGATCGATATGAAGGCTCCGTCGCCTGCCCTGAGTTGTCCTCCCTCGTCCACGATAATGCCGTGCCTAACGAGGATAGCCTGAAGATCCCGTTCCTCCGCGTTCAGGGGAAAGTTCGAACTTCGTGCCGCCTGGAAGAAGGCGGCCAGATCCGCCGGCCGATAGTCATGGGCGTTCCAGCCGTGGAGCGTCGCGATCTCCCGGTCCGAAGCCAGTCGCCCGCGGAAGCCGATCTTTTCCGTGAAGAAAGCGATGCGTTTCAGGTAGCGGTCCTGCGCTGCGTAGTCCCTGAAGTCGAAGACCAGCACGGCTGGGAACCGATCCCAGCGGTAGAGGTCGAAATCGCGGGATGGGTCTCGCGGCGAGGAAAGCAGGACGCGCCCCAGGTCCGCGAGCTCCTCCCGGTCGGGGTCGAGGGGGGCGGCAAAAAAGGCCCGAAGTTCAACTGCCTCGGGAAGCTGCAATTCCAGGCTCTCCGGGTTGGCAGGAAAGAGCATGGCGTCGAGGCTCGTCTGCAGGCCCCCGGACCGCGTGCGTATACGGAGCCGTCCCCCCGTAGCCCGGGCCGGTGAAAGCTCGAGAACCGCGGGATGGGCGACCGGTCCGTAGTCGAGGTAGAGCGAGGTCGTATCGGGCTGACCCGAGGTCGCGGCCGGATGCGGGAAGGGTGCGCGCAGCACCGCGTACTCGTTCCGGTCGCGCGTGTAGAGCGAAAAGCCGGAGGATAGACGCACTCCGTCGCGCAGCCGCTCGAAACCGACGAAGCGCGGACGGAAGGTGATGGACCTGAGGCTGAACGAAGGCGCCGAGTCCTGGGCGCCCGATTCAGGCTCCGCGAGGCGGAGCTCAAGCGCCGAAAGGCTGAAGCCCTGAGCGATCGGGATCACGAAATAGGTATTCGGGTCTCGCAGGACGATTTCCGCGGCGACCTGTTGGGCGGCGCTCTTGCCGCTGCCGATCACCCGTACCTTCACGCTCAGTCCCGCCTGCTCCTGCTCCCGGTGCAGCAGCAGCTCGATCGCCTCAGAATCACCCATGGGTTCCGGCTTGAACAGCGTGTATCGGTCGGCCGGGCTTGCATCGCTGAACAGCGCCTCTCCGCCCTCTGCCCGCTTGCCCTGGTCATGGAAGGCGAGCGAGCTCCCGGACAGATCCTTCCAGCTGAATGAAGTCACCACAGGGTACGAGGGGCCGCACGAGGCCATGAGCAGGAGCAGCCCAAGAAGGAGGAGTCCACGAACTGAACAGCCCCGCGCCCGTGGACACAAGGTCATGAGGGCTGATCGCACAGCAGCCCGACCACGGTTGCCTGTCCTCAGCTCTGGCGTCATGGCAAAACGGGCTAGCGCAGCGCGAGGATGCTTCTGGCGATCAGCTCGGCGACCTTGTACTGCTGGGAGCGACTCATCGAACCGTCCGAACGAAGCAATGTCTCCCACCTCCCCAAAAAGTCCTCGGGCAGAAGCTTCAGTACGCGGAGCTGCCTGTCAACTGCACGATGGGAAGGTTCGAAGCAATGATTCATGACAAAGAGGACGGCCGCGGCATAGCGCACAAAACCGGCGGCAGAAACGGTATAGAAGAAGCTGTCGTCGCGCAGGGCGGCCGCACCGAGATCGGAAAGACTATGCTCCATCTTGGCCAGAAAGGCTTCCCGCAGCCCCTCCCAGAATCCCTCCGGCAGATCATGAAGCTTGGTTCGCACTTCATCCACCCAGGCGCTTCGCCGGAACAGGATGCGCGAGTGCTGGAGCCGGTAGAACATGTAGGTGCCGGAGTTCTTCAGGACCCAGAGCAAGCCCAAGCCCCGATCCAGGAGTTCCTCGACCGCCGCGACTTCCTTGTACTCGACCCGCACCGGCACTTCCTCCACGAAGAAGCGATCCTTCATCTGGGCGATGGAGCTCTCGAAGGCGCCGGGATCGCCGACCGCGGCGGCGAAAGCCGTCCGCCGCTGGATCGAAGGAGGCACCTCGCCGCGATGGTACACGTCGAGCACGAGGGCGAAATACGGGTCAAGAATGTCCTCCTCCGAGTGCTCGTTGAGCGAGACGCACTCCACGGAATCCCAGGAGGAGAGGACGAGGGTGAGCTGTTCGGCGAGTCGTTCAACTTTTAGACGCATGGTCTATTCCTTGCGCTGCGATCTGGAGTCATTCTATCATGGCACCGTGCCTTTGCAAACACGAGTCGCGCCCGCCAGGAAGAGATGGTACATGGTGGGCCTCGAGCCGCCGGGCAATGTGAGGAGGGAGCTTGCCCTGTTCCGCCGAAGGATCTTCGCGGCCCTGGGAGCGGGCTCGGCGCTGGCCTTTCCGGAGATCGTCCCCCTGGGTTTCCTCCGATGGCCCGAGCCCAAACCGAAGGGCATGAAACGCCGGCAGCTCGATGACGCCCTCGAGGTTTCGTGGAAGTCGGTCGCCGGCCGCTTCGTCTTCGAGGGCATCGTGGAGCTCGACGACGGGCTCTACCTCGGGCTGGGAGGCCCCCTTCGGAGCCTCGCAGAATCCAGCTGTGGCGCACTATCGACGCTGGGCTTCCGGCCGGAACCCGAGCCGCCCCTGACCGCGGCGCGGGGCCTCTTCCTGTGCGCGTCCCCCGAGGGCGGAACAGCTCAACCCGGCGGCCTGGAGCTCGAACTTCAGGTCGAGGGTCTGGGTGCGCCGGCACCGTCATTTGCGGACGCGACACTCTGCCTCCTCCGCCTGGACGCGCGGGGAGATGCCAGGGTCGCGCTGACCTGGACCCTGATAGCCCGGGGAAAACGGCGCACGGGACCAGGGCCTAGGATCGCGGCAGCTCCATGACCACGCGATTTCGGCCCTCTTTCTTGGCCCGCAGCACGGCCCGCTCCGCCGCGTCTCCCAGCTCCGCGGCGCTGACGAACTCGGGATAGGTGGAGATGCCGCAGGAGAAGGTGGCGGTGAAATCCCGATCCTCGACCCGGTGCCGGAGCCGCCCGAAACTGTCGCGGAGCTCGTCTATGAGCCGTGCGGCTCTCCGGCCGTCCGCGCCCGGAAGGATGACGGCGAACTCCTCCCCGCCGTAACGCCCTACGACGTCCGTACGTCTCAGCCGCTCGTAGAGGAGGCGTCCGAGACTGCGGAGCACCCGATCCCCGGTCAAGTGACCAAAGCCCTCGTTCACATCCTTGAAGCGATCGAGATCGATCATCGCGAAGGAAAGCACCGAGCCGGAACGTCTGGCCCGCAGGATTTCGGTGCCCAAACGCTCGGAGATATTCGTGTGATTGAGAAGGCCGGTCAGGGGATCGCGCTCCATGTAATAGCGGATCGCCCGCGTGCGCCCGGCCCGCAGCGCAACGCTGGCAATCAGGTGGTCGGGTTTGATGGGCTTTTCCAGGAACTCATCCCCGCCCTGGCGGATTGCGGCGATCTGCTTTTCAAGGTCGCGCTCGACGGAGAGGTAGATGATGGGCATGCCGGCAAAGGCCTCGTTCTGACGCACCAGCGCGGCGAGCTCGGGGCCCGTGCAGCCGGGCATGTACATGTCCATGAGCATGATCTCCGGTTTGGCGTCGATGAGGAGGGGAATGACGCGTTCCGGCTCGGTGGCCACGGAGGTGATCATGCCTGCCCGCTGGAGGATCATCGCGTTGTACGCCACCTGCTCGGGATCGTCGTCCACGATGAGCACGTGGTAGGGTGGCGCCTCGCGCTCGCTGAACAGGGAATCTATCTTGTCCACGAGCCGGGAGGCGTCGACGGGAAGCTGGAAGAATGCCTCTCCTCCGGCACGAACAGCCTTGAGCCTG
>DATJQN010000385.1:0-7242 GCA_035505775.1 Rectinemataceae bacterium | reverse complement strand
AGGTCTTACGCTCTACCGCTCGGCTACTATCTCCTCGGGGAGCCACAAGTACTTCACCGCGCCGCCACCTTCGCCTTCCGGTCTGGCGGACTTTGACGCGCTCACCCTTCCTTCGGATGCGGATTATGACGGCTACACATACACGGGTGGTGTCGCCTCGGGCTCTCCCGCGGACAATTACTATTCGACTCCTACAAGTCTATTCATCGTCGTCTTTGCGATCGGCCTCGGCCTGCCCACTGACAACATCAACATGGTTCCCAGTCTTCCCGCAAGCTTTGGCGCGACCATCCAGATCCGCTGAGCGTGCCGCCCTCCCGCCCGCGCCTTCGGACCGAGGGCAGGGGGAGCCCAAGCGACCGATAGCGCACGCTATCTCGCCCCGCTCGTTTCCTCGCTCCCTTCACTTCGTATAATGTACATTCTGTCTACTTATTGGCCTAACAAACGGCCGCATCCGTGTCCAAGCACCCCCTAGTCCTGCAGCTCAAAGAAGCTGGCTGGCTCCCCGTCCTTCAGCGCCAAGGCGCGGGTTCGCACGATTTTCAGCGCGTGGAACACCGGATCAGGCTCAAGGCAGCGCTCGAGCAGCTTCATGAGCCCGTATTCTTTTGAAGGTGGATTCGGAAGCCTGAGGAGGATCTCGGTGGCTGAGGCCAGCTCTACCCTTGCCTGATCCATAGGGGCCGCTTCGAGTTCATACCTGATTCGTTCCGCGAGCGCGGCCTGCCCCTCACTGCGTTCGAAGTGCAGCCTGAACTCGGAGCCCCACAGGCGGGATCCAAGGGAGCTCTGCTTCACGCCCGGCCTGCTCTCAATGATCCGGGCTGCGTGCAGCTGCACTCCCTCCGGAAGCCGGGTATTCATGTTGTTGAGGAAATCGGTCTCGCCGATCGCTTCGGAGACGGTGACAAGTCCAAGATCCTCTTCTGAGCCAAGACCGAGTGGGAGCGGCTGCAGAAGCTCCAGCCGGGGCGCGGGATTGAAGCCTTCAGAATAGGATACGGGGATGTCTGCCATGAGAAAGGCACGGGATATCGCCTCAACCACCGCAAGATGTGGGTAAAACCGGGCCGGCCCCCGTCGCGAGTATGCGAACAGGAGCCGGGCCGTGACCGCTGTCTCAGGAGGTCGCAGGGGCTCCTGCACTAACTTCACTGGAATGCCAGGATCGACCACGGCCACATGATGCGCCTCGTCGCAGGAGCCGCAGGGTTCGTTGCAGTTTTCTGCACATGCTGAGGTGGATTGTTGAGCCTTCGCACGCTCAAGCTCCCGAAGCAGGCTGCCTTTGGACTGCCTGATTCGGATGTCGTCCCAGGGCAGCGGGGCCTCCGTTTTCCGTTCGGCGCAGGATTCGCTCTCCACGGGCCACGAAGCTTCGGACAGTACGCCGCGCCACAGCTCCCGATCAAAACGATCTTCCCAGGCGTCCAGGCGCGCCCCGCGCGCGAAGGCCAGCTCGATGAGCTCGCCGACACGCTCGTCTCCCCGGGATACCACGCCCTCGAGCATCGAGAGAAAGGGAGAATGGTAGGAGAGCCGGAGGTTTCGATGCCGTCTGAGCCTGGTCCTCAGTTCGGTAATCAAGGCCAGCCCCTCCGACTCCCCGAGCTGTCCGCTCCATTGGAAAGGCGTATGGGGCTTGGGCACAAAGACCCCGATCGTTGCGTGAAGCTCGATATGGACCGCTGCAATGAGTCTGTCGAAGAACTCAGTGATGGCGTCGACCTCGCCCTGACCCCGCCCCGCCACGGGAAGCCCGAGCATGAAGTAGAACTTCGCGAGCCTGAAGCCCTTGGATTTCGCCTCCCTCAGGATTGCGAGCGTATGTTCGTAGGAGACGTCCTTGTTGATTCCGCGCTGCCATTCGTCCACCGGAGTCTCCACCGCAAAGGTGAGTCCGGCCTTGCGGACCTCGGAGAGTTCCTTGATGATCGGCAGGGTAAAGCTGTTTACCTTCAGCGAGGGCAGCTGGAAGGACACCCGGCGACTGCCCCATTCGGCATTGAGCGCCGCAAGCAGCTGGTCCACGCAGGGATAGTCGCCGGAGGAAAGCGAAGAGAGTGTGATCTCGCGGTGCCCGCCCTGGCTGACCAGATGCTCGACCTCCGAGCGGATCTGCGCATAGCTCTTGATCCGTTGCGGACGATAGTAGTACCCCGCATGGCAGAAGCGACAGCCGTTCGGACAGCCCCTCATGATCTCGACCGTCCCATGGTCCTGCACCGTCTTCAACGTCGCCACCGGGAAGGCTGTCCTGTAATCGAAGTCGGCAAAGCCCGCAAAAACCGCCCGAGTCGCCGACTTGGCGGGACGGCCCTCGCGCGCCGGCAGCCAGACGGCGGGATCACGACTCAGTCGTTCAAGCAGCTCGGACCGGCCGGCGCCTGCGGCCTTCATGCTCGCCACATCCGCCGCCAGGGCGAAGAAGGAGGACTCGGCCTCACCGATATAGGCTGCGTCGAGGAACCGGGCAAAGGGATGGGGGTTGCTGATCGCGGGGCCGCCGGCGATTACGATGGGGGAGTCCCCTCCCCTCTCTTCGGCATGCAGCGGAATCTGTCCGGCCTTGAGAACCGCAAGCATGCTCGTGGCGGCCAGCTCGTATCCGAAGGAGAAACCGAGTATGTCCACGGTGGAGAGCGGGATGCCCGTCTCGAGGGTGTACAGCGGGAGGCCCTCGGCTTCGAGCAGCGCCTCGAAATCCGGCGCGGGGGCAAAGACACGTTCGCAGCGAAGCCCGGGCAGGCTGTTGAGTCCCTGATAGAGAATTCTGATGGCATTGTTGGACATGCCGATCTCGTAGAGATCGGGAAAGCACAGCGCGAAATCGAGATAGCCTTCACCCTCTTTTCGGATCGAGCCATACTCCCCGCCGAGATAGCGGGCGGGTTTCTCCACAGAAAGCAGGCGCGAGCCTAGATCGTCCAGGGGCCGTATTCTCGGCCTCACGATCGATATCTCCGCGCCGATATCCCCAGCAGCAGACCGATCGACAGCAACACGGTCCAGAGGGAGGAACCTCCGTAGGACAGGAAGAAGAGGGGAATGCCGGTGATCGGCATGATTCCCATGACCATGCCGGTATTGATCATGAAGTGGAAGAAGATCATTCCCATGATGCCGGCAACGACGTAACTCGCGAAATTGTCCTTGACCGTCCTGAGCAGGAGGACGCAGCGCCTCAGGATCACGAAGAACAGGGCGAAGACGGCAAAGCCGCCCAGGAATCCCCACTCTTCGGCGATGATCGAGAAGATGAAATCCGTGCTCTGCTGGGGCAGGTAGCGATAATGGCTCTGCGTACCCTGGAGAAAGCCCTTGCCCGCAAATCCGCCCGAACCTATCGCAGTCATCGACTGGAGGATGTTCCAGCCCGAGCCGCGGGGATCGATGCTCGGGTCCAGGAAGACTATCAGTCTCATGACCTGATATTCTTTCAGAACATAGTGCGCCGCGGTCGACGCCAGCACCGAGAGGGCTACGATCATGGAAGCGAAGGCGATCCAGTAATAATAGCGCCGCTTGAACGAGAGCCATCCCCAGGCTGCGAGTGCCAGAATCAGCGTCGCGCCTCCTAGGACAAAGTAGGAATAGGGCGCCGCGTAGAAGACGCGAAAAAGCAGCGGCGGCGACTTCAGAATGTACTTCTCCCAGAGGGGAAGAATCGTGAAGAGAGCCGTGAGCGCGGTCGTGGCGAGGATGAACAGAATATGGCGACGGTTGAGCCCGGCCACGTACACCATGAAGATCAGAATGGGGAAGAAGACGATCGCCGTTCCGAAGTCGCCCTGCGGAAAGATCAGGGCTATCGGCGCGAGGATGATCAGGAAGGAGACGGCAAGTCTTCTGAGGGAATTCAGGTGATCCGAATCTGAGAGGTACTGGGCCAGAAACAATATGGTGGCTACCTTGGCGAACTCGGATGGCTGAATGCCAAAGTCCCCGATTCCGAGCCATGACCGTGCCCCGTTCACGACCTTGCCGCCGATGTTCGTGTAGAGGAGGACGAGAAGTACGAAGACGTAGAGGTAGAGCGAGTAGTCCTTCATTCTGGTATGGTCGACCAGGGAAACGAGGAGCATCAGGGCAATGCCCAGGACAGCCCAGACAATCTGCTTCACGTATTCGTTGGAGACTACGAGGCCTTCGGCCGTGACTCCGGACGAGTAGATGGAAAGAATCCCTATCACCATGAGGGCCAGGGTCGCCCCAAGGAGGGGGAGATCGACCTCAGAAAAGACGTTCTTGATGGATCTCATTCTATGCGCCCCACCTGGTGCGGCACCATGTATCGGAGACCCAGGGCATCCACCGCCTCATCATAGGTCTGGCCCGCGAATACCGCCTGGTAGATGATGTCGGATGCATAGGGCGCCCACCACTCCCAGGGATTCGATGCCTCGACCATGACGACGACGACAATCTGGTCGTCCGGGTTCGCGGCGTTGTAGGGGCCGAAGGAAGCGAACCACGAGTGCCAATGATCTTTCAGCCCCACTTCTGCCGTTCCCGTCTTGCCGGCAACCTCGACGGCCTTGGTGTTGAGCGGGAATCGGGCCGTGCCGTCGGTGATGACCCCGCGCAGATACTCCCGCACCGTGGCAAACGTCTCCTTGGAGACAGTCGAGCGGATGAGCTGGTCCGGCTGGACCTCCCGAACAATGGCCCCGGAGCCCGGATCGCGCACCTGCTTGAGCACATGGGGGCGATAGATCACGCCGTCATTGACGATCATCGCCATCGTATCCGCCATCTGCAGCGGGGTGACGAGGAGGTAACCCTGACCGATGGCGAGGTTCATCGTGTCGCCACCGAGCCACTTTTCATGGAAGTGGCGTTCCTTCCACTGGGGCGTCGGCACAAAGCCCTCGATTTCGCCGGGAAGATCGATCCCGGTGGCACTGCCGTAGCCAAAGTCCTTCGCATAGGAGACGATCCGCTCGACGCCAAGATAGTCCCTGCCGACCGTCCAGAAATAGATGTCGCAGGACTGGGCGAGGCCCTCCCGCAGATCGAGCCAGCCGTGCCCCGGCTTGTGCACCCAACAGCGGAATACGCGGTCGCCGTAGGAGATCTCGCCCGGACAGAGCACTTTCTTGTCGAGTGGGAAGGCCTTTTCCTCGATTATTCCGGTGGTCAGGATGCTCTTGAAAGTTGAAGCCGGCGGATAGCTTGACTGAATCGTCCGGTTTATGAGCGGCGTATTGGGATCGGCCAGCAACTTGGCGTACTCGCTCCCCGCGTTGAGTCCGGAAAAGGCATTGGGGTTGTACCAGGGGTAGGAGACCATTGCCAGGACTTCGCCGGTGGAGGGTTTCAGGACGACGACCGAGCCCATACGCGCGCCAAGCGCCTTCTCGGCGATATGCTGGATGTTGTTGTCGATGGTGAGGACCAGGTTGGAGCCCATGACCGGTGGATCTATGCTCCGGTGCTCCGAGGCAATGTTCTTGCCCTTGACATCGACAATGCGATATTCCCGACCGTCCTGACCGCGCAGGAGCTTGTCATACTGCTTCTCTATGCCGGCCTTCCCGATGACGTCACCCGACTTGTATCCCTGATTGTACAGGAGTTTCAGCTCATCCCGGGTGATATCTCCCACATAGCCGATCACATGGGACAGGGACCCGGTCTCGAGGTAGTTGCGTACCGGCTTGGAATGCCAGGATACACCGGGAAACTCGTCGATCCGCTCCGCGATCGAGGTGACTGTCGCGTAGGGTACGGATCCAAGCAGCTCTATCGGCTGATAGAGGTGGTAGTAGGCCGGGGGAACCCGCTTGTTGATCTCCTCGAGTGGCATCTGGAGTATCTCCGCCAGTTTGGCAAAGGTCGCCTCCCGACGGTCCGCCGGGAGATTGGCGGGTATCAGATCCACGGCAAAGGAGTCGGTGTTGAGCACGAAGGGCACGGAATAAGCTCGATCGTAAATCTCTCCCCGCTGGGCGGGGATGGGGCTCGACTGGGTGGTGATCGTCTCCGCCCTGGTTCGATATTCGACGCCCCGCACTACCTGCAGATAGAAGAGATATGTCGAATAGACGGCGAACAGGGCGATTGCGAGGATCGACAGGACGCGGATTCTGCCCGCCGGGGAGCCGGAACCGCCGGAAAGACGTTCAGGGATCGAGGAGTTCATGACCTTCCACGCTGGGGAGCGAGGGCTCTCCGGAGCGGCGAAAGCAACAGGAACACAAAGGGCGCGATCAGACCGTTGTAGGCCGCCTCGATCCAGATCATTCGCTCCAGGAAGGAATAGCTGTGCACCGCGGCGCCGAAGAAAAGCGCAAGGAAACTCGCGGCCAGCGCCTTGACGATGGTGCCGAGCGCGCCCAGGACAACGGGCAGCAGGAAACGATCGATGAAGAAGGAGCCATGCATGAGCGAAGCCAGCGTGCCGACGACGGTGCGGATGAAGGCATGGAAGCCGAGGGGAGCCGCTGTGGTGAAGTCCTCCACGAGGCCCTCGAGGAAGCCGACAGTTGGTCCGACAACAGGCCCATTCATGTAGGAGATCCAGATCAGGGCGACCAGGGGGAGATCGGGGACTACGCCCAGCACGGCAACGCCGCCCAGCCAGGCAGACTGGGCAAAGGCGAAACCGACGAGGAGGATGGTCGAGAACAGCATGCTGCGGATCATTGGAGGGCCTCTTCCGTCGGAGCGTTGTGCACGGCACGCACGACAAAGACGTATTCGAGGCGGGAGAAATCCAGTACGGGGTCCAGATCGATCTCGACCGAGGTCTGGTAGTCGAGATCCCGCACCTTTTTCACGCGACCGATGGCCACGTCGGGCGGATATATCGACTCGAAGCCCGAAGTCACGACCAGGTCGCCGAACTGCACCTCGTCCTTGGCTCGCTTCTTCACGAATCGCATGACCAACGGTTCGTCGGGGCTGCCGGAGCCGCCCACCAGCCCCTCGTGTCGAGCCTTGTCCAGCCGTGCGGCCACGTAGGAACTCTGGTCGTAGATCGGGATCACGACGCTCGTGCCATGACCGACTTCGAGGATTCTTCCAACGAGCCCCTCGATGCCGTCCTCAAAGGCGACGACCGGCATGTCTTTTCTCACGCCGTCGTCAACGCCCTTGTTGATGAGTATTGTCGGGTAGAGGTTGGCCGGATCCTTGGCAACGATCCGCGCGCTGATTCGCTCGTAACCGATCTGCTCTGAGAAACCGAGCTGGTCCTTCAGACGTCGGTTCTCGGCCTGGAGGTCAGTCAGGCCC
>DATJQN010000384.1:0-3040 GCA_035505775.1 Rectinemataceae bacterium | reverse complement strand
GCGAGCACGTTGGAGCCCGTGCCGTTCAGGACAAAGTACGTGTGCGCCTGAGGACCGAACACGGCCGCGAAACGCTCTTCTGCCCGCCTGGTCCAGGGGTCGTCCCCGTAGCCCACTGCGTGGCCCATGTTGGCCTCGGCGATCGCCTCGATGATTTCGGGCGCGGCCCCCGAATTGTTGTCGCTCGCGAAACTCCTCAGCTCCTGCTCGGCCATGCTCACTCCTTCATGCGTCCGGCAGTGTAGCGTCGGGGAAGGGTCTGGGCAAGGCGCGCTGCATGATCAGCGGGTCTCCTGCGGGCAAAAGATGAGCGCGGACGCGCCTCTCGGGGCTGCTAGCAGCTCTGCCCCCCGGCGCTGTACACTTTGCCCAACGATGAGTACACCCGATTTCGCCTCATTCGGCTTGAGTCCCGCAACGCTCGCGGCGCTTGGACGCAAGGGTTTCGAAGAGCCCACCCCGATCCAGGCCCTCACCATTCCCCGGCTCCTCTCTCCCGGCCCCGATCTGATCGCGCGCGCGAGAACGGGAACCGGGAAGACCGCCGCCTTCGGCATCCCCCTCGTGGAGCGTCTCTCCGGCCCCTCCGCCACGGTGCGCGCCCTCGTGCTCGTTCCGACGCGCGAGCTCGCGCTGCAGGTCACCGGCGAGCTGCTGTCGCTTCGCAGCGGGGACCGGCCCCGCGTGGCTCCGGTCTACGGCGGCGCCTCGATGGGCGAGCAGTACAGGCGACTTGCCCAGGGTGTCGACATAGTGGTGGGAACCCCGGGACGGATACTCGATCACCTCGGCAGGGGGAGTCTCAATCTCTCGGGCATCGAGTTTCTCATCCTTGACGAGGCTGACGAGATGCTCGACATGGGATTCATAGAGGACATCGAAACCGTCTTCGAAAAATGCAATCCCCAACGGAGAGTCCTGCTCTTTTCCGCCACGATGCCTCCGGGAATCGTCCAGGTCGCGCGGCGGAGGCTCGGCAGCTACGACCTCGTCGAAGACGCCTCCGAGGCTGTCGCCACCGAGCTTGCCGAGCAGGTGTGGCTCGAGGTCCGCGAGAGCGACAAGCTCGAGGCCCTCTGCCGGATCATGGACGTCGAAGAGGACTTCTACGGCATCGTCTTCACGTCGACGCGGGTCGAGGCGGACCGGATCGCAAAATCCCTCGAAGAACGGGGCTACGATGCCGAGCCCCTCCACGGCGACATAACCCAGGACCGCAGGGAGCGCGTGCTGGGGCGCTTCCGGGACCGGCGGCTCCGAATCCTCGTGGCGACCGACGTGGCCGCGCGCGGGATCGACATCGACCGTCTCAGCCATGTCGTCAACTGGTCCCTTCCGCATGACCCCGATTCCTATGTGCATCGCGTCGGGCGGACGGGCCGTGCGGGAAACGCGGGCACGGCGCTGACCTTTGTCACACCCGAGGAATACCGGAAACTCTTCAGGTTCAAGAAGGCCGCGGGGGCCGGTTTCAAGAAGGCCAAGGTGCCCGCGGTGGACGAGGTCCTGGCGGCGCGTCGGGGCAGGATTCGGGGAAGGGTGCTCGCCTGCGCGGAAGGATTCGTGGAGGGCGAGGCGGCGTCGAAGGCCGAGATCTGGCGCGGACTCGCCGACGAACTCCTCGCTCGCATGGAGCCGAGGGAAGCGCTCGCCGCCGCCCTCTTTGAGGCCTTCGGCGCCGAGGTGGACCCGGCCCGATACCGCGAAATAGAGGAGACGCTCGTGGACGCCGCGGCGACCGCACGCCTTTTCATCGGCCTTGGCAAGCGGGATCGTGCAACTCCCCGCGACCTGGCCCGCCTCCTGCGCCGCCTCACCGGGCTGCCGGACAGGCTGGTCGGCGGGATAGAGGTCTACGACAGCTTCTCCTTTGTCAGCGTGCCCTTCGATGCGGCCGAAAAGGCCATTTCCGAGGCTCGCGCGGCCGGTGGTTTTCCCGCGGTCAGGCTTGCCACGCCGCGGGGAGGCGGACTGCGAGACCAGGCTGCGCGAAGGTTGCCGGGTCGCGGGTCTATGGCGGCCGGGCCGGGAAGTGGCTCACGCGACCGGACCCCGGCCGGAGGGCGGAGCCATGCCGCGACCAGCCTCCCGCCGCGTCCCCGGAAGCCGGCTAGTCCTCGAGATCGAAAACCCTGATGTCGAACCAGTGCCCGGTGCGCGTTGCAAGATCGAGTTCGGCCCGGACTATTCTGGTATGGCCGTCCTCGATCTCCAGGAATCGGGCGAAGAGCGTGGCAGCGGTTCCGTCCAGGGTCGCAACGAGGCCCCGATAGAATTCGGTTGTGGCCTCCTCCGCCTTGAGGGCCCGCGCCAGGGCTTCCGTCTCGCCGCCGAGCTCCCGTCCTGACAGCGGCGCGGCCACGGCGCCCACGGCCTTTTCCAGGGCTCCGGGCTCGGGTGCGGCGGTCGCAAGCCCCTCATGGCTGATCCGTCCCTCGGTTCTCCACTGAACAAGCTTCTGCTCGAGATAGTCCACGTGTGACTGTTCATCCTTGCCGAGCAGGAGATAGAAGTGGCGCGCCGCCTCGTCGTGCGTGTTTCGCGCCGCTTCTTCGTAGAGATCCCGGATGCTCACCTCGTAGCGCAGGGCCTCTCGAAGCACCTTCTCTATGTTCACCTGGCACCTCCGTGCTGATCTCAACGGTACGGCGACTGCGCCGTACAGCGCAAGTCCGGCCGCGCGCCCATCGCCGCCGGGCCGCGCCCCCGTCGTTGCCGGGCCGCGCGAAGCCAGCCCGCAGCAATCCCTTGTGGGCAGACTTCGCGGAGGCTAGAGTAACACTATGGAAGGCTGGCTTATCGTGCTTCTGGTGGTCGGCGTGGGCGCCATAGTATCCGTGCTCTGGGCCTCACTGGCGGGAGCGGGTTCGGGCGTGCTCAACGCAAGCGAAGCGCCGCCGGTCCGCGGAGAGGGACTCGACCTCGAGCAGCGGATTCTCTCGATCGAGCGGAAGATCAACGATCTCACCATGCTGGGCAAGGTTCTCGAGGAAGCTTCGAACGGCGTGGAGATCCAGGGGATCATCGAAAAGCAGCAGAA
>DATJQN010000383.1:0-22056 GCA_035505775.1 Rectinemataceae bacterium | reverse complement strand
AGGAGGTCAGGGTCAAAACCCGGGACGAGATCGGAGCCCTGGCACAGAGCTACAACGAGCTTGCGGCCCATCTCTCGGCCCTTTTCGGGAGGCTCAAATCGGCGGCCTCGCGACTGTCGATCGTCGGCGGCGAGCTGTCGGCGAGCATGAGACAGGCCACGGCGGAGCTCGGGAGGATGGACGAGGCGATCAAGACGGTCCGCGACCGGACGGCGGAGGAATCGATGGGGGTGGAGCGGACCAATGCCGCCACCGGCACGATCAACGCCGCGATCGAAGTGCTTCGCGGACTGATCGAGCAGGAGTCTTCGGCGGTCGTCCAGTCCTCCGCCGCCATCGAGCAGATGGTCATGAACCTCCGGTCGATCGACAAGAACATGACCTCCTTCGGCGAGGCCTTCCGCACCGTGGTCGAAGCCTCCCGGGACGGCCTGAAACTCATCTCGGACGTCAGGGACAAGGCGAACTCGGTGTCCTCCCAATCAGAGTCGCTGCAGGACGCCAACAAGATAATCGCCTCGATCGCCGCACGGACCAACCTCCTGTCCATGAACGCCGCAATCGAGGCCGCCCACGCGGGTGAGGCCGGACGAGGATTCGCGGTCGTCGCGGACGAGATCCGCAAGCTCGCGGAGAGTGCGGCGGAGGGAGCCAAGGGCACCGGCATAGGCCTGTCGAGCCTGCGGGGAACCATCTCCGCGGTGGTCGGCTCGAGCGATACCGCGGAGAGCGCCTTTCAAAGGATTCTCGCCTCGATCGACGAACTCTCCCGCATCGTCGATACCGTGCGATCGGCGATGGCGGAGCAGAATGTCGGCAGCAGCGAGGTCCTCGAGGCGATCACCCAGATCAACGACATCACCTTCCGCGTGAAGGCGGGCTCCGATGACATGCTGGGCGCGAACCGGAGCATCGGCGAGGAGGTGGGGCGCCTGGCCAGCGCCTCCGCTGCGGTGGATCAGAGCATGGGCACCATCGCGGAAGCCGCCGCCACGATCGGCGCGGCAACCCGGCGTGTCGACGAGCTGGCCCGCGAGAACGAGGAGAACATCAAGGCCGTCGAATCCGCCGTCATGGTGTTCAAGACCCGCAATGACGACAGTCCCGAAGATCGGGGGCGCACATGAAAGTGTACTTTCTCCGCCATGGTGATGCCGGCGACCGCCATCACTGGGAAGGCGACGATTCCCTGCGGCCGCTGACCAAGCAGGGCGAGGGTCAGATCACCGCCCTTGCTTCCGCCGTCCGCGGGCTTGTGCCCCCCTCTCCGATCCTGACGAGCCCCTATCTTCGCGCGCATCGCACTGCAGCGCTGTTCGCCACCGGCATCGCCACCGGCATCGGCGCCGCAACGGAGCCTCTGGTCGACAAGCGACTGGCCCCGGGCTTCGGTCGAGAGTATCTGGGCGAGATCCTGCAGGAGTACCGGAACGAAGACGCGATCCTCCTGGTGGGGCACGAGCCGGATTTTTCCCGTCTCATAGCACGACTCATCCAGGGCGGATCGCTGGTCCTCAAGAAAGGCGGACTCGCCAGGGTGGACTGGAATCCGGTGTCGGGAGAGGGAGAGCTCGAATGGCTCTTCCCTCCCGCGATCTTCCGCCCGGAATCGGACAGCCCGGTTTAGGCCGGGCGCCCTGCCTCACTCCTTCTCGAAGGGTGTTCCCAGGGCTGCCGGCGGCGTCACGTTCATCGCACGAATGACCTTGGCAATGTCCCGCCGGACGGGTTCGGGCAGCCGCGCCAGGCTCCGCTCCACCCACTCCGC
Source organism: Rectinemataceae bacterium (assembly GCA_035505775.1). Classification (GTDB taxonomy): domain Bacteria; phylum Spirochaetota; class Spirochaetia; order Treponematales; family Rectinemataceae; genus JAJXZP01. The sequence continues at coordinate 20,288 of DATJQN010000383.1, read as the reverse complement.
CTGTCCGATGTTGACGAGGAGGAGGGTGAGGATCATCAGCGGGAAGGGGGCGACCTGGAGCACCTGCGAGGGCACGCCCGGCAGGCTCGGCTGGATCACGAGACCCAGCCACTGGAGGAAGGCGAACAGGTAGGCGCCGAGCGCGGCGCGGAAGGGACTCCAGCCGCCGAAGATGGTGATCGCGAGGACGATCCAGCCTATGCCGTCGAGACCCGAGATGGTTCCCTTCCAGCCCGCCTTCACGGACAGGGAGTAGATGGGACCGGCCAGTCCGGCGATGGCCCCCCCGAGGGCGGCGTAGAGATAGCGCAGCTTCGCGACGCCGGCACCGCGCACGTAGGCGGCCGCCGGCTTCTCGCCGATCCCGCGGAGCATGAGGCCGGGTCTCGTCCTGAACACGAAGAACCAGGTGAGGAAGATGAGGACGAAGCTGAGGTAGGTCATCGGGTCCTGATGGAAGAGGAGCGGCCCCAGAACGGGGATCTGCTCGAGGCCGGGAACGGGCAGGAGGGGGACGCGCGGACCGGGCATGCCCATGATCGGGCTGCCCAGAAAGTAGGAGAGGTCCCGGCACAGGAGCGCGAGCACGAAGCCGACCGCCACCTGGGACTGCTTGAGGGTGATGCTCGCCAGGGCCACGACGAGGGCGACAGCCGCGCCGATTGCCGCACCGGCCAGGAAGCCGAGCACGAGGCTGTTCGTCGCGAGACCCACGGCGAAGCCGCCCATCGCGCTGAGCAGGATCGTCCCGTTCATCGAGAGATTGATGATCCCCGCGCGCTCGGAGATCGTCTCCCCGATGACACCGAAGATCACGGGGGCCGCCGCCGCGAGCACGCCCGCGAGGCTGGTCAGAAGCACCGTGCCGTTCATGATCCCACCTGCGTTTTCTTGAGTACGCGCTGACGCACGCCCTGCCCGAGAAGGACGAAGAGTACGAGGGTGCCCTGGAGCACACCGGCGAGCGAGGAATCCAGCTTGAGCACGATCGGGAGCTGGATCGAGCCCACGTTGAGGAGTGCGAAGAAGAGCGCCACCGGCGCCGCCAGTGCCGCCTTGAAGTTGATCAGCATGGCGACCATCAGGCCCAGATAGCCGTAGCCCGAGGAGATCGAGGGGATGAGGCGGTGGTAGACCGCCGTCACCTGGACCGCCCCCGCGATGCCGGCGAACAGCCCGCAGAGCGCGAAGGAGACCATCATGTGCTGCCAGGTCGGAACGCCGAGTATGTACGCCGCCTTGGCGTTCTTGCCCACGGCCTTCAGTCTCAGCCCGAAGTAGGTGCCCTGGATCATCGAATAGACGGCCGCGATGGCGACGAGGGCCAGCACGACGGTGATCGGGCTCAAGCGGGACTGGGCGTTGAGGGTCGGCATCCAGAGCTTCGGGTCGAAGGGGAGGGTTCCCGACATGGACGCGACGCCGGGGCGCTTCCATGGTCCGAAAATGAGCCAGATGTTGAGCGCCGTGGCCACGAAGTTCAGACCGAGGCCGCCGAATATCTCGTTCACGCCGCCGAAGGTCTTGAGCGCCCCGGCGAGCATCGCCCACAGGGCTCCTCCGGCCATGCCGGCGAGTATGGCGACGCCGATGATCAGACCCGGGCTCCAGCCGCTCGACGCGAGGTCGCGCATGGCCCAGGTGGCGAAGATGGCCCCCAGCGTGATCTGCCCCTCGATGCCGATATTCCACAGCCCCACGGTGAAGGTGATGAGGAGCCCCGAGGTCACGAGGAGGAGCGGCACCCAGGACACGAGCACGTTGGACGCCACATCCCAGCTGCCGAGCGCGCCGCCGATGATGTTCGCGAAGGCCGCGAGCGGCGGCGCCTTCGCCGCGATGAGGACGAGGGTCGTGATCAGGAGGGCGAGGACCACCGCGCCGACCTGGAAGAGGGCCCGCCTCGAGGGAGTATCACGCATCGACTGCCTCCTCGCGCACGCTCTCCCAGCCCTTGCCGCCGATGAGGCCGCCGAGCTGCTCCACGCTGAGGCTTTCCGCCCGAAGCGGGGGGCTTACCCGGCCGGCGAAGAAGACGAGGACGCGATCACTGTACTGGAGTATCTCGTCGAGGTCGGACGAGATGAACACGATGGCCGTACCCTGGGCGCAACGCTCCTTGAGCTTGCCCCAGATATAGATGGTCGATTCGATGTCGAGTCCCCGGGTCGGGTGCTCGACGAGAATGAGGGAAAGCGGGCTGCGCATCAGGGCCAGAAGGGCCCGCTGCTGGTTGCCCCCGGAGAGGGACTCCACCGTCGACTCCGGCGTACCCTTGATGTTGAACTGCGATATACGTTCCCTGGCCAATTCCTCGGCCTTCTTCCGGTCGATGAAGAGCCCGTGCATGCCCTCCGAGAGCACGAAGTGCTCGGTCAGACTGAGTCCCGGAACGAGCCCCTGCTCGAGTCGGGCCGCCGGCAGGTACGCGACGCCTTCCCGCTTGAAGTCGAGGTGTGACCTCCCGGTCATGTCGTGCTCGTCCTCGTCCAGGCAGAAGGATCCGGCCACCGGCTGCATCAGCCCGGCGCAGGCTCCGAGAAAGAGCGACTGCCCCGAGCCCTCCATGCCCGCGAGCCCGATGACCTCGCCCGCGTGGACGCGAAGGTCGACGCCCTTCATCTGGAGCCTGACACCCTCCAGCGAGACGCCCTTGACGGAGAGGACCCGGGGGCCGGGAACCACGGGCTTCTTGGGCGCGAGCGGGACTTCCTTGCCGAACATCATCTCGACGAGCCGTCTCGTGTCGAAGGGTGGCTGGGCCGTGCCCACGAGCTCGCCCTGGCGGAGCACGGCGGCGTTGTCGCAGAGGAACTCGACATCCTCGAGCTTGTGCGAGACGAACAGTATGGTCATGCCTTCCGCGGCGAGCTTCTTGAGCGTCGCGAAGAGCTTTTCTTTCTGGGGCAGGCTGATTCCGGTCGTCGGCTCGTCAAGAATCAGGACGCGCGCGCCGAGCCAGAGCAGACGGAGTATCTCGAGCTGTTGGCGTTCCCCGACCGTCAGGGAGTCCACATAGCTGTCCGGGTCCAGGGAGAAGCCGAACCGCGCCGCGAGCTCCCGAAAGTCTCGCGCCGCCGCGCGGCGCCTCGGGAAGAGGCCGCCCTCCCTGCCGAGGATGAAGTCGTCTATCAGACGCATGGGGGGAAAATCGAGGGGATCCTGATGCAGCATGCCTATGCCGTGCCGGATCGCGTCGGCCGGCGAGTGAATGACCACGGGAGCGCCATCGAGGAGGATCTCGCCGGAGTCCGGAGTATAGAAGCCGGAGAAGATCTTCATGAGCGTGCTTTTCCCGGCGCCGTTCTCCCCGAGAATGCCCTGGATGCTGGCGGGAGGGATCTTCAGCGAGATGCTCGCGTTGGCGTGAACTTTTCCGAATGTCTTGTTGATGTCGCGCAACTCAACGTGCATGGCGGCCTCTGCATTGGAGGTTTGGCCCGCCACGGTCGGCGGGGCACCTTGATCTTGATTGGCGTGCACTTGTCGTGCTGTGGAAGAGAGGGGGCCTGCGAGCCAATCTCGCCCGGAGAGCACCCTGCCGCCGCGAGCCGGGCCCGCGACGGCAGGGTGCTTACACGGATTTACTTGGACACGCTCTGTCCCTGCATGCCCTGGAGCAGCTGGGGCAGATACCAGATCTGCTGGTCGGTGGCGGCCTTCCCGCTGGCGAGATAGGGAGTTCCGTCCTGGAGATTGAGCGGACCCTTCCAGAGGGTGAGTCCCTTGCCGAGTTCGGCGATGAACTTGTCCACGCCGGCGGCGGCGTCCTTGGAGAGGGTTCCCTTGTTGAAGCCGACGGCGGACATGTCCGGGTCGTTGATGTTCTTCCAATAAGGAGCGTTCCACTCGAAGTGGTTCACCCACTTTCCGCTCATCGCGGCCTTGGCGGCGTTCACGTATGCGGGACCCCAGTTGAAGTAGGGCACGCCGAGGGACACGCCCTTGCCCTCGTCGAGGGCCTTGGAGTAATCGTAGGGGATGGCCCAGACCTGTTTGCCCTGGGCGGTGAACTTGGCGGCCTCGGCCACGGCTTCGGTGGTGTCGATGCCGGAGATCACGACGTCATAGCCTGAATTGAAGAAATCGTCGGCGACCTGGGTCGGATCGGAGGTGACGCCGGGGATGTTGAACCAGAAGCCGATCCAGGTGACCTTGAAGTCCAGCTTGGCCGGGTCCTTCTTGAGGTAATTGACCCAGGCGTAGCGGGCGCCGAGATAGGCGGAGGAAGCGAGCCGGCGGGTCTCGTCGTTGATGAGCGGCCCGAGGAAGCCGATCTTCCCGGTCTTGGTGGTGAGGGCGGCCGCGACGCCGGCGCACATCTTCATGTACTCCATGCGGCCCATGATGTTGATCATGTTGGGCAGCGGCTTGTAGGCCTTGCCGTCTTTCCACTGCTGGTCACCCGAGGTCAGGATAACGAAGATATCCTTGTGTGCCTGGGCGAACTTGATGGCCTCGTCCGTCATGTCGTCGGAGCTGAAGATGACGAGCTTCGCGCCCTGGGCGACGAGACTCTCTCCGAGCTGCGACACCGTCGTGCCGGGGCGATCGGCTGAATTGGCCTTGTCAATGTAGACGAGCTTCGTGCCGGGCACCTTCGCTAGCACGTACTGAAGGCCGTCGTAGTTGGCCTGGCTCCAGCCGTGGTCGTTGTAGGGGCCGACCATGACGAGTCCGATCGTCAGGTTGGACCCCGCGGCGGGCGGCGCGCTCTGGCCGAATGCGGTCAAGCCGACCACAACGGCGAGCATGAGGACGAGCACCATCGATTTCCGCATAGTCCCTCTCCTTGGCCGTGCGCCTGATTTGGCTTTGCGGCATGGACACGGGCGCGATTGCACCGCGACTGTGTCGCTGCTGCACGAAGCCGGCACGGCAGTCTGTCGGAGTTGCATTATAAACCAGATTGGTCGGACGACAAGCCTTTTCTTCGGCCATTTCCGGTCTTCGCGGCCATAATTCCCAGGCACAATTGTCAGAAATACTGCAGCCGCATCCGGCTGCTCCGGCTAGACAGCGCGGTCGAGAGCGCGGCGCAGCCTGCGTTCGAACTGCTCGAGACTGCCCCGGTTGGAGATGAACTGCACCGCCGGCCCGATGCTCCGCCTTTTTTTCCAGAGTCCGCGTTGCCTGAGCATGCGCCTGAGCGACGCGAGAACACCCGAGCCGTCCCGGATTTTCGCCCTCCTGAGCCGGATCCAGAGCGGGGCCCGTATTTCAAGGATCAGGTCGCATCGGCGGGCCTGCGGGGCGACGTAGAGGAGGGCTGCGTTGATGCAGATCCTGGCCTCGCCCCCGGACTGTTCGACCGCCCTCTGCGCCGCCGCGATGCGCTCGTCGAGCAGTTCGATCGCGATCGGATGGATGATGGCCTCCTGAGCCGCGAGGGCGGCCGGGTCTGAGAAGAGAATCGCCGCCAGGGCGCGGCGGTCGATGCGTCCCTCCGGGCCGATGATCCCCTCTCCGAAGCGGGCGACGATCGTCTCCTGCGCCCGGTCGATGGCCTCGTGGCCGAGCCGGTCGACATCTATGCAGAGCCAGCCGAGCTTCTCGAGGATGGCTGCCGCAGCGTTCTTCCCCGCGCAGTATCCTCCGGTCAATCCAAGCAGCATGCCGGCCACCGCCTAGTGCATGTCGCCCCAGCGGCGTCCGGTCTCGACACTGGCGCGGAGCGGCAGACTGAGCCGGGCCGCCGCCTCCATCTCCGCCTTGATCGTCTGCGCCACCTCGTCGGCCTCGGCCTTCGGCGCCTCGACGATGAGCTCGTCGTGGACCTGGAGGAGGAGGCGGGCGCGGGGATGGCGGGAGCGCAGCGCGGCGTCCACCCGCAGCATCGCGAGCTTCACGATGTCCGCGGCGCTGCCCTGTATGGGCGTGTTCACCGCCACCCGTTCGGCGGCCTGTTTCTCGGTCTTGTTGCTCGAGCGGATCGCCGGAATGGGCCGCCGGCGGCCGAGCATCGTCGTGGAGTAGCCGGTTCGCTCGGTCTCCTCGATCGTCCGGTGGATGAAATCCTGGACTCCCGCGTAGGTTCTGAAATAGGCGTCTATGAAAGCTTGGGCCTCGGCTCTCGGTATGCCGAGTTCGTTGGACAGCCGGAAGGCGCTCATGCCGTAGATGACCCCGAAGTTGATCGTCTTGGCCGCCCGTCGCTGCTCGGCGCTCACCGCGGACTCCTCCACCCCGAACAGCAGGGCCGCCGTCCTGCGATGCACGTCGACCCCTTCCTGGAAGGCCTTGAGCAGACCGGGGTCCCGGGAGAGGTGGGCGAGCACGACGAGCTCGATCTGCGAGTAGTCGGCCGATACGAGGAGGTGGCCGGCCTCCGCCGAGAAGGCAGCCCGAATCTTGCGTCCCTCCTCCTCGCGGATCGGGATGTTCTGGAGATTGGGATCGCGGCTTGAAAGCCGTCCCGTCGCGGCGCCGGTCTGCGAATAGTGCGTATGGATGCGCGGCTCGCGCTCGGCGAGACCCGCGAGGGCTTCGATGTAGGTGCTCTTGAGCTTGGCCAGGCTCCGGTGCCTGAGGATCAGGGCGGGAACGGGGTCGAGGGAGGCGAGTTCCTCGAGCACGGAGGTGTCCGTCGAGAAGCCGGTTTTTGTCTTCTTCCCATGGGGCAGCTTGCGGTCGATGAACAGCACTTCCTGCAGCTGCTTGGTGGAGGCGATGTTGAACTCGCGACCGCAGAGCTTCCAGATCTCCCGCTGGATCGACTCGAGCTCCGCGTCGAGCTCGACGCCGTACGCGCGAAGCTCGCCCGCCTCGACCCGGATTCCCGCCTCCTCCATGGCGGCGAGGACGGGGACCAGCGGCATCTCGAGGTCGGTGAAGATCGAGAGGAGACCCGCCGCCTCGAGCTCGCCGGCCATGAGGAGGTGGAGCCGGAGCGTGAGGTCGGCGTCCTCCGCGGCGTAGGAAGTCGCGCGCTCGAGGGGCACCATGGCAAAGGTGGCTCCCTTGGGCACGACCTCGTCGAACTCGATGCCGCGGTAGCCGAGCCGGCGCTCGGCGAGGGCCCCCAGCGCGAGCGATGGTGCCTCCGCGTCCAGAAGCCAGGCCGCGATGAGAGTGTCGCGCAACGTGCAGGTCATCCGGGCGCCGAAGCGCCGCATAACATGGTGGTCGAACTTCACGTTGTGGCCGACGAGGATCACGCCGGGGGCTGAGAACAGGCGGCGCAGCTCGGCGGCGGCCTCTGCCTCTGCGACGCAGGGGGAATCGGGACAGCTGAGCGGCACGTAGCAGGCGTGTCGCGGGCTGTAGGACAGCGAGAAGCCGACCGGTTTGGCCGCGAGCTCGTCGAGGCCGTCGGTCTCGCAGTCGAAGGCGAAGCTTCCGGCCGCGATGCACCGATCGACCCAGGCCGAGAGCGTCGGTAGGTCGGTGACGCTCTCGTACACGCCGGGACCCAGGAGCTCCGGGGGAGCGGAGAGCGTCGGGGCAGCCGTACCCGGTCCGGAGGGGGAGCCGTCAGTACCCGCGGATCCGTCCATCCCCGCCTCCTGGACCCTGTCCGCAGCCCTGCCGGCGGCGTGCTTCGCCCCGCCGGAGGCAAGGGCCTCCCCCATCTGCCCGGCGGTCGGGGATCCGCCGTGGAACAGCTCCGTGCCCGACTCGCCGCTGCCCCCCTTCCGCGACACGAGGCTCTTCATGCCCTCGCGCAGGAAGATGGCGTCGGCCGACGCACGGTCCAGAGCCTCCACTGTCAGGTCGTCCAGACCCGAGCACTCGAGGGGAGCCGAGGTGTCGAGGGTTATGAGCCTCCGCGAGAGCTCGGCGCTTTCCTTGCCGGCCTCGAGCTTGCGCCGGAGCGACTCGGGCTTGACCTCCCCGAGATGGGCGTAGATCGCGTCGAGGCTCCCGAACTCGGTAAGCAGCTTGAGCGCCGTCTTGTCTCCGATCCCCGCGACGCCGGGAACATTGTCCGAGGCGTCGCCGGTCAGCGAGAGGTAGTCCAGGATGCGCTCCGGCATGATGCCCCACTCTGCCTTCACCTCCTCCACGCCGAAGGGACGATAGGCGAAATTGGAATCGGGCTTGAGGGCTTTTACCGAGCCGCCGACGAGCTGGAGGAGGTCCTTGTCGCCCGAGACGATCCAGCACTCCCGCCCTTCGGAGCGGCTCTGAACCGCGAGGGTGGCGATCAGGTCATCGGCCTCCCAGCCCTCGCTGCGCAGGATGGGGACCCGGAGGGCCCGCAGGATCTCCTCCACAAGCGGAACCTGCGCGTGAAGATCCTCGGGGGTCTTCTGCCGCGTGGCCTTGTAGTCCGGATACATGGTATGCCTGAAGGTCTTGCTCCGGGAGTCGAAGACGGCCGCGAAGGCGCCGGGGTTCCGCTCGTCGAACAGGGCGAACAGGAAGCGGAAGAACCCGAAGGCGGCGGAGACATTGCCGCCCGCCGGGCTCCGCAGGGGGCGGTTCATGAAGGCGAAATATGATCGGTAGATAATCGCGTAGGAATCGAGGAGGTAAAGCGCAGGCTTCATAGGTCTGAGAATAGAGGCAAAACGGTCCCGCCGCAACTGGAAGCGGCGGCGCCCGGGGCGGCGCCCCGGGCGGCAACCCGCCGCGCGGGCGGGGACTCCGGGGCTAGCCCCTCAGGTCGACCAGACCGCCGTCGCCCCCGGAGGCGTAGACCGAGCGGCGCGAGGCGAGCGGGTTCCGGAATCCGGCGATCTCGCTCCGCAGTATTTCCATGCGCTGCTTGAGTAGGCGCCGATTCTCGGCATTGCGGGCGGCCACCTCGGTCTTGAGGCCGCCGAGCGCGGTCTTGATCTGCTCGACCTCACCGGCCCCGGCGGCGGGATAGGCCGCCCGATAGATCTCCTCCAGGGGATCGATCACTTTCTGGAAGGTGAAGATTTCGGAGACGATCTGTTCCTCGAGCTCGACGTGGGCGACGAGCCGATCGACATCGCCGGACTCGATGTCCGAGCGCTCGTGATCGAGAATCACGAGATAGCGCTCGAACTTCTGGCGCTGTTCCACGAGAAGCTCCCTGAATCGCTTCAGGAGCGCCACGCGCTGCTCCAGCTCCATGTCAGCTCCCCGGCTCCGGGCCAGTCGTTCGTCCGCGCCCATGGTGCACCGCCTAGCCGGCTATGTTGACGCCGACGGGCGCCGAAGAGCCGCCCTGGGTCTTGCTGGCCGCCTCCGCCCAGGCCGAGCGGAGCTCTCCGAGCATCGCCCGGACGGATTTGATCTTCCCCGCATCCTTCGTGATGTTGGCTTCGAGTATCTCGTGGCCGAACCAGACGTAGAGCGAAAAGAGGTTCTGGGCGATCTCGCCCCCGGCCTCGAAATCCAGGGAGGCCATCAGCTCGGTGATGATGTCCTGAACCTTGCCCAAGGCGAGATTGATGCGTTCGATGCTCTCGGGCCGGGGCTTGGCCCCGTCCGCGAACAGGCTGACGGCTATGTCGCACTGCTTGAGAGCCTCGTCGTACAGCATGACGAGCAGCTGTCCCGGGCTCGCTGTCTTGACGCGAGTTTCGCGATATGCGGCGAGCGGATTGGCGTTCATTCCTGTCTACCCCTCCCCAACGGTCTCACCTCGATTGTCGGCCGGGATGGGCCCTTCCTTGACCGGAAAGGCGGTCGGCCGCGCTCGCTGCCGGAATCCGGGCCCCGTGAGCCCGGGCGGTTTCGGGGCGATCCCCGCGGCGGGGTCCTTCCCGTCCGGATCGCGCCGTCCCCTTCCGTGGGGAAGCTGTGCTCTGAGCGCCAGCGCTTCATCAGGGCGTCGAAACACCGGGAGGTTTTCAACACCCTGCATTTACAGTGTAGCTCGCCCGAGTCGGAGTTTAAAGACGTCAATCCTCGGTGACCACGCCGCTGTTCACCCAGGTCTCTATCCTGCCGTAGGCCGCGTTGATCTGGGCGGAGATCTCCGTCGAGCGCTTCAGCTGCGCCGGGGTCGCCGAGTTTCTGTCCGGATGGTTCTGCATGAGAAGCTTCTTGTAGGCGCTCTTGACCTGGGGGAAGGGGGCCCCGTAGCTGAGACCCAGGGTCCGGTAGGCGGCCACGAGCTTCGGGTGCGGCCCGGAAGGCCCCCCCGCCGGGCGCCAGCCGGTGCCCGACGAGCCGCCGTACGCGCCCCGGTCGCTCCGGGATTCCCGCTCCCGACGCGCGCGCTCGGCCTCCTCGCGCCGTTCCCGTTCCTGGGTGGCCGTGCGGTCGCTGTTCAAGAAGTCGTCGAGCTCGTCCATGGCGGCATCGAAATCGGGGTCGCTCGTACCGCGCCTGACGCGCTCTCCGAGGTCTTCCGCCGCTCCCGCCACCCAGGACTTGAACATGCGCTCGAATCTGTCGAAAATCTGGTCCACGATTGCCCTCTTCGGCGGGACTACTCTAGCCGAAGGCCGGAATCGAATCAACCTGCCTGCGGGACTCCTGGCGGAATCCCGCCACGAGGAAGCGCGCGTGGCTATGCCTCCCCTGGTCGTCGTGGTCGGCGGAATCAACATGGACATCCAGGCGAGAAGCGCCGCGACCTTCCGGCCCGGCGACTCCAACCCCGGCAGTGTCTCGCTGAGCGCGGGCGGCGTTGGACGGAACGTCGCGGCCAATCTCGTGTCCCTCGGGCTGCGGGTCGAACTTCTGACCGTGCTCGGCGACGACGCCCTGTCCGGCGAGCTGGAGGAGTCCTGCCGCCGCGACGGAGTCGGTCTGTCCGCCGCCCTGCGACGTGCGGACAGCCCCGCCTCCCGGTATGTCTGTCTGCTGGACTCCGACGGGCGCCTGGTCGGCGCGGTGGCGGCCATGGACAGCTTCGAATTTCTGCTGCCCCAGCATCTTGACGGGCACGCCTCCCTCCTCGACTCGGCCTCGGTCATCCTCGTGGACGCGAACGTCCCGGAAAGCAGCATCGGCTGGCTTGCCCGGCGCTACGGCGCGAAAGCCGCGCGTGCGCGGGCGGACGCCGGCGCCGATAGCACCGCCGCGGCCCAAGCGGCCGCCGCCCGTCCGCTGCCGATCCTGGGCCTCGATCCCGTTTCCGTGGCCAAGGCGGCGCGCGCCAGGGCCTGGCTGGGAGACTTCGCCTTTGCCAAGCCCAACCGCGGCGAGGCCCTGGTGCTGGCGGGGGAGGAAGCGGGGGCTTCATCCAGTCCGGCCGAGCTCGGGGAAAAACTCAGGGCCACCGGCCTGCGCGACCTTTTCATCTCGCTGGGAGAGGCGGGGATATTCTATACGGGAGGCTCCGAGCGCGGGGGAGTCGAGCGTGGTTTTGTCCGCCCCCCGCGCAGTCTGCCTGCCGAACTGAAACCGCGCAATGTCTCGGGTGCCGGCGACGCCGCCTGTGCCGCCCTGGTGTGGGGAAGGCTGTCCGGCCTCGGTCTGCAGGCACAGGCGGCCTGCGCCCTGTCCGCGGCCCTGCTCACGGCGGCTGCCGAGGCCACGACGACTCCCGCTCTCTGTCCGGAAGTCCTCATGTCGATATCGCAAGGAGTGCAGCATGAGCCCCTACCTTAAGCTGTCCGCGGAGGCGGCCGAAGCCCTGCAATCGGGCCGGGCCCTCGTCGCGCTCGAGTCCACCATCATCTCCCACGGCATGCCCTACCCGCAGAACGTCGAGACGGCGCTCCGAGTCGAGGCTGCCGTGCGCGAAGCGGGTGCAGTACCTGCGACGGTTGCAGTGCTCGGCGGCACGCTCTGCGCGGGCCTCGAGCCGGACCAGATCGAGCTGCTCGGCAAGGCCGGACCTTCCGTGACAAAAGCCAGCCGCCGCGATCTGCCCCGTCTCGTCGCCGAGGGGAGGGACGGCGCGACCACGGTGGCTGCCACGATGATCGTGGCTGCCCTCGCCGGCATCAGGGTCTTCGCCACGGGCGGAATCGGCGGCGTGCATCGCGGGGCCGAGCGGAGCTGGGACGTTTCCGCCGACCTCCAGGAACTCGCCTCCACCTCCGTGGCCGTCATCTGCGCGGGAGCGAAGGCGATCCTCGACCTGCCCATGACGCTCGAGTATCTGGAGACGATGGGAGTGCCCGTCGTGGGCTACCGCTGCGACGAATTGCCGGCCTTCTACACAAGCTCGTCGGGGCTGCGGCTGGAGGAGCGGGCTGACAGTCCCCGGGAGATCGCCGGGCTCATGAAGGCCAAGTGGGGACTCGGACTGGAAGGCGGGCTCGTCGTGGCCAATCCGGTGCCCTCCGCCTATTCGATGGACCGCTCGCGTATCGACGCGGCCATCGGCAAGGCTCTCGCGGCCGCCGAAGAGGAGAAGGTGCGGGGCAAGGAGGTGACTCCCTTCCTCCTTGCCAAGGTCAAGGAGCTGACAGGCGGCGACAGTCTCGAAGCCAACATCGCCCTCGTGCTCAACAATGCGCGGCTTGCCGCGGAGATCGCCGTCGCCTACGCCGGGCTGTAGCCGACTGCCGTGCACTGCAGCGTATAACCTCCGACGGACGGGCTCCGGACCGGAGCGCCTTTTCATGAAGGCTGGGCTGTGCTAGGATCGCAGACGCAATGGCACGCGGCAAAAAGCAGGACTACGACGAGTCCACGATCAAGACACTCAGCTCTCTTGAGCACATCCGGCTGCGGACAGGGATGTACATCGGCCGCCTGGGCGACGGATCCAATCCCGACGACGGCATTTACGTTCTCTTAAAGGAAGTGATAGACAACTCGGTGGACGAGTTCATCATGGGAGCCGGCACCAGCATTGCGGTCACGATCGCCGAGCCGGCGCAGGGGCAGGGCTGGCGGGTCTCGGTCCGCGACCATGGGCGCGGTATCCCCCTCGGCAAGCTGGTCGAGGCCGTATCGGTCATCAATACCGGGGCCAAGTACAACGACGATGTCTTCCAGTTCTCCGTGGGACTCAACGGCGTCGGCACCAAGGCCGTCAATGCGCTCTCCTCCCAGTTCCGCGTCGTGGCCTACCGCGAGGGCCGGTTCCTCGAGGCGCTCTTCCGGAAGGGGGTGCTGGTCTCCAAGCGCGAAGGCGAGGCCAAGCGGGAGGGCACCGGCACGCTCGTCGAGTTCACCCCCGACGCCGAGATCTTCGGCGAGTACGCGTACAACGCGGAGTTCGTGGAAAAGAGGATCTGGAACTACGCGTACCTGAACACCGGACTTTCGCTGACGCTCAACGGGACGAGCTACAGTTCGGACAGGGGACTCCAGGACCTGCTCTATTCCGAAGTCGGCGACAGCACGTTGTACGACATCGGCTATTGGAGAGGGGACAAGATCGAGTTCGCCTTCACGCACACCAACGATTACGGCGAGGAGTACTTCTCCTTCGTCAACGGGCAGTACACGACCGACGGGGGCTCCCACCTGTCCGCCTTCAGGGAGGGTTTCCTCAAGTCCATCAACGAATTCTTCCAGGCGCAGTATCGCGGCGAGGATATCCGCGAGGGAGTCGCCGCCGCCATAGCGGTGAAGCTCAAGAATCCCGTGTTCGAGAGCCAGACCAAGAACAAGCTGGGCAATACGGACATAAAGCCCTGGATTCTCCAGGAAGTGAAGCGCGGCGTGGATGAATTCCTCCGCAAGAACCCCCAGGCAGCCAAGCGCCTTCAGGAGAAGATCGTCGCCAACGAGAAGCTCCGCACCGAGCTCAATATCGTCAAGAAGGAAGCCAAGGAAGCGGCGCGCAAGATCGAGCTTCGCATCCCCAATCTCAAGGACTGCAAGCACCACCTGGGGGACGGACCCAAGGGCGAGGAGTCGACCATCTTCCTCACGGAGGGCCTCTCCGCGGCGGGCTCGATGGTGAGCTCCCGCGACGTCTACACGCAGGCCATCTTCAGTCTCCGCGGCAAGCCCGAGAACATGCACGCGCGGAAGCGCACCGCGATCTACAAGAACGAGGAACTCTACAACATGATGATGGCCCTCGGCATCGAAAACGACCTGGAAGGGCTGCGCTACGCGCGCGTGGTCGTGGCCACCGATGCCGACTATGACGGCTATCACATCCGGAACCTCCTCCTCACGTTCTTTCTCACCTTCTTCGAGGAACTCATCGTCCAGGGGCGGGTGCATATCCTCGAGACGCCGCTGTTCCGCGTCAGGACCAAGAAGGACACCCGCTACTGCTATTCGGCGCGCGAACGGGACGATGCGGTCAAGGCGCTCGGCCAGGGGGCGGAGGTGACCAGGTTCAAGGGCCTCGGGGAGATCAGTCCGAGCGAGTTCGGCCAGTTCATCGGGCCGGACATGCGTCTCATCCGGGTGGACATCCAGACCCTCAAGGCCGTGCCCGAGGTGCTCGAGTTCTACATGGGCAAGAACACTCCGACGCGGCGCGACTACATCATGAAGAACCTCGTGAGCGACCTCTAGGAACATCATGGCATACGTCAAGAAGATCTTCGATCAGAACTACCTCTACTACGCGTCCTACGTGATCAAGGACCGGGCCATCCCGGACCTCGAGGACGGGCTCAAGCCCGTTCAGCGCCGCATCCTTCACTCGCTCTTCGAGATGGACGACGGCAAGTTCCACAAGGTCGCCAACGTCGTCGGGCACTGCATGAAATACCACCCGCACGGCGACCAGTCCATCTATTCCGCCCTCGTCGTCCTCGCCAACAAGGAACTCTTCATCGACAAGCAGGGCAACTTCGGCAACATAGCGACGGGCGACGACGCGTCGGCCGCCCGCTACATCGAGTGCCGGGCGCGCCCGCTCGCCCGGGAGCTCCTCTTCAACCCGAAGATCACCGACTTCGTGGAGTCATACGATGGGCGCAACCGGGAGCCGGTGGCCTTCCCCGCCAAGATCCCCGTCGTCCTCGTCCTCGGCGCCGAGGGCATCGCGGTGGGCATGAGCACGAAGATCCTGCCGCACAATCCGGTCGAGGTCGTCCGCGCCGAGATAGCCGCCCTCAAGGGCAGGAAGTTCCGGCTCGACCCCGACTTCCCTTCGGGAGGCATCTGCGACGCCTCGGAGTACGCCGATGGCTCCGGCAGGGTCAGGGTGCGCGCCAAGCTCGACACGTCGGACGAGAAGCGCATCGTGATCCGGGAGCTGCCGTTCGGCAGCACCACGGACAGCCTCATCGCGAGCGTCGAGGCCGCGGCCAAGGCGGGCCGCATCAAGATCGCCTCGATATCCGACTTCACGACGGACAAGGTCGAGATCGAAGTCAAGCTCCAGCGCGGCGTATACGCCAAGGATGTCGTCGACGCCCTCTACGCCTTCACGGAGTGCGAACAGTCCATCTCCTGCAACCTCCTCGTCATAAAGGACGACCTCCCGGTCATCATGACCACGACCGAGATCGTGAAGCACCACGCCGCCCGCCTGGCGGACATTCTCAAGCGAGAGCTCGAGATCGAGGCCGGCGAACTCCTCGACGAGCTTCACGCGCGGACGCTCGAACGGATCTTCATCGAAGAGCGGGTGTACAAGGCGATCGAGAAGATGAAGACCCAGGACGGCGTGCGCTCCGCCGTGGTCTCGGGGCTCGAACCCTTCAAGAAGGAGATCAAGCGGCAGGTCACCGCGGATGATGTCGAACGCCTCCTCAAGATTCCGATCCGGAGGATTTCGCTGTACGACATCAATCGGGCCCGGGAGGAGATGAACGCCATCAAGGCCCGCCTGGCCGAGGTGAGAAAGCATCTCGGCGCCCTGGTGGAGTACGCCATCTCCTTTTTGGAGGGCGTCGCGGCGAAGCTCGCGAAGGACTGGCCGCGGCGCACGGAGCTCAGCTCGTTCACGCAGGTGGACGTCAAGGAGGCCGCGCGGCGGGACATTCCCCTGCGCTACGACCAGGCGAGCGGCTATCTCGGCACCGCCGTCTCGGGGGGCGAGCAGCTCTTCGCCGTTTCCTCCTACGACAAGATCATCGTCATACGCCGCAACGCCGTGTATACCGCGCTGACGGTGCCGGAGAAGCTCTTCGTGGACCAGGGCATGCTGTATTGCGGCCCCGCGGACAAGGAGGAGCTGGGCAAGGTCCTGTTCACCCTCGTCTATCGCGACGCAAAAAGCGGCTACCCCTACATCAAGCGCTGCAGGATTGAAACCTATGTCTCCGGCCGCGACTATCTCCTCGTGCCGGATGGGGCCCAGATCCTGTTCCTAAGCACCGATCCCGACGTGCGATTCACGCTCTGCTATGTCCCCAAGCCCCGCATGAAGGTAAAGGAAGAATCCTTCTCGGCTGCCTCGTTCGAGGAGAAGGGCCTCAAGGCACTCGGCGTCAGGCTGGCGTCCAAGGAGGTGCAGTCGGTGAGTGCGGGGGAAACGCGCGCCGGCGCCCGGGCCGCGGCGGCTCGGGACGCGGAGCTCTTCGAAGCCCCGGAGGCCAAACCCGCGGCATCCCCGGCCAGGCGCGGCGCCGGCGGCAAGGCCGCCGCGAAGTCTGCGGCCGGGCGGAAGTCGCCACGCGCTTCGGGCGCTCGGTCGGGCGGCGGACGGACAAAGCCCGGAGCAGGTCCCCGGGCGGCTGCGAAGAAGGTCAGCGCCACCGGCGGTTCGCGGCGCGCCACCGGCGCAGCAGGCGCCAATCGGCCGAAAGACCGAACCGGAAGCGACGAGCCCCATGGTCTCCGGGCCAAGGCCGAGGCCAAGCGCGCCGCCCAGAAGCGGGAGGGCGGCCGCGCTTCGGCGAAAAAGGGGCGGGCGGGGAGCTCTTCTGAGGGGCGTCGCACGAAGCGCAAGGCGTAATTCGGTAATTCTTGCCCGAAATCGGACATGTCTCTTGCATTTCAAGGCGGTTTCAGCCGATAGTCCTGGTCGTGGGAACCGTGAAAGCCAGTCCACTGAGCCCGGAGCATCGAGTCTACCTTTCAGAACGATACGGTCTCGACGAGTCGGAGCTCGACCTTCTCATAGAGGATATCTGGTCGTTCACGGGCGAGGAGCCGGAGTCCTTCCTGATCCGGCGCCATCGGGAGCTTCAGGCCGAAGGCTGGACCAACGAGGCCATTTTCGGGCGACTTGCGCGCGAACTCTCTGAAGGCCGATTCGCTTCGCCACCCCGCAGCACCCGCCAGATTCGGCGGGTCATTTATGGATGAAGGCGGACCAGCATGTGCGGAATCATCGGCTATACCGGACCGAGAAAGGCCCTTCCCATTCTCATGCAGGGACTCAGGCTCCTCGAATACCGGGGCTACGATTCATCGGGAGTCGCACTCTCGGGAGAAGGCGGCCTCAGGACCTTCAAGAAAGCGGGCAAGCTCGACCGGCTCGAAGAGAATCTTCCGGCCACCAGCTCGGCCAAGTCGGGGATTGGCCACACGAGGTGGGCCACCCACGGAATAGTCTCGGACGAGAACGCCCACCCCCATCTCGGGCCCGCCGGGAAAGTGGCCATCGTCCATAACGGCATCATCGACAACTGGGTCGAGCTCAAGCGCGATCTCGAGGCGGAGGGCTCCGTTTTCAAGAGCGGTACCGATTCCGAGGTTATAGCCCACCTGATCGAGCGCAATCTGAAGGATCAGGCGGCACCCGAGGCCGTCGCCGCGGCGCTCCGCAGGCTCGAGGGAACCTTCGGCCTCGCCTGTGTCTTCGCGGACAAGCCCGGTCTCATTGTGGCGGCGCGCAACGGCAGCCCCCTCGCCGTCGGCGTCGGGGATGGGGAGACCTTTGTCGCGAGCGACCCCTCGGCCTTCTGCGCGCATACGAGGCAGGCGGTCTTCCTCCACGACGGCGAGCTCGTCGTGCTCGAACCCAAGCGCTGGGAGACCCGGACGCTCCGCGGCGAACCGGTGGCGAAACTGCCCGAAACCATCCCGGACAGCGCAGCCCAGGCGGAAAAGGGGGTGCATCCCGACTTCTTCCTCAAGGAGGTCTACGAGCAGCCGCTGGCAGTCTCGCGGACCCTGGGGAACGGTGGAAGACTCGTGAGGGATTTCGGCGCGGCCAAACTGGGCGGCCTCGACCTGGAGCCGAGAGAACTGCAGGGGATCTCGGAAGTCGTGTTCATCGCCATGGGCTCCGCGCTCCACGCGGCCATGGTCGGACGCTCCATGGTGGAGAACTGGGCCCGCATCCCGGCGCGGGCCGAGGACGCGAGCGAGTTCCGTTCCGGCGTCCCCCTCGTGAAGCCCGACGCCCTCTACGTCGCGGTAAGCCAGTCCGGCGAGACCGCGGATACCATCGGCGCCATCAAGGAGATCCAGGTCAAGGGTGGCCGCACGGTGGGCATTGTCAACGCCGTCGGTTCGACCCTTGCCAGGCTCTGCGGCCACGGGGCCTACGTCCATGCCGGTCCCGAACTCTCGGTCGCCGCCTCCAAATCCTACACCTCGCAAATCGTATGCTGTGCCCTCCTTGCCCTTTCCCTCGGCAGGGCGCGCCACCTCTCGCTCGCGGAGGGGCGAAGCATCGTCGATGAGCTGACGGCCCTTCCTGAGAAGCTCGAGCTTGCGCTGGGACTCCGGCCGCGGATCGAGGAGCTCGCACGTGGCCTCAAGGACGCCCGCAGCGTGCTCTTCCTTGGACGTGGTTTCATGCTCCCCGCCGCCCTCGAGGGGGCGCTGAAGCTCAAGGAGCTCTCTTATATCCACGCCGAGGGCTTTTCCGGCGGGGCTCTCAAGCATGGTCCACTCGCCCTCGTCGGGCCGGACGTCACCACCTTCGCCCTCCTGGCGGAGGGCGAATCGCTCGCCAAGACCCTCTCCAACATGAGCGAAGTGAGGGCCCGCGGGGGGAGGGTGATTGCCCTTACCAACGGTGAGGAGGCGCGCGTCCGTGAGGCGGCGGACGAAGTGATCGGCGTACCCTCCAGCATGGAAGCCCTGGCGCCCGTGCTCGAGGCAGTTCCCCTCCAGCTCCTGGCCCGTTCGGCGGCGAGCCTGTTGGGTCGGGACGTGGACCGGCCGCGAAATCTGGCCAAGAGCGTGACCACGGAATAGGTGCAAAGCATCGTTTCCGGGCGCAGCAGCCGTCTTGACTTTTTCAGACGCTACGAGTAAAGATATTTCGCTTTCCATGAGAGCTTTCCCCTGTAGCTCAGCTGGCAGAGCAAGTGGCTGTTAACCACTGGGTCCCTGGTTCGAACCCGGGCGGGGGAGCGAAAAGGTCCGCAGAAATGCGGGCCTTTTTCTTTTTCTCGCCAGTAATTACTTGGTAGTGGTCAGACGGAAGGGCACGCGACACATCGCAAGCGCTGGGCTGAGTGAGAACGAAATGAGAAGACTCGTCCAGCGATGGGAGAAGTCATGCCGTCAAAGTATCATCTGTTCCAGCGAAGGAAGGATGGTTTTTGGTAGAACCGGTACGCCTCCGAAGATGGCCGGTATCCGAAGAGGTCCACGGGCTGCAGGCTGAAGCGCGAAGCGATCGACTTCATTGAGGCCCTCGAGGCCGCGGCGTCCTCCCGCAGGCCGCCGCGCAGCAACGGTGGTGGCTCGATCTCTATCCCATCCCTGTACGACAAGACTGATTTTGCCGCGTTTGACTCCAGGATCGACACCAATCCAGCCCCAATCCACGTGACGAACACGGGGAGCTATCTTCGATGTGCGCACCTGAGTGAAATAGCCCCAATCGCATGTAGAATCTACAGGAATGCGACAGAGATGATGACTCTCGACGAAGGCACCGCGAAGTACATAGTCATTGAAATCGGGCCGAATGGACTCCATTGGGGGCAGGCGAAGAGGGTCGAGTTCAACACGCCCGCTGAAGGTCTGCGCGACCATGAGTTCAAGGTTACCATCGCGCCGTACCACCGGCTTTGAAGGCCGCCCTATTCGAGCAGGTTGAAGTGCCAGCCGATGCCGTACCTGTCGTGAACGAAGGCATACAGCGGGGACCAGGACTGGGGGCCGAGCGCCATCTCAACGTCGCCTCCGGACTTGATAGCCTCATACCAGCGGGCCAAGTCCTCCTTGCTCTTCGACTGCACCATGATCGTGATGTTGTTGCCCTTCGTGTAAGGCATGCCGTCAGGGACGTCGGAGCCCATGATGGTAGCGTCGCCGACCCTGAACTCCGCGTGGGCGACCAGCGGCTTGGTTGCATCATCTAGGGGAAAGTCGGGACTTGCCGGCATGTCGCCAAAGGTGGTGATGCGCGGAGCATCTCCGCCAAAGACCTGCGAGTAGAAGTTCATCGCCTCTCTGCATTTCCCCTTGTAGTTGATATAGACCGAAAAGCTCATCGTGGCTCCTCCTCAGCGATTGATCGTACCGGGCTTTGGCGAAATCAGCGCAGAGCGCCGGCCATGAACCGTTCCAGGATTGCGCAAAGTTACTCGTCGTATCGGTCACAGCTTCATGGCCAGCAGTGCCGAAGCACACAACTAATCCGGCGACGGGCCCGTCCTCCGGAGCCCGCATGTCGACACGGAAGAACTGAACAC
>DATJQN010000382.1:0-23011 GCA_035505775.1 Rectinemataceae bacterium | reverse complement strand
CCGGTGCTTGCGCGCATAGGCCGAATACTCCCGCAGGAATAGGGGGTTGCCCATGCAGGTTTCGAGAATGCGCTTGAGCCCTTCCGGCTCCGGTTCCGACCAGCGGGAGCGAACCATGGCCTCCGCTTCCTCGGCCGAGAGGGGCGGAACCTTCAGGTTCTTGAGGCCCTGGAAGGCCTTCCTGAGCTCCGGCGGGTACTCCCTTCCCGCCAGGATGAAGAAGGGCTTGATGAGACCGTTCTTGAAGAGGTACTGGAAGAACTCCCGCGACAGGCGGTCCATCGAGTTGGCGTTGTCCACCACGCAGACGATGGGGAAGAGGTCGCCGGCATGCCTGGCCAGGATGGCCTCGTAGACGTCGTACAGCGAAGTGATGGAACTCGGGTCCGGATGTTCGGAATCGACGCAGCAGGCGAGGTCCACGAAGCGCTCCCGGGCCGTGGCTGCCACGCCCGGGAAGGCGGCCAGGGCCTTCTTGGCCTCCGCCCGCTCGACCTTGGGGCCGAGTCCGAAGTAGCCGAGCACCATGTCGACGATAACGGCGAAGCCGTCCGGTCTATATCGCTGCGCCCGGGCCGCGAGGATCGGACTTTTGAAATCGGGGAAGAGGCGCAGCTTGTCGAGGAAGGCTTGGATGAGTCTCGTCTTGCCTATGCCGGCTTCCCCGGACAGGTAGAAACCGGAGACCTCGTCCGGCCTGTCCCGCAGGTAGGCTCTGAGCATTTCGTCGAGGATGTCCCGCCGCCCGATGAAGGGTCCCGCATCCCGCAGCGCCACGAAAGCCTCGCCCTTGAGCTCGTAGGCCGTCACGAGCTCCGCCTTGCCTCTGGCCTCGATCTGGCGAGGCTCGGAGAACTCGAAGTCGAGCTCGCACTTCTCCTTGGTGGCCTCCGAGACAAGGATCGTTCCGGAGGCGGCGGCCGCCTCCAGACGTTGCGCGACAGCCATGGCATGCCCGGTGACCACGTCGTACTCGCCGCGCTTGCCGG
This sequence comes from Rectinemataceae bacterium, assembly GCA_035505775.1. GTDB lineage: Bacteria > Spirochaetota > Spirochaetia > Treponematales > Rectinemataceae > JAJXZP01. The sequence continues at coordinate 22,022 of DATJQN010000382.1, read as the reverse complement.
TCGTCACCAGTCCCGTGTGGATTCCGGTTCGAAAGGAGATGTTCCTCGAGGAGTCCCCTGCGTCGGTATTTTCCGATCGTACGCGGCTGACGAACTCGAAGGCGGCGTGGACGGCGCGTGAGGGGTCGTCCTCGTGGATCTCCGGCACGCCGAAGACCGCCACCAGGGCGTCGCCGATGTACTTTTCCACCGTTCCGCCGTGGGCGCGGATTATCTGCTCGAACATGCCGAACACCCTGCCCATGAAGGAGTCCATCTCCTCGGGGTCCATGCGCTCCGAGAGGCTCGTGAAGCCCTTCATGTCCGAGAAGAGGATGGTAGCAACCCGGCGCTCGCCGGCCTTGAGATTGTCGCGTTCCGCCATGTTCGTCTCGAGTGTACACGGCTCGGCCGCAGACGGACAAGCTCGTCCCTGAGGCCCGCTTCGGGACGGCGCGGGGGCGGCGCGGGACGGCGCGGAAGCCGAGCGCTGCTGCCGCCCGCGGCCCCGCCGGGACGGGACGGACCCCGGACGGCAGTCCCGCGGGCTGTCCTAGTTCGTGGGCGCCGGCTGAAGGGGAGCGAGCTGCGCGGGCGGAGCCGGCTGCGGAGTGTTGCGGTCCGCGGGCAGGGAGACCTCGGGCACGGGGCGGGACTGCTCCGTGGAAGTCAGCATGACCTGCACGATCTGCACCACCGGAAATATGATGCACACCACGATGAAGATAATCTCGAGGGTGATCATCCGTCGCTCGCCCGAGTCCGTCTTCACCATGTCGTAGACATTCTGCAGGGCATCCAGGCGGCGCTCGACCGACCACTTCCATCCGTCCGTGTTGAAGATCGAACAGAGCCGGTCGTAGACCTGCCCCAAATAGTAGTCGCCGATGATCTTCGAGGAGTTCTCGAGGTTCTCGAGTATGAAGAGGGACTCGAAGCGGAGTGCCTGGATGTTGGCCAGCTTGATCTTCGCCGCGCTGCCGCCTCCGCGTCTCCGGCGCGCGGAGCCCTCGTAGAGGAGGCGCACATCATCCTCGGCCTCGTCCAGCCAGTGATCCAGGAGCTTGTCCAGAACGCGGAGCTCGAGGAGCTGGTAGTTGGCGTGCTCGACGATGAGGAGGAGATCCTCGTAGTCGGCCTCCGAATCGATGATGAGGCAGCGGTCGAGGTCGAACACGGCGAGATCGTGCTGGTGGTAGGAAAACGGCTTGCCGAGGGTGGCCGTGATCTGCGACTGGTGGAGCCTCGACGCGGGGTCCTCGCCGATGAGCAGGGCGGCGGCATAGTCGCGGTTGCGGCGCAGGAACTCACCGGGCTCCTCCCCGCAATCGAGCAGACAGTAGGCCGTGTAGCATTCCGTATCCATCACGTCGAAGTCATGGGGCTCGATGACCGCGCCCCGGATGCTCTCGATCAGCCTCCGGGCGGCCTTCTCGGCGTAGCCTTTGAGCGTGTCCGCCTCGTCCCCGATGAGCACCGCGCGATCTCCTACGCGATGCAGCTCGCCGAAGGGGATCCTGGCCTTGACGCGCACGATGACCGTGACTGCGCCCTCCTCGTAGATCTTGATCCGGGCAGAGAAGCAGTTGAAGCCGTCAAGATCATGGCACTCGTGGTCACCCACCTGGAGGATGAGGGGCTTGGGGAGGGAGAGGGAGGCGGGAGTGTCCCTGCGCTTGACGATTCCCATGTCGGCATGGGCGGGTATGAGCGCGGCCACTTTCTTGAGATCGGCGCTCCGTCCGATGTCGTACAGATACATCTGCACGACCTCCACCTGGCAGAGGCGCTGGGCGTCTTCGGAGCGGCGTGGCTGGGTGCGGCGCCGCGTCGGAGGCGGCGCCTCCGCGTTCACCGGCTCCGCCGCGGGCGGGATGGGCCTTCTGCGTCCCCGCGGTGTCGGGCTGGGCTGCGCTCCCGTCGCGGCCCTGCGCGGCGAGGGTAGTCCGGCGGGAGGAAGGTCGCCCTTCCCCCCGGGCCGTCGCTGCTCCGCCCTGCGGTTCATTGTGACTTGACCTCCTCGCGCGGAGGGACCTCGCGGTCGAGGACCGAAAGCACGAGAATCGAGCCGTCGGGGAGATTGTAGGGGGCGGTGAAGAGGCCCCCCGGATGATTGACCGTCAGGAGGGTGCTGCGCTCGCCCATCGGGCTGATGACGTCGAGGGAGACTTTGAGGGCATAGGGATATTCGGGCAGCTGTCGGGAGAAGATGCCGGAGACCATGCCCTTCTGGACGGCTGGGGTCGTCACCGTGACGGCGACGCTGGCCGTCGGCGGAATGAGGCTGCCGCCGGCCGGGGATTGCGAGGCGACGACACCGGGCTTCTCGCTCTTCGAAGGCGGACGCATCGAGAATTTGACCGCAACGGAGGTGGCGGCGACGGCCGACAGGGCGTCGTCGATGGAGAGCCCGACCAGGCTGGGTACCCTGACCTGGGCCTTTTCGGGACCCCGGCTTACCACGAATTCGAGCTGGGTCGGCCCCGCAATTTCGGTGTCCGCCACGGGCTTCTGCTGGAGAATCGTGCCGGCGGGAGACTTGTCGTACAGATAGACCGGGGGATCCTTGATGGTCAGCAGCGGGCGGGTCGAGGCGAAGAGCGTCTGGAGATGGATGCGCACTTCGTTGAGATCCTGTCCGATGAAGTTCTCCACGTGATCGGCCACCGCCCCCCTGCTGACGCTCAGCTGGATCCTGCGACCGGCCTTGACTATCGTCCCCGGCGTCGGGCGCTCGTCGACGATCTTGCCCCGGTCGGCGGGATTGTCGGTGAATCGCAGGGCTATGCGGGGGTAAAGTTCCTTCTCCTGCATTTTGACGAGGGCCTGCGCGAGCTCCATACCCCTGACATCGGGCACCATCGTCTCCTCGGCTCCGCGGAGCGAGAGGAAGAACGCGGTCAGGCTTGCGAGGATCATGAGGACGACCAGGGCGCCGAGACCGTAGGCCGCAATGCGGTAATGTTCCTTGTCCAGCTCCTCGAGCTTGTGCAGATCAAGGGGGATGCTGGGCATCTTGAGGCTTTTGATCCGGGAAAGGTTGGGGAACTTGAATTTGGGCTTCATGGGCGGTCCGTTTCCTCCGGGGACGGGCGCCCCAGGACTGTGCCGACGAGACCTCGCGTCCCGTTCGCGAACTCCCGGTACGGGAGCGCCTTCTTGTGTTGTATCTGCAGGCGCCGTAGGGCGACGAGGCCGTCTTTAGTTTGTACCATTATGCCTCTGGCCTTGTCTAGGCCGAGCACCGTTCCGGGAACGGCGTCCTCGTAGTCGAGGCTGCTCGGGCCGGCCGCGAAGGTGACGTGCGGATAGGGAAAGGCCTCGAGGACATTGAGTCTGAGCCCCCTGAACCAGGTGTAGGCCACGGGCCAGGGGTAGTAGGCCCTGATCTTGGAGTCGATGCTCAGAACGGGGCTCAGCCAGTCGATCTGTCCATCTTCCTTCCGCAGCAGGGAGCAGTAGGACGGCTCCCCCTCCTGGGGCCGGGCCTCCTCCCTGCCCTCCTCGATCTCCTGGAGCACCCGCGAGAGCAGATCCGCGCCGATGAGCGCGGCGGTCTCCGCCAGATCCTCCGTGGTTTCGAGACCCGTGAGCCTCAGCCGCTCCTCGCCGAGGATGTCCCCGCAGTCCATCTCGAGGGCGATACGCTGGACCACCACTCCCGTCTCGCTGTCCCGGTTCAGGATGGCGAAGGGAATGGGCGCGGGGCCGCGATATCGGGGAAGCAGGCTCGGATGCACGTTCACGCCGCCCCGGGGGAAGAGACCGAGGAAGCGGGGACCGAAAATGCGGCCGTAGGCAAAGGAGACCAGGATCTCGGGCCTGAGCGCGGCGACTGCCGCCCGAGCTTCGGCCCCCAGGGAATCGAAGGCGAGTATGGGAAGCGAGCCCTTGGAGACGACATCGGCCGCCATGGCCACCGGTGTCGCGGCGGCAGCCAGCCCCCTGCCTTTCTGGGTCTCGGGATTGGTGAGAATTCCCACCAGCTCGTGTTCGAAGGAGAGACGCACGAGTGAGGGTACTGCAATGTCCGGGCTACCCGCGAAGAGCACGCGCACAGTCCCCCTCCTTCGTGCAGGGTGAGCCCCTCCTGCCCGCGGGATACCCTTCCCCGCGATGAGGGAAGGGGAGCCGGCCCGGGAGGCGCCCGGTCGACACTACATCCTGATGAGTCGCTGGTACTGGCCGAGGGCCCGCTCGCGCCGGGCAGGGTTCAGCCGATCGATGAACAGGATACCATCCAAATGGTCGTATTCATGAAGAAGCACCCGGGCGAGGAGCCCCCCGGTTTCCGTCGTAAAGGGCCTTCCTTTTTCGTTCCAGGCCTGGACACGCACGAATTCCGGTCTGCGCAGTCCCAGGTACAGCCCGGGGAGCGAAAGACAGCCCTCTTCGAATTCGACCTCCTCCTGGGAGGTGAGCACGATTTCGGGGTTTATGAAGGCGCGGGGCTTGTCCCCCTCGACCTGAGTCACGAAAACCCGCAGCGACTTTCCCACCTGCGGCCCGGCGAGCCCGATGCCCTTTCCACGGCGCATGGCCTCGAACATCCCCGCAACGAGCTCGGCGACCTCGGGACCGAAGTCCTTGATCGCCTCGGCCTTCTGCGTAAGAACTTCGTCGCCATACGTGACAATATCGAGCATCGGATCAGCCCCCTTACGGAAAAAGGTAGCGAGACTGTCGGAGAGGGTCAAATCGGGCGACTCTCTCTCAGTTCGCCGGCGGCAGCTGCAGGCTGTCGCCCACTTTGACGCCGGCCCGGTCGAACCACCCGCGGGGTGCCTCGAGCGCATAGCGCACGGAGCGCTCCGACTGGATGGCCTCGAGGGACTGCGGCTCGAGATCGACTATCTGCCGGATCACCCCGTCAGAGGAAATGTAGGCCAGGGAAAGGGGCAGCAGGGTGTTCTTCATCCAGAAGGAGAGGCGCTGATCGCTGTCGAAAATGAAAAGCATACCCGTGCCGTCGGGAAGCTTGCTGCGATACATGAGACCGCGCTCGCGCTCGCCCTCGGTGCGCGCGATTTCCGCCTTGATGACAGTGGGGCCGATGCGCAGCTCCTCCGTGTGGAGGGTGGGATTGGGCTTCGAAATGATCGCCGCGCTGCCTGCGGTCTGATCCGTGCCCTGTCGGGCGCAGCCGGCCGCCGCCAGAAGGGTCACCAGCACCGCAAGCAGGGCCGGCGCCCTCGATGAATGTCGATTCACCGTTTTCATACCCTCCGACCGTCGATCGCTTCGGTCATAGGCAAAAAAAGGCCGCACCGGCGACGCCAGAAAAGCTGACGGCGCACCTGCGGCCTGATCTGCGATTCTCACCTGAAAGGGAGGCTTCAGTAACCGCCTTTGGAATCGCGCGGCTTGCGGGCTTTCTTGAGAAGCTTGCGTGCAAGGGCCTTCTGCTTGCGGTTCTTGATGGTGGAAGGCTTCTCGAAAAACTCCCGCTTCTTCCACTCGCGGATGATGCCCTCTTTCTCGACCATGCGCTTGAAGCGCTTGATGGCCTTCTCGAGGGGCTCGCTCTCGTCCACGATAATCTGCCTGATAAGAATCACCTCCCTTCAAATAGCGCAGTTATTGTAGCCTGTATGCGTTTTGTGTCAAGTAGCGGAGATCCCAGCCAGTATTCGGGGTCGACGGCCTGTCCCATCGCTCGCAGCTCCCAGTGGAGGTGCGGGCCTGTTGAAAGCCCGGTCGAACCGGAACGCCCCAGCTCCTGGCCGCGCTCGACCATCTGCCCCTCCTTCACCTCGATGGCCGAGAGATGGTAGTAGATCGAATACAGGCCCGGTAGGTGCTCCACGACGATCGAATTGCCGGTGACCTCCCGCAGGGCGCAGAGGACGACCTTGCCGCGGGCGCAGCTGAGCACGGGCGTGCCCGTGGGCACCGCAAGATCCTCCCCCTCATGCACGCTCAGGCTTGAGCTGCCGTCCGGATACAGGTAGCGTCTGCGGTCGCCGAAGCCGGCGGTCTTGCGCAGCGGAGTCACGGGCCTCAGCATGCCTTCCGCGTCGGCGAAGACATCCCCCTGCTCCACGGTCGCGAAGACGACATAAAGCCGTCGGGCTTCCTCGGTCTTGCGCGCATCCGGCACGGTGAGGAGGTCGCTGTTGGCCTGGTCGAGGGGGATGCGCTCGAAGACGAAGGAGCGCGCCACGACCGAGAACGGCTGCTCCACGAGTCGCGGCCCTGGCCCCGCAGCGGATGTGGGCGTGGTGGCCGACATTGTGGCAGACACGGCAGCCGGAGGCGGGCTGAGCTCCAGGCGGTAGCGCCCCGGAGCCGCCGTGGTCGGCAGCGCGAGCAGGAAGCCGTAAAGATGGACCGCGGGGCCACGCGAGGCTCCCGACGTCGCCGCCTCGGGGAGCACGCTCGCGAGGAGGCTGTCGGGGGCAGCAAAGCCATGGGCGGACAGCACGGTTCCAACCCCGGTTCCGCCTCCGGCATTGCCTTCGGCCGGCGCCAGCTTCAGCTCGGCTCCGACCAGCGATTCCTGCGACAGAGCCCAGACGAGGAGGGGATCCCCCTGTCGCCCCGACTCCGGGGCACAGAGAATCGGAGCCGGACTCTCCGCGGCGACCGGATGAACCGGAAGCGCTGCGCAGAGCGCCAGCGCCAGCAGCGGCGAGAAGCGGCGCATTCGCATGAAGTCCAAGATAGCGGCAGAGGCGCCCGCGCGGGAAGCCCGGGGACTGACTTCGCCCCGATGCTTCCGCTCGCTCCCAAAATGGTCTATACTTCCGCAGAAATCGTCGCAAACACTGGAGTTCCGCATGCTCTTCACGATCGGGAACTTTGTGACCCTCGGCATCGTCCTGGTGATCCTTTTCGTCTATCGCTATCTCGACCGGGACAACCGCTCGCTCGAGAAGGTGAAGAAATACACTGAGAGACTCCGGGACGAGCTCGATGCCTACGTGGAAAAACGGGCGGAGGATCTCAAACGCTTCGGCATCGACCTCGACGTCAGGCAGAAGGCCGCGAAAGTTGCGCTCGAGCGGGTGCAGAGCGTACAGGATGGGCTCGCCTCGCGGGCGGAGGCGATAGGCGGCATCGAGAAGCGGCTGGGGGAATATGACGAAGCCCTCGCCAGGCTCATGAAGCTCACCGCAAAGGTCGACGAGAATCTCATGCGGCTCCACGAGGAGTCGGACTTCACCGACTCGGTGGCGCGCAAACTGGATGCGGCCTCCGCCTCCATCGCCTCCATCGAGCGGGACATACCCACCCTGAAGCAGTCCTTTGCCCAGGATTCCGCCCGGGCGCTCGAAGCCTTCAAGGGCGAACTGCTCGCCGACACGAAGGCCCGGCTTGCCGAGGTCACCGCGGTGCTCGAGCGCGAGAAGACCGAGGCAGCCGCTCTCCTGCACCGTGCCGAGACGGGACGCGGCGAGCTGGAGCGGGAACTCGCCAAGGGTTTCGAGCGCGCGCGCGCGGAGGCGGAACGCATCGAGGACCTCGCCTTCGCGAAGCTCAAGGAATCGAGCGACGCCAAGGCGGCGCGGCTCAAGGAACTCATCGACGACAAATTCGCCCAGCTCGGCGCCCTGGCCAAGGAAAAGGCGACGGAAACGCAGACGCTCGCGAAGAACTTCAAGGCGGAGTGGAAGGCCGAGGCGGAAGGTCTGCTCGCGGGCATGCGGCTGGAGATCGAGACCGCCACCCAGTCCCTCGGCACCCGCCTCGAGGAGGCGGAGGCGCGCGTGGCGGCTTCGGCCGCATCGATAACCATGACCGAGACCTCGGTATCCGAGATCGCCGCCCGCGCCTCCCGCGAGCTGGCGGCCGTGGAGACGCGGCTCGCGGCCGATGGCGCCGCCCTGAGCGCCCGGGCCTTCGAGGAGTTCGGGCGACGTCTTTCGGAGTACGGCTCCGAGGTGGAAGCCCGGTTCGAGCGGCTCGAGGGCGCCGGGGCGGAAATCGCTTCTCTGGATACGGCGCTCCGGGCATCGATGGAGCAGACTGCGCGCAGGGTCGAGAACGACTTCGCGGCCTTCGGCCGCTCGCTGGAAGACCGCCGCCTCCGCTTCGAGGAGGGCTTCGCCGCGGAGACCGGCCGGCTGCGGGACAGCATGAAAAGCCTGGAAGACGAGCTGGACGCGCTCAAGCAGCGGGCCTACGACAACGTTTCGGAGAAGCTCAAGGTGTTCGAGGATGAGTTCTTCGCCGACCTCAAGGCGCGCAGCGAGAGCGCGGAGGCCCGGCTCGGCGCCTGGCGCGACGATCTGGACCGCTCCCTCGCCGAGCTGGCTTCCCGCGCGGCGGACCAGCGGAGCGCGGTGGAAAAGGCCGTCATCGACGAGACGCGCGCCCGGCTCGCCGAAACCCAGGAACGGATCCAGGAACAGCTCGACACGATGCGCGAACGAGTGTCGGCAACGCAGGACGGCATCGACGCCCAGAGCGGCATGGCGACGGAGACACTCGCGGCCCTCAGGGAGTCCGTGCTCAAGGACGCGGCCGAGGCCCGGGCCACCGCCCAGGCCTACGTCGAAGGCGAAATCTCGCGTTTCTCCCTCGAGGCCCAGGCCCGCATCAAGGCCTCCGAGCGCGATCTCGAGACCAGGCTCGCCGCCCTCGCCTCGACCATCGGCGCCGAGGAGGAACGCGTCCGGGCCACCCGGCAGGATGTGGCCAAGGCATCGGAGACGATGCGCTCCGGATTCCGCGAGTCCGTCGCCGAGGCGGAAGCGGGCCTGCGCTCCGAGCTTCAGATCCTCACCGCCTCCACCAAGGACCTCATACAGGCGGCCAGGAGCGAGTACGAGGGGCAGCGCGATTCCTACATGCAGGCGGCTCAGGCCGAGCGCGACCGCCTGACCAAGGAGCTCAGCGGCCTGGCCGACCGGACCGCCGAGCTGCGACAGGACCTCAGCGGACGCATTGCCCAGGCATTGGAAGGTTTCTCCCGCGGCTACGAAACCATGCTCGCGGACCTCGACAAGAAGCGCCGCGAGGCGCAGGCCGAGTCGGAGGGCAGCCTCAGGAAGTTCTCCGACACGTTGCAGGACTTCGCGCTCAAGCTCGAATCGGCCCGGGCGCAATCCTTCAGCAAAGTCGAGTCGGAAGCCGCCCGGCTCGGCCAAGTGCTCGCCGACGTCGATCGGGAGCAGAAAGCCTTCATCGCCCAGGCGAAGGTCTTCGAGCGGACGGACGAGCTGAAGGACCGCCTCTCCCAGAGCATAGAAACCATGAAGGGCGATCTCGCCAGACTCGACGCCCGCAAGGCCGAGGTCGCGGAGATCGAGACCCAGCTCGCGCGGGTCAAGCGGCTCGAGGACGAGGTCAACCAGAAGCTCACGCGGTTCCTCGCGGAGAAGCGCCGCATCGACGGCCTGGAAGAGGACTTCACGAGGCTGGCCACGATCTCCCAGACGGTGGACAAGCGCCTCGAAGAGGTCACCGGCCAGGCGGACGCCATCACCGAGGCCCAGACCTCGATTCGCAAGGTGCTCGAGGCCTCCCGCGAGGCCGAGGCCAAGTACGAGCGACTCGAAAAGAAGTCGGCGGTGCTCGACGCGACGATCGAGGCCGTGGACAAGAACTTCCAGTCCGTACAGAGCGTGGAAAAGGCCGTGGCTACCATCGGGAGCGAGCTGCGCAAGATCCCGGACCGGGTCGTCGAGCTGCGCAGGACAGTCGATCAGCTGGCCGCGGACAAGGACAAGGCGGACGAGGCCGTGCGCAAGCTCGGCGATCTGGATACGGTGCTGTCCGACGCCGAGAAGCGCATCGCCGAACTGCAGAAGGCCCGGGAGTGGCTCGCCCGCGCGGAGACGCGGCTCGAGGAGATCGACCGCAAGGCCCAGGAGCAGCTCAAGCTGCTGTCCACCCTGCTCAAGGAGGAGGGCGGCGGCAAGCGCGGCGCTTCCCCCACGACGGTCCAGGACACGGTCAGGAAGCTGGCACGGCAGGGCTGGAACGTCGACGAGATCGCGAGGGCCGTCAAGGTTTCGAGGGGCGAGGTCGAGCTCATCCTTGAGCTCGGTGCCAAGAATTGATGCCGAGTTCCAGCTCGGCGCCAAGAATTTATGCCGAGCTCCAGCTCGGCCGCGAAAAGCGGGTGCGATGACTGAGACCGGCGGACCGTCAGCAGAGACGCGCAGGCCTGGTTCGGGCTTCTATACTGTCGGCGCGCTCGGCGCGCGCTGCGGCATTTCGCGATCCGCCCTGCTCTACTACGATGCCGCCGGGCTCCTTTCTCCGTCGGGGCGCTCGGCTTCCGGATACCGTCTGTACTCGGAAGAGGATCGGATGCGGCTCGAACGCATCATGGCCTATCGCTCCCTCGGTATCGCCCTCGACCGCATCCGGCGCTATCTTGACGCCCCCGAGCGGGGTCCGGTCGCCCTGCTTCTCCGGAGGGTCTTCGAGATCAACACCCAGATCGAGGATCTGCGGGGGCAGCAACGCCTTCTTCTGGATCTCGTCGAAGACGAGGGTTCCCTCGAGGGAGCCAGGGGCAGGCTTCACGAACTGGGCGATCTCGGGCGGGAGTCGGGCCTTGATCCGGCGCGCTATGCGGAGCTCCATGCGAGCTTCGAGCGCAACTCCCCGGATTCCCATCGCCGCCTCCTTGCACTGCTCGGATTCAATGAGGCAGATATCAGAGAACTCCTCGAATCGCTCGAAAAGAACGCTTGACCTGTCTACAGCTTCACACTGTAGCTTCCCTCCCATTCCATCCGAAAGGGAGGTTGCGATGAAGCGGACAGTTTCCTGGGACAGGGGCACGCGTTTCGAGCGCGTGGGTCGTTTTGAGCTTGGCGCCTGCGCCGAGCGCGTCTTTCCCCTGCTCTGTCCCGTGCTGGAGTACGAGTGGCTGCCCGGCTGGTCCTGCACGATGATCTACGCCGATTCGGGGCGGGCGGAACGAGATGCGGTTTTCACGACCCGCGAGCGCATGCACCGGAGGGCGGTGTGGACCCTGATCACCTACGAGGCGCCGCGCCTCGTGGAGTACTTGATCGTCGGGGGAAAGGATCTCGTGATACGCCTGAGCATCAGCCTCAGGGGTTCCGGGCCGGAACGCTCCGAGGTCGAGTGGCGCATGCTCTTCACCGCCAGCCCCGCCATGGCCACGATGCATCTCGCCGGTTCCTTCTCGGAGGCCAACTTCGCCGCGATGATGAGGGACCGGGAGCGCCAGCTCAATCACTATCTGCTCGAGGGGAGCATGATCGACGGCTGAGCGCCCGCGGGGATTTCTCGGAGCGACAGCTTCCGAGAAATCCCCGCCCGTGTCGGCTTAGGCGGCGATCAGGGCCCTGAGACCGATCTCCACCATCGTCCTGAAGCGCTTCTCCCGTTCCTCCGCCGGCGTATTGTCTCCGGTGACGAGATGGTCGCTCACCGTGAGGATGGACAGGGCGTCGACGCCGAACTTGGCCGCAAGCGTGTACAGCTCGGCGGTCTCCATCTCGACCGCGAGAATCCCGAAGGAAGCCCAGAGCTTCCACTGGTCGGGATCTTCGGTGTAAAAGGAGTCGCTGGACAAGACGGGGCCCACATGGGGCGCCACGCCGGCCTTGAGGGCGGCCTCGCGTGCCGCGGAGAGGAGCAGGAACGATGCGGTGGGAGCGTAGTCCATGCCCCGGAAGCGGACTTTGTTGACCGCCGAATCGGTCGAGGAACTCATCGCGAGGATGACGTCGCGCACGGCGATCTCTTTCCGCATGGCCCCGCAGGTACCCACCCGTATCAGCTTCCGGACACCGTAGTCGCGGATGAGCTCGTTCACGTAGATCGAGAGACTCGGCATGCCCATGCCCGTTCCCATGACGGAGACGCGCCGCCCTTCGTAGAGACCGGTGTAGCCGAACATGTTGCGCACTTCGTTGAAGCGCACGGGCTTCTCGAGGAAATTCTCGGCGATGAACTTGGCCCTGAGCGGGTCCCCGGGGAGCAGAATGCCCTCGGCAATCTCTCCCGCTGCAGCTGCAATGTGTATGCTCATTGGCGCCTTCCTGCTGCGATATGCGACGGCGCGCGAAGGCCGACCGTCAAGGGCGCCGAAGGCGCCGGAACTCAGGCTACCATGTCGATCGTGTTTTGGGTAGGCGAGGCGCCGTAGCTTCGCGCGGCCGCTTCCGCGCGGCTTGCCGCCACTTCGGCCATCGCCTCGGACTCGATCTGTGCCGCTTCCGCCGCGATGGACAAATCCGCAGGCGAAGGGTCGCTCGGCGCCAGGGCCGCCGCCCTGACAATCCGCATCTTGGCCGCGGTCTCCTCCGGTTTCCCCGGCACCGGCGAGGTGTCGATGCCTACCTCGCCGCCGACAGCGTAGCTCCTGCCGTCGGGGCCGCGTTCGTAGACGAAGGATATTCCCCCCGTGATGTACTGCCCCCCAGCGGCGACATGGGCCGCTTCGTGGGCGCGCACCTGGGAATCACGGGCTTGCAGTTCCGAGATGACGCGCAGCGTCTCCTCGGACTGTCTGGCCTGCCCCGCGGTTTTCTTCCGTTCCTCCGCCGCCTTCTGCCCCTCGAGCTCACCGAGCCGTCGGCGCAGTTCCTCCTCGCTCGTCTCTGCGACCTGCGAGGCAGGATCCTTCCGACCGGCAGGGGAACCGGCCGGCTGGGCGGCCGCCCCCTTCGCGGCCCCGGCAGCCGCGTGCGAAAAGCCCTGGCCGGCCAACACCCAGCGGGCGCTCCGCGGATCTTCGGGGGGCCTCGAGCCGGACAATCCCGACACGCCGTTCCGCGATCCGGGCGGGCTCGCCTGACCCCCATGTGACGCACCCGCCCCGGTCTGCCTCCCGGTCTCGGGCAGCTTCGGATCCTGCCTTCCGCCTTGAGCGCCGGGCAGGGGTCTCCCGCTGTCGACGATCGCCCCGGAGGCACGCAAGCTTCCGGAGAGCTGTAACAGTGGAGACAGGGCGTCCACGGCCATAGGTAAAATTATACTAACAGCGCGCCAGGAATGTCAGCGGTGTGGCCGGAGGCGACGGATTTCGAAAGCGCGGTCCACATGGCACGGAATCAGCCCGGATCCGGCGCCGGGGTGCCGGGCCGCGCTATTCCGGGTCCGCCGCTTCGTGCTAGCCTTGGGCAACGAGGACCCATGGATCCGTATTGCATCCTTCACCTGGACGAAGACATTCTGGTCGCCGACAAGCTCGCGCCGATCCCCATCCAAAAAGAGAAGAGCGGAGACCGTTCGCTGCAGGAGCTCCTTGTAGCCGAGCTCCAGGCACAGGGCCAGAGCGGCTTTCTCGAGGCCACCCATCGGATCGACCGGCGTGCCTCCGGCGCGGTCATCTTCGCCCGTACCGCCAAGTCCCTCTCGACCCTCGACGCGGCCTTTCGCGACCACCGGATCGAGAAGCGCTATGTCGCCTGCATCGAACGCGAGCTCGACCCGCCCTCGGGACGGCTCGAACATGAGCTGCTGTGGGACCGGCGACGCAACGTCGTCCGCGCCCGTGCCACCCCGACCGCCCACAGCGCTCCGATTCCTCCTCCTCCCGACAGTCCGGGATCGCGCGGGGACCGGCGCCCACAGCATGCCATTCTGGAGTATCGCTCGGTCGGCAGGTCGGATCGCTATTTCTTCGTGGAGATCAGCCTCATCACCGGGCGCCACCACCAGATCCGTGCCCAGCTGGCCGCCGTCGGCTGTCCCATCCGCGGCGACATAAAGTACGGGGCCCGCCGGAGCGCGCCGAGCGGACTGATAATGCTTCATGCCCGATCGCTGAGCTTCGGGCAGCCCCGGACCGGGGAGCGTATCGAGATACTCGCCCCCTTCCCGGAGTCCGAGCCGCTGTGGCAGGCCTACGCCGAACAGGCCGCGCCGCCCGGGGCTTCCCCCGGAGCCTGACCTGATCCGGCGCCCCGGCTGCCTTCAGAAGACCGGCGGCACGAGGGCGGCCGATCGATCCGGCAGGTAGTTGAGCAGTCTCCATTGAAGATAGGCGGGCTCACCCGGGCCGGTCGGCATGACGAGCAGCTCGAATACGCCGCAGTTGCCCGTCGGCAGAAGGGGCATCCAGCTCCGGCAGTTGAAGGTCGAGCGCACGAGCCACTGGATGAAGCCCCCATGGCTGACGCAGGCGACGCCCCGTGCGCCCGCGAGGGCCAGGCCCCGGAGCAGGTTCCAGGCCTTCATCGCGCGGGCGTAGATCGCCGTCGAGCTCTCCGCGTCGGGAACCCCGTCCCAGCTGCGGCGCTCGAAGGCCCGGTAGACTTCGGGGAAGCGCAGGCGGGCTTCGTCCAGCGAGAGTCCCGAGAACATGCCCGTATCGATCTCGCTCAGGACGGGATCGTATCGCGGCTCGCCCGATCCGCAGGCCGCCGCTATGATGCGGGCAGTCTCGGCGGCGCGCGACTGCGGGGAGGAGAGGAGGGCGTCGACGCGGCGCGCGGCAAGCCAGGCGCCCGCAGCGGCCGCCTGAGCGCGGCCCGACTCGTCAAGGCCGAAGTCCCGCCGACCCTGGATGATCATCCTGGCGTTTCCTTCGCTCTGACCGTGACGCACGATCAGGAAGCGGGTTTCCTCCCGCAGCTCCGAGAAAAACTGCGCGTCGGCGGCTCCGCCCACCGGCTCGACGGCTACCGATCTGTCTCTCTCGCCCATGGGCGCGCAGTATAGCGGCCGGCAGGTCCGGGGTAAAGCTTCCCGGCCCGAGGATCCGATGTCGGCCGGGGACACTCGATACAGGCATAAGAGAGGCCGCCCGGAGTTCGACTCCGGGCGGCCCCGATCACGCTGCAACAGTTGGGTGTCGGCCTACTTGATGGGGTCCGTCGGAACGCGGAGGTAGTCGATGTAGTACGAGTCACCGCCGATTTCGACCATGTTCTTGTACATGTTTTCCACCGAGGTCACATTGCCGAGTTCCCACCGGTCCTTCCGGTAGGTGTCGGCGGAGATCTCGTTGTGGTTGGCCCAGCCAGCCAGAAACAGGACGGTCGCGCCGACGGTGAAATCAGCCTTGCCGGCCTTGCGGCTGTTGAGCACATAGTTTACCCAGGATTTCGAGCCGTCGCTGATGAACACGACCTGGGCCTGGTTCTTGGTGGCCGGGCTGGCCGCCTGGAGGACCTTGGCCACATGGAACGAGGCGTCCATCTCCTGGCCGCTGTCGGCCGAGGCGAGTATTTCTCCGGACTGGAAGTCCACGGCTGCCACCGCCGCGCCGGCCACGGGGCCGCCGCCCGACGCAGCGCCGCCACCGCCGGCGACCGCGCTCAACGCGCCGCTCATGGCGCCCGAAGCCATGGACGAGCAGGAGACCAGGACGAGGGCCGCCGCGAGGACGATCGCGACAGTACGAATTACCTTCATTGCATGCTCCTTTCTGAAACGAACTTTGACGTCAAGTCTATCGAAGTGGAGGCGAAAAACAAGAGTCCGGGCAGGGGACGGGACGGGACCCGCGGGCGCCAACTGTAACTCCGGTGCGTGCCTTGCCAGAGCCCGGAGCTCCGGCCTAGAGTTGAACGGTGCACCACGCTCGCCCACGTTTCATGCTTGCGCTCGCTCTTCTCGTTCCCCTGTTCCTCCTGCTCGGTTCGTGTTACCTTCCCGAGCAGGTCTCCCGATACCTCGGCCTGCGCTCGCGGGCCATTCCCGTCGCGAAAGCCCTTGCCGATCCCCATACAAGCCCGGAGCTGAAGTCCTTTCTCGAGCGGGTGGCCGGAATCAAGGCCTTCGGCGAGTCCAGCTTCGGGCTGCGTCAGACGAAGAGCTATCGCTCGATCGTCATGCTCGATGCCGACCGGCTGGCCACCGTCGTCTCAGCCTGTGCGGAACTCTCTTTTACTACCTATGAGTGGAACTATCCCTTCGTGGGGAAGCTGCCCTATCGGGGCTACTTCGATCGGCACGATGCGACGGCGGAGGCCGAACGGCTCAAAAAGCAGGGCTACGATGTACTTGCCAGGCCGGTGGACGCCTTCTCCACCCTCGGATGGATCTCCGATCCCCTGTTCTCGTTCATGGCCTCGTATCCGGAAGCCGACGTTGCCGACACTGTTCTCCACGAGATGACCCACGCGACCATCTGGTCGACCGGGCATGACCAGTTCAACGAGGAACTTGCGAGTTTCGTCGGTGACGAGGGTTCGCTGCTCTACCTTGGCTCGGAATACGGGGAAGACTCGAAGCAGCTCGCCTCGGCCCGTGCCGACCGCGATGACGCCGACGCCTTCGCGCGCTGGCTCAAGGGGACCGCATCCGAGCTCCAGACCGTCTACGCAAGCACTCTTCCGGCCGATCAGAAGCGTGTGCAGAAGGCGAGGATAATCGCCGAGCGCGCGGCAGCCTTTGTGAAGGCCTACGACTCCCTGTTCCACGGCCCGGCCTACCGGGACTTCCCGATGGACAGGCTCAACAACGCCTACCTCGACCTGTATCGCCTGTACGCCGGCGAACCGGAGCTCTACCGGGATTTTTACGTCACGGTAAGCGGCTCCTCGATGAAGGACTTCATCAGCCGTGTTTCGCACATCGTTAAAAAGGGCGGCGATCCCAAGGTCGAGATGAGGCGGGAGATCGAGGCTGCGACCCCGACCGGAAAGTAGCGCAGGGAGGGCGCCGGAGCGGCCGTCGCCGCGACCGGCCCAACCGTCGTGACCGCGAGGACCCGCAGCCTGTTACAAGCCCGCCTTCGGCTTGACCCTGCCCTGGCCGTCGAGCGCATCCTGGTATCCGGGACTCAACGAAACCGCCTTGCTGTAGGCCTGGTAGGCCCGCTTCCAGTCCTCCAGGTACTCGCAGGCCATGCCCAGGCGATACCACCAGCGGGACATGCTCGGATCCTTGGACACGGCGGTGCTGTATGCCATATCGGCATGGCTGTACTTCTTCAGTCTGAGGTAGGCTTCCCCCATGAAGAAGTAGGCGGTCGAGAATCGGTCCCCGTCCTCTCCCACCGCGTCGACGTAGCGCTGGAGATACTTCAGTGAGCTGTCCATCTGTCCAAGGAAGTAGAAGGACTCCCCCATCACTTCGGACACCCTCGGATCGAACTGGATCTTGAGCGCCGCAAGTCCGTTCGAGATCACCTCGTCGTGTCTTCCCAAGCGGAACAGGCTCCAGCATTTGACCACGTAGGCTTCCATCCGCTTCGGATCCTGCGCCAGTTCCTGACTGCATATTGCGACCGACTGGGTGTACTTCGCCTGGGCATCGGCGGTCTTTCCTGCGCTCTCGAGGTCCCTGCCCTGACGATACAGAAGCAAGGCGTCGGGCTTGGAGGTGGCGGATGGAGGCTGGTTCACCACCGACGGAGGTACCACTATCTGCTGCTGATCGGTTGGGGATCCCTGGGCGGAATGGGTCGACTGGGAACTCTGATCGTTGTCGGCGCTGCTGCTGTCCTGGCCCCGCAATGGGAGCGTCACGCAGAGGGCCACGACGAGAGCGGCCCCGATCACGGGACCGCGTGCACGGAGGCGGGGGCGAGAGATCATGCCGGCATTATGAACCGGATGGCGGAACAGCGACAAGAGCCGAGCCCTCGTCGAGCGCCTCCGCGCTCGGGGGACCTGCGCACAGGCGTCGCTCGGGTGTCGCGCTGGCGCCACACGGACACAGGGCGGACGCAGGGCGGCCACCGAGCCGGCGCCTCCCGGTGGAAGCGCCGGCTCAGGTGGAAGGGCGAATCAGGGCCGCTGGGCCCAGAGGGCCGCCACGGCTGCCGAACCCGTCGCGTCCGTGCTGTCACCGACGGCAACTGCCTGCTTCAGGGATGCCTGGGCGCGATCGGCCATTCCGAAGCTCCGCGCCAGGAGGCCATGCGCCAGCCAGAGCGCCGAATCCGTTTTCTTGACATCCTGCGTGGAAAGGTATTTCTGGAAGGCGGCGAGGGCTTCCTCGGAGCGCCCGGCCACCGAGTAGAGACAGCAGAGCGTGTGGAGCGAGTAGTCGTCGTTGGACAATCGCTGAGTCAGCCCCCAGCTGTTGATGATGCCGAAGTCGGGTTTGGCCTGAAAGAGCATCTCCCAGGCGGTGTTGTTGTAATCGCTCGGCTGGGCCCCGCTCATGGAGAGAATGCTCTCGCCGACCGCCAGCGCCTCGGCGTGGCGTCCGGCCAGCCCCAGGGCGTAACGGAGACTCCGGAGGACTGCCAGGTCCTGTGGGTAGGCGTCCCGCGCCTCGAGGGCCGCGGCCGCGGCCGCATCGTTCAGGCCGGCGGCGCCGAGCGCTCTCACCCTGACGACGGCGTCCTGGGCGCCCGCCCGGGCGAGGCGCTTCTGTCTATCTGCCAGTGCGACGATGGAGCTGTCCTTGGTGGTGGCCGCGAAACCGAGAGCGAGATTGAGGTAGCCGAGGGTGGTGGCCGGGTCGTTGCTGCCGTCGGCAGCAGCCACGACGGTCTTGAGGCAGGTGGCCGCCTGGGTCTTGTCGGAACTGCCTCTGCTGAGCACGGCCGCCGCGAGCGAAAGTCCGGCGACGCTCGCATCATCGACTGGCAGCAGCGCGAGGGTCTCGCTCGAGAGGGCGCTCGCAAAAGAAGGGAGCAGCTTTTTCGAGTCGCGGATGGCAGTCAGCCAGTCGCGCGCACCGGCCAGATCGCCCGCGCCAAGTAGTGCCTGCATCTGGGCCCCGATCCCTATGGTCTCGTCCACGTCGACGATCAGGTACCCGTCGCCCGAACGTTCGAGCATGAGATCGACCAGATGATCCGCGCCGAAATCGGGCATCGCCGCGGTCGCGAGAATGGCCCGACCCTGCACCGCGGTCGTGACGCTCATCTTGGAGGCGATGAGGTCCATCAAGGGGTCCCGGCTGAGCCCGATTCTGGTCAGCGTGCCCTGGACCTTCGAGAGCTCGTAGGCGAGGGCCGTGCTGTCGAGTTCCGCGCCCACGGCCGCTCGCACGGCGGGTACGAAGACGCTCCCGCTCGGGTTCTTGCCGTCCAGCACACCGTCGAGCAGGACGAGGAGCGGGGCTTCGGGACCAGAGCCCTTCGAGGTCGGGTCATAGCGTCGGACGTCACGGATCCTGCGGGCATAGTCGGCGGTCGAGGCGAAATTGGACGTTCCGCGAGCCGAGGCCGTGAAGAGATCGGCCGCCACGGCGAACTGCCTGGCCGCGAGCAGGTCGATGCCGGCCTGGTTGAGTGCGCTTCGGCGCTTGTCCAGGTCGGACAGAAGTCCCGCCGCGAACTGGAGAGTCGCATCGCTCCCGCTCTTCATGGCCATGGCGGCGAGGAGGAAGTGGGCGCCGTGACTCCGGTCCTTGAAGCCCGCGCTCGCCGCGATGACATCGTCGTAGCGGCCCAGGAAGAAGAGGTCGCCGAGGTAACGCTCGGCGACGCCGTAGCGCTCAAGCTCGTCCGGTGCCTTCGCGAAGGCCGCGACCGCGTCCGCAAGGTGGGCATCCCTGCCGCGGAACAGTCCGTCGCTGCCGAACTCCTCGACGATCCCGTAGTTGAACAGGCTCTGGTATTCGCTCGAATCGAGGGCATAGGCCTTCTGGTATTCGGCGAGGGTCCGGCCGACATCGCTTCCGGGGCCGAACTGCCGGCCGAAGGGATCCGAGAGGCTGACGAAGGCGAGGTTCTTGTGCGCCGTCGCCGAATCCGGTTCGAGTGCGACGGCGGCTTCGGCCTCCGCGAGGGCGTCCTGCGCCAAGCCTGCCGCCAGCAGGACTCTCGAAGCCTGCACATGGTGCAGGGCCTCCTTGGGATGGAGCTGCTGGAGCGACTTGAACTCCGCGAGTGCCGCCTGGTACTGACCGGCGTTGAGGAGCTCCTGCCCTATGCTCGCAAAGGAAGCCACCGCGGCCTTCGAGTCGAAGAACTTCTTGGCCGCGGTGCGCAGGGCGTCGAGGTCCGACGACGGGAAGCGGTCGCGAAGCGTGACGAGGGTGAAATCCGCCACGAGATCCTGCGGATCCGGAGAAGAGAAGCTCACCTTCAGTGTCGCGGGGCCCAGATCGATGGAGTAGGGATCCGGCACGGCGCTCAGCTTGAAGCCCGCGGGCGCATTCACGCGGTATTCAACGGTCGTTGTCGTGGCTTCGGGCAGAAAGACCTCGGCGCTTCTCGGATCGTGGTCGGTCGAGTCGAGCTCGAGCTCCTGTGGAAGTTGACTGAAGGCGTCTCCGCCACGCATCACGAATTCGGCGTTGTCGTCGTCGGTCCATCCCTTTGACGAACCGCGGGCAGTCACGAGGGTGTGGAAGGGTGTCCCGAGATCGGCCGGATCGCTGAAGTCCGCGTCCACGCTGTCGGTGTCGAAGTCGGACTTCCCCGCCTTGACGAGCGAGTCCAGCTTGTCCTTGCGGGGACCGCTGCTGAAGCGGGCACGGTATCGGGCCTCGACACTGCCACCCATGGTCACCTTCTCGACGATTTGCGTGGCCTTCCCCGACTCCGAAAGCGTCACATCGCGCTCGATCCGATACCAGTTGTCGGCGGCGCCCGTCTTGGGCGTCAGCGTGAGCGCCGCAGTGCCGGGATCGACCACGAGAACGCGGCGTCCCTGATCCTCATAGGGCAGCGAACCGGCCGGACTGAAGATATCGGTCGGGTCGATCCACAGGTCGAGCTTGGGCAGCCGGACGATGGCGTGGTTGAACAGCTCGAGCCCGGGAACGCCGGGGTCGGCATCGTAGCCCGTTCCGGCCATGAGCAGCACGAGGCGGGCGTCGATCCCGACCGACTGCAGGCAGGCCGCGAGGAGACTGGCCTGGTCCTTGCAGTCCCCGTAGCCGCTCGCAAGGGTGTCGGCGGGAGCGTGGGGGATGATCGCATTCTCGCCGAAGTAGATCCCCGTGTATCGGACATCGCGCCGAATGCTGTCGGCCACGAGGCGGACGGCGGTCTTCGGATCCTTCGAGGGATTGACGCCGCCGAGTGCCTTCCGGGCATAGTCTTTCAATGGCCCGGTGCCGAGCAGCGGTTCGGTGGCGTCGTAATAGGCCTTGGCCACGACGGCCCAGGAGGCTGCCGTCCCGAAGGTCAGGGCAGGCAGGGGGCTGACGTCGTAGGGCACGAGGGGATCAAGCTTGGAATGGCCCGGAAGCCGGTCGAAGTTCAGGACAAGGGTCACCCGCCCCTGAGCCACGCTTTTCTGTGTCCGGAAAACGGGCGAGCCCGAAACCTGGTAGGTGAAGGGCAGCTTTTCGGGATACTCGAAGCTGACAACGCGCGCTTCCACCGGACCGCGGCGCGCGAGGAAGATCCTGCGCGCGTAGCCCGCGCCCGGTCTCGCCTCCTTGCCCGACTCGACGAGCTCGAACTCGATGAGGGCGTTGGGCTCGAGATTGGGCAGCGGGGCGGAGAGTCGCCGCGAATCGCTGCGCAGGTTGTAGTCTCCGTCCTGGGCGCTCGACTCGACCACCTTGTCCTGCGAAAGCAGGGACTCGAGTCCGGGGGCGCGGATCACCCGCGCGCGAAGCCCGGGCCGAGAGTCCCGCCAGGGCTGCCAGTCGACGTCGAGCACCGACCACTGGTTGACCCCCTCGGTGCTGAGCACCCGGACAATCTCGTGCGTCACTATCGAGTAGCCGCCCGAACCGTCGTAACTGATCCGGTCCTCTTCCGCGAGCACCTGGTAGGCCGCCTTCTCGGTGCTCTGTACGGACGAGAAGCGCGCAAGCAGGGCCTGCGGCGACTCCGTGAAGGCCGCGGGGAGAGCCGCGTCGGATGCCGGTGCGGCGGCCGGGCCCTGCGCCGGCGACGTGGCGCCGTCTGCATGGAGCTGAAGAGTTGCGAGCAGCAGCGGGAGAAGACCGACCATGAGAAATCGAAGCTGTTTTGAGCCTGACATGGGGGCAGTATAGACAAGCGGCGGGCAGAAGGCATAGGCCTCGATCGGCCGAGGCCCCGGCGGGCCCCTGCCGCCCACAACCCCTCGGCTCTGCTGGTTCCCGGCGAAAAAATGGAGCCGGCGCCCCGAAGGACACCGGCTCTATTCTTGGCCGCGAAGGGGGCCGCTCGGGGCCACCCTGCGGTGCCGCCCGCGGCACCGCCTGCGGCAACGTCCGCGGGCCTATTCGCAGCGCTCCACGCGCGTGCGATCGCGGATGTCGTCCCATATTTCGCTCATCGTGTGAACGACCGTCCTGGAGCGATCCCTGTA
>DATJQN010000381.1:0-17941 GCA_035505775.1 Rectinemataceae bacterium | reverse complement strand
CACGAAGGGCTGGCGAGTCGTCTCCATCTCTTTCTCGACGAGGACCGGCTCTTCAACGCTCTTCTTGGCGAGATCCGCCTGCAGAACCTCGACATGGGAATTGCCATGCGTCACATCGAGGTCGCGACATCGGTACTCGGGATCGGGGGCCGGTGGGCGCAGGTTCCCGACCCTCCCCCCGGTCCGGGCGGCAACCTGCGCTACATCGCCACCTGGAGCCTCCCACAATCCTGACCCCGCGCTTGCCCCCGCCCGCAGGGCTCCGTATCTTTTAGCACGATCAGAATCCAGTATCGAACGAGGAGAAGCTATGATTTCCAAGAAAATGGCGGACAGAATCAACGAGCAGATCAATCGGGAGATGTACTCCGGGTACCTGTACCTCGCGATGGCCGCACGTATGGCCGAGGCGGGTTACAAAGGTGTTGCCAACTGGATGACCATCCAGTATCACGAGGAGATGTTCCATGCCATGAAGTTCTTCCACTATCTGGAGGACCAGGGTGCAACCGTGGAGCTCAAGACCATCGCCAAGCCCGAGTTCAAGGACACTACGGTAAAGGAGATCTTCCAGCACGCGCTCGAGCATGAGAAGAGCGTCACGCAGAGTATCCGCGAGATCATGGACATGGCCATCGCGGAGAAGGACTACGCCACCGAGGTTCTCGCGCAGTGGTACATCAACGAGCAGGTGGAGGAGGAGAAGAACGCAAGCGAGATCCTCCAGACCATAGACCTGCTCGGCAACAACGCCCAGGGCGTGTTCATGCTCAATATCGAATTGGGCAAGCGAAGTCTGGGCGTGGCGAGCGATTTCACCAAGATGGGCGGGGAGGACTGACCGAGCACCCGACCGGGGCCCTCCGCGCCCCGTTTAGAGCCGGCCCGGGCGCGACGGAGCGCGGGCCGCATCCCAATTGCTTCTTGTAAGCACAGGCGTCCCGCCTCTTATGGGACGCCTTTTTTTTTGCTATTCTTCCGCCGGAGGTCGGCGTGTTCATAAGTACGAGGTCCGCGGCTCCGGCAATCACGGCCGCACAGGCAATCGTCGATGGAATCGCCCCGGACGGCGGGCTTTTCGTTCCCCAGCACCTGCCCGCCCTGGGCGCAGACATCCTCGCGGCGGGGCCGCTCTCCTACGGCCAGCTGGCTTTTGGGCTGCTGCGACCGTTCTTCCCCGATTTCAGCGAGCAGGGGCTTCGTGAAGCCATAGCGTCGGCCTACGCCCGATTTGACCGACCGGAGGTCGTGCCGCTCGTCTCGCATGAAGGGCTTCACTTCCTCGAGCTCTTTCACGGCCCGACGCTCGCCTTCAAGGATCTGGCCCTGACCCTCATGGGCGGCCTGACCGCGCTTGCCCGGAGACAGCTCGCCCTCGACGATCGGCTCGTCATACTCGTGGCGACCTCCGGGGACACAGGCAAGGCCGCGCTCGCCGGATTCTCCGACATGCCGGGCGTGCGGGTTGTGGTCTACTATCCGGCACGTGGCGTGAGTCCCATACAACGGCTCCAGATGGTGACGCATCGGGCCGCCAATACCGAAGTGATCGGGATCGAGGGCAGCTTCGATGACGCGCAGCGCGGGGTCAAGGAGCTGTTCGGGGACGCCGAGCTGGCGACGGCTCTCCGGAAACGGGGAATCCGCCTCTCCTCCGCCAACTCCATCAATATCGCGCGGCTCCTCCCCCAGATCGTGTACTACGTGAAGGCTTGGAGGGATCTGCGCGAAGCGGGAAGACTTGGCCCCGGGGAGAGCATGGACGTCGCCGTGCCCACGGGGAACTTCGGCAATATTCTGGCGGCGCGCTATGCGAAGATGATGGGCCTCCCCATCCGCCGCCTTATCTGCGCCTCCAACAGCAACCGCGTGCTCACGGATTTCCTCGCCACCCGGCGCTACGATCGCAACAGACCCTTCCATCTGACGACAAGTCCCTCGATGGACATCCTGGTGTCGAGCAATCTCGAGCGTCTGCTCTTCGAGGCCAGCGGGCGCAGTCCCGAGCGGACGGCGGGGCTCATGGGCGAACTCGGTGCGAAGGGGAGCTACCAGGTTTCGCCGGAGGAGGCAGGCCGCTTTTCCGATTTTGTCGGGGCCTCGGCCGACGACCATCAGGCCGCCGCCGCCATCAGGCGGGTCTTTGACGAGTCCGGCTACCTCATCGACCCCCATACCGCGGTCGCCGTGGCCGCTCTGGCCTCACTCGGCCCCGTGTCCCGGGACGCGTCCCGGGACGGGGTACCCATCGTCGTGGCCGCGACCGCGAGCCCCTTCAAGTTTCCGAGTGCGGTCGCGGCGGCGCTCGGGGAGGCGGAGGAAGGACGGCGTGCCGAGCCGGCCGCGGGCAGAGGGACAGTGCTCGCCGAAGCCGGTGGCCGGACCGCGCTCGGGGACATCGCCCTGGCCGAGGAACTGGCCGCCCGCGCCGGGCTCGAGCTTCCCGCGGCGATAACCGAGCTCAGACAGGCTCCCGTGCTGCACGACTCCGTCGTCGCCGTGGAGGACATGCGGGCCAGTCTGCTGCATTCCCTGGCAGCGCTCTGATGGCCCTCACCATCCGCGTTCCCGCCACGAGCGCCAATCTGGGCCCCGGCTTTGACAGCCTCGGACTGGCGCTGGGGCTGTACAACCGCTTCGAAGTGGAGCCTTCGCCCCGACTCGTGCTGGAAGGCTGTCCTGACGAGCTTGCGACCGAGGATAATCTCTTCATAAAGGCCTTCCGTCGCGGACTGGGTGCGGCCGGCCTCCCGATGCGGCCGGTACGCGTCCGCTTCATGGCCGAGATTCCGATAGCCCGTGGACTCGGGTCGAGCTCCGCGTGCATTGTCGGCGGACTGCTCGCTGCCCAGGTCCTCGCCCGGGACGAAGGCCGCGCCGCGCCGCTCGACACGCAGTCCCTGCTCGACCTGGCTTCGGAACTCGAAGGGCACCCCGACAACACGACGCCGGCGCTCTTGGGCGGATTCGCCGTGGCGACGGTCCGTGACGGACGGGTGGAGCATATCAGGACCGATATCGACGGGGAGCTCGCCTTCATGGCCATGATACCCCCATTCCCGCTGGAGACGGCAAAGGCGCGGGCCGCGCTCCCGACTTCGATTCCGTTCAAGGACGCGGCCGCCAACGCAGGGCGGGCCGCGCTGACCGCCGCGGCTTTCCTCTCGGGCGAGTATGGGAAGCTCTCGGAGGGCTGCCGTGACCGGCTGCATGAACCCTACCGGGCACCCCTCATCCCGGGCTTCGAGGCAATCGTCCGGACGGCACGGGAAGCGGGAGCCCTGGCGGTCTTTCTGAGCGGCGCCGGCCCGACGATCATGGCGATTTGCCGCGAGGAGGAGTCCGCTTTTGGGTCGGCGATGGCCCCCATTCTGGAGACGCAGCCCCAGGGAGCATGGCGTCTGCTGTCACTCAGGGCGGACAATGCCGGGGCGAGGGTGGATTAGAAAGCCTCGGGTAGCCTCTTTATGGTGCTGAACAGAAGATAACTCGCCAAGTTCGCAAAACGGGCTTACAATCCTCTCGTCTGGTTTCGTGTACGTACACGGAGGAGGCATCATGCCAGAAGATCCTCCTCGTTCAGGGGATGGCAGCCCCGATCGGATGCAAACCATACCGGGTGCCGAATCGATCCACCTCGGAAAGGGCGAGGGACCGGAAAGCTCACGGCGCAGCGCGCTCAGCATACGTCTCAAGCTGATGCTGTACTTTCTTGTCCTGGTCTTTCTCCCCTTGCTGACCTTGGGGATAATCGGGCCATCCCTCTATGCCCGCTCGATTGAACGCGAGACCACGAGTTATGCCAGCCACATGATCGCACAGGTGACGGCCAACATCGACTTTCACGTACTTGAAATGGAACGGCTCATCGATCTGCTCGTCGAGAACGGGGCGGTCGCCTCGTTTCTCCGCAGGGGGAACGGCACTCCAGGCGAGAAGGACGAAATCGACAGGGCGATGGCGGCGATGTCGGACACGCATCCGGAGATAGCCGGAATTCTGATCGTCAGCAAGGACGACAGTTTCATCAGCGACGATTTCTATCGCATAACGCGCGATCCGCTGACCTCGGAGTATTGGTATTCCGTGGCCGCGGGGGTCCCGGGAGATGTCCGGCTGTTTTCGCGCCCGATCGGAAGGAACATTCGCAGCAAACGGATGTACGGACCCGAAAAGGTGGTCTCCATCGTAAAAGCCATCACCGAGAGAAGGACTGGACGAGTTCAGGGCGAGATCCTCATCGACATGAAGCTTTCAGCAATCGAAGATGTCTTCAGCGGAACATCGGTGGGCAAAAACGGCTTCCTCTTCATAGCCGATCCCGAAGGCGAGCTGGTCTACGCCCCGGTCAACCGGATTGTCTATCGAATTCCCCTGGCCGACCTCTCCGATGATTCCTCGTCGGCGATAATAGGTATCGGCGGCATGGATTACCAGGTGCTCAGCCAGCGCTCAATTTACAGCGGTTGGAGAACCATCGGCGTATTCTCCCTGCTTGAGACGCTCCATGAAGTACTGCTCATCCGCTACTGGTCCCTGATAATCGGGGGAATCACGACAACCCTCGCGATCGTGGCCGCCCTGTTCTTTACCGCCTCCATCGCCCGACCCGTACTCAGCCTTAAGCAGCTCATGAAGAGAGTCGAAGACGGTGATCTGACAGTCCGTTTCTCCGGCGGCACCGGCGACGAAATAAGTGAGCTCGGGGGCGGATTCAATGAGATGATTTCGCGGATCCAAGGTCTCATCGAACAGGTCTACCGGGAACAGCACGCCAAGCGCGAGGCGGAGCTCGGGATCCTTCAGGAACAGATCAAGCCACATTTCCTGTACAATACCCTCGATACGATCCAGTGGATGGCCCAGGAGCATCGCGTTGATGACGTGGTCTCGATGGTCGGCGCGCTCACCCGTCTCTTCAGGATTGGGCTCAGCAAGGGGCGCGAGCTCATTTCGCTTTCGGACGAGCTCGAGCACGTCGAGAGCTATCTGTGCATCCAGAAGATGCGCTACGAGGACAAGTTCGATTACGAAATCCTCAAGGGTGAGACGGTGACCACACTGCACGTGCTGCGACTCATACTTCAGCCGCTGGTGGAGAATGCCATCTACCACGGGATCAAGGAACGGCGCGGTCGGGGACGACTTTCCGTTCGGGCAGTGGCGGAGGGAGGAGAGCTCCGGCTGACCGTTCAGGACGACGGGGCTGGATTCACCTCCGATCGCCTGGACCTGCTGAACGCCTCGCTGGAAGGCGAATCCATCCCCGAGACCGTTGCCGGTTATGGAATTCGCAACGTACACGAGCGCATAAGGCTCACCTTTGGCAAGCCGTTCGGGCTTTCGTTCAGCAGCGCTGCCGGCGAGGGCACCGTGGTTCTTGTGCGGCACCCGCTCATAGCCGGGGGAGATCTGTGATGTGGAAGTTGCTCATAGCGGACGACGAACCCAAGATCCGCAGAGGCATACGGTCGCTCGTCGAGCGCTTGGCGCTCGGCATTGAAGTCGTGGCGGAGGCAGAAGACGGCGAAATGGCCTACGAGAAGGCCATCGAGAACGAACCGGACATACTCATCATTGACATCAGGATGCCCTTCCTCAACGGCCTCGAGCTGATCGAAAGACTCTCCGGCGCATTACCAGACCGGCTGATCGTGATCGTATCCGGGCACGACGAGTTCGGCTATGCGCAGTCCGCCGTGAAGCTCCATGTATTTGACTATCTTCTCAAGCCGCTCGATGCCGCCGTGTTCGAGGCGACACTTCGGCGGGCGACCTCGGAGCTCGAGGCCCGGAGCGAGTCCGGCAGGTACGCGGTCTGGACGCGGGAACAGGTGTCGCGCAACCTGCCTGTTCTGCTCGAGCGCTTCTTCAAGGACTGGATCGGCGGCTCTCTGTCGCATACCGAGGTGCAGGAGACCATGGCCTTCCTGGGGGTCTCCCTTCATGGTCCGGCCGCGCTGCTCGCCGCCCGGTTCTCCGAGCGCTATGGCGCAGGCGCCTCGGGGGCGGATAGGGCTCGGCGCTTCGCATTGGTGGCGATTCGCACGATCATCGCGGAAGCCTTCGAGGGCTCCGGGGCCTATGTGTTCGAGGATGGGACCGAGACGGTACTTGCGCTCATCCAGGGCGTTGGGGAGGACGAGCTGATCGCCGTGAAGGGCGAAATAGAACGCAGGGCTTCCGTACAGCTCATACAGGTACCGATGCTGGCCTCCCGCATCCTGACGGACCCCGTCGTGGACTTGAGCGACGCGTACGAGGACATCCGGGTGGAGCTTGCCGACGGCGGCAACTGCGAGGCCTTTGTGGTCCTTGCGGTGAACCATGTGGGCCAGCACTACTGGAAACCGACCCTCAGCCTCGAAATCACCGCCAAGGAGCTTCAGATCAGTCCGGGCTATCTTTCGCGGCTGATGAAACGGGAGACCGGACACAGCTTCGTTGAGTATCTGAACTGCGTGCGTATCAAGAAAGCGACGCAGCTCATGAACGATCCGGCTGCGCGGGTATTCGAAGTCGCTGAGCGTGTCGGGTACAGGAGCCAGCACTATTTCAGCAGGGCATTCAGGAAGGTGATGGGGATATCCCCCAGCGAATACAAGAGGGGGGCTGCCGAGTGATTGCCCGCCAAAGCATGCCGTCAAGGCTGCAGGGAACGCTGCTGGCCCTGGCGTCCTTGCTCATGCTCGCCTTCGCCGATTGCGCCCCCCCGACAGGGCACGGAGAGGGGATCAAGTATCTGATCGGCGTGTCCCTGGCCAATCTCACCGAGCCCTGGCGCATTACCATGACGGAAGAGATCAGGACGGAGGCGTCCCGCCATTCAGATCTCAAGCTCATCTTCACCGATGCCGGGGACTCGAGCAGTCAGCAGATAGACGACGTGAAGAGACTCATGGAGGAAGGGATCGACCTGCTGATCATCTCCCCCACCGATTCCAAGGCGGTAACGCCGGTTGTCGACGAAGCCTATGCGCATATCCCGGTCATCGTTCTTGACCGGGCCGTAGAAGGGTACAACTATACGTTGTACATAGGCCCTGACAATCACCTGATCGGCAAGGAGGCCGGTCAATACGTCACCGGACTCCTGGGCAGCGGCGGAGGCCGGGTGGTCGAAATGATGGGCCGCCCGGACTCACCTCCGATGCTGGACAGGAAGGGGGGATTTCGTGAAGTCATAGAGGCGCGCCCTTCCATCCGAATCGTTGCCACGCTTGTGGGCGACTGGCTGCGGGACAAGGCCGAGGATGAGTTCTCGGCCTGGCTCAGGAAAAACGGCCGTGTCGACGTGGTCATGGCCCAGAACGACGCCATGGCGGATGGGGCCCGGCGGGCGGCACTCAAGCTGGGCATCACGGGCATGAAGTTCGTCGGGATCGACGGACTCCCGGGGCCGAACGGCGGCATCGAGATGGTGCGCGCAGGTGCGCTCTCGGGCACCTTCACCTGTCCGACCGGCGGGAAGCAGGCGATTGTCTACGCGATGGACATACTCCATCACGTTGAGGGCATTCCCAAGAAGATGATTCTCCGGACTTCGCTCATTACTGCCGGAACACTCAGGAGTGGGGTGCTGGCGGCGACCGCTCCGCCGCCCGTTCCGAGCCCCGGCCACCGCATTGTGCTCGGCTTTGCCCAGGTAGGAACAGAGAGCGACTGGCGCCTTGCAAACACTCGTTCCATCAAGGAGGCCGCGCGGCAGGCGGGCATAGAGCTCGACTTCGTCAATTCGGAGCAGCAGCCCGACAGGCAATTGGCCGCCGTGCGGTCGTTCATTGCGCGCAAGGTTGACATCATAGCATTTTCCCCGATACTCGAGTCGGGCTGGGAGCCCGTGCTGCGCGAAGCCAAGGCGGCCGGCATTCCGGTATTCATCACCGACCGGGCGGTCGACGTGAAAGACGAGTCACTCTGGGTGACGCTCATGGGTTCCGATTTCGTCGAGGAAGGGCGCCGGGCAGCGCGGTGGCTCGTCGATTATCTGCATACGGACCACCCGGTCAACATCGTGGAGATGGAGGGGACGATCGGCTCTGCGCCCACGATCGATCGGACGGCCGGCTTCGAGGAAATCCTGAAGGACCATCCGAACTACCATATAATCATCTCCGAGAGTGGCGACTTCTTCCGCAGTGAAGGCAGGGTGGTCATGCAGCGAATACTCAAGGAGCTCGCGGCAAGCGGGCAGCGCATGGATGTCCTCTACTCACACAACGACGACATGGCAATCGGGGCCATCGACATCATGACGGCGGCGGGAATGAGGCCGGGGAAGGACGTGGTCGTGGTGTCGGTGGACGGCATCCACGACGCGTTCAAGGAGATGATAGCGGGGAAGCTCAACTGCTCGGTCGAGTGCAATCCCCTCCTGGGCCCCCAGCTTATGAAAGCCGTGAATGACTTCGTCGCCGGCAAGGAGCTTCCAATGCGCATCGTCACTTCGGAGAAAGTGTTCCCCGCCAGCGTGGCGCGCGCCGAGATCAGTGCGCGGAAGTACTGATCTCGAACCCGAGCGTTTTCACCTGGCCCTACCCGCATCCGAATAGTGCACAATATCGCCGTTTAGTCCAAAGACCGTTTCGAAGAACCATGCGATATGAGTAATGCGGTGTCATCCGCCACCGTCCTCGTCCCATCGAGTGTGTTGGGAAGGAACGGATACTGTCCAAGTGATGTGCGGCCCTGCCGCCCACGATGGTGCAGTCGTCTCGAAGCAATGGAGGTACGAAATGGCAAGTGCGTCAAGGTCAGATCTGAAAAAAGCTTCAGCGAGAAGCGCCGGAACCAGCTGGCTTCGCTTGTCGAAGACGGCCTTTACGGTTCTTGTGCTGTTGCTGGCGATGGCCGGATTTGCGAGTTCGGCCGCGGCCCAAAGCTCGTTGATCAAGGTGGGCATCGTCAACCTGCCTCCCGAAGAGTCGGGTTACCGGCAGGCCAACGTCGAGGACATGAACAATGTCTTCTCCAAGGCGAACGGCTACGATGCGAAGCAGACCAACACCGGCGACAACAGCGAACAGATCGCGGCGGCCCAGGGATACATTCGAGACGGCGTGAACTACCTCCTGATCTCGGCAGCGAACGCTTCCGGCTGGGACAACGTGCTTAAGTCCGCGAAGGCCGCCGGAGTGACGGTATTCCTTTTCGATCGCCTCATCCAGACGGACGCGTCTAACTACCAGGCCGCCCTCGTTTCGGACATGGCCGCCGAGGGAGCCACGGCAATGAATTGGCTGCTGGCTCAGAAGCTGCCCCAGTACAACGTTGTCCTCATTCGGGGCCAATTGGGTTCCGCGGCCGAGCTGGGTCGCTCCGGCGCGGTGCTCAAGGCCCGCGACGCCGGGAAGATCAAAATTGTCGCTGACGGAACCGGTGGTGACAGCTGGAGCCTCGAGGAAGCCCGCAAAGTGGTTGAAGCCGCAATAACCGCAGGCAAGGATTTCAACGTCATCTACGCGGAAAACGACGGCATGGCCCAAGGTGCCGTGCAAGCCCTCGACGCGGCGGGTATCACCCACGGCAAGGGCGGCAAGGTCAAAATCATCGGCTTCGACTTCAATCGTTTCGGGCTCCGCAACGTGCAGGCCGGCTACTGGGACTGCGCCAACCAGTGCAAGCCGCGCCAGGCGGCCGAGATTTCGCGCTGGATCAAGGCCCATGCGACCGGTGCGAAGTTCCCGAGCGGAATCATCTATCAGAAAGAAATCTTCGCTGATACCGCTACGATCACCGACGCCATCATTCTCAATGAGGGGATCAATGCCGATCCCGGCAAGGGCGTGATCACCAAGTAATGAGCTTTTCGTCTGAGATTCCTTGTGTCACAATTGCGGTGCGGCGTTCCGACGAGTCCGGTGCGCCGCACCGCAATCTTTGTGCGCGATACGCCGGGAGAGAATTGATTGCAAACGCAGATTGTGCTTGAAATGCAGGGCATATGCAAATCCTTCCCAGGAGTCAGGGCTTTGCACGACGTGAGCTTTACCCTCAGAAAGGGCGAGGTCCACGCCCTCATGGGGGAGAACGGCGCGGGCAAGTCCACGCTGATAAAGGTGATGACCGGCGTCTACGAGAAGGATGCCGGCAGAATTGCGGTCGAGGGCAAAGCCAGACATTTCAGGTCGCCCCAGGACGCTCAGGAGTTCGGAATCGGCACTGTCTATCAGGAAATCACGCTTTGCCCCAATCTGACCGTTGCGGAGAATATGTTCATCGGTCGGGGCCGCTACACCTTCGTGAATTGGAAAGGGATCAAAGAGAAGACAACACGACTTCTGGACTCGCTCGGCATCCCGGCACGACCCACCCAGCAGCTATCCAGCTGTTCGCTTGCCGTCCAGCAGATGATCGCGATCGCTCGGGCGATCGATATGGACTGCAAAATCCTGATCCTGGACGAGCCGACATCATCGCTGGACGAGGACGAGGTGCTGAAGCTCTTCTCGCTCATGCGCGAACTGAAATCGCGTGGCGTGGGGATCGTTTTCGTAACGCATTTTCTCGATCAGGTGTATGAGATAAGCGACAGGATCACAGTGCTTCGCAACGGAGAGTTCATCGGTGAGTACGATACCTCGTCGCTGCCCCAGTTCGAACTCATCTCGAGGATGATGGGGAAGGCGCTGGACGATGTCTCACAGATCAAGAAGCATGAACCGGCCGCGCAGGCCGGCAGTGAACCAGTATTCGAGGCCTCGGGACTTTCGAGCGCCGCCGGAGTGCGGCCCTTTGACTTTGCGATACAGAGAGGCGAAGTGAACGGTTTCACCGGCCTGCTCGGCTCGGGGCGCAGCGAGAGCGTCCGGGCAATCTATGCCGCGGACAAGGTGACCGGCGGAGCCGTCAAGATGAAAGGGAAGAGGGTGACAATCGGAGAGCCGATCCACGCGATGAAACTGGGAATCGGCTATCTCCCCGAAGATCGCAAGGGCGACGGCATCATTGCCGACCTTTCCGTACGGGACAACATTATCCTTGCCTTGCAGGTACTGCGAGGTTTTTTCAAGCCGTTTTCCCGAAAACAGGCGGAGGCATTCGCCGACGAGTACATAAAGCGTCTGAATATCAAGACCGCATCCACCAATACTCCCATCAAGTCGCTTTCCGGCGGCAACCAGCAGAAGGTCATTCTCGGACGGTGGCTGCTGACGCACCCCGAATACCTGATTCTCGATGAACCCACACGGGGAATCGATGTCGGAACCAAGGTGGAGATCCAGAAACTGGTGCTCAAACTCGCGGAGGACGGGGTCAGCGTGACCTTCATCTCTTCGGAAATCGAGGAAATGCTTCGGATGTGCTCCCGCTTGATCGTTATGAGGGACCGGGCAATTGTGGGAGAGCTTACCGGCGAGAACCTGACGGAAAGCGATGTCATGCATGTGATTGCCGGGGGGACGAGCAAACATGGCCAGAACTAGGGCCCATGGACTCCAGGTATTCCTCCCCCTGTCGGTCCTGGCAATCCTCATTGTCGTCAATCTGCTCAAGGGCGCGGACTACTTCAGCATCTCGATTATCAATGGTGCGCTGTACGGGAATATCCCGAACATTCTGTTCGGCGCCTCGGAGTTGGTGATACTGGCGATCGGCATGACCCTGGTTACGTCTTCTTCAGGCGGTCAGGACATCAGTGTCGGCGTGGCGGCTGCAATAACATCCAGCGTATTTGTCCGCGTGCTCTTGACTGCCGGTAGTATCACCTGGATGACCATACTCGTGGCATTTCTGGTGAGCTGCGTGGTCGGGATTGTCATCGGAGCCTTCAACGGCGCCCTGGTCGCACTGTTCAGCGTTCCGCCGATGGTCGCGACGCTCATCTTGTTCACTGCGGGGAGATCCATAGCGTTTCTGATCGATGGCAGACTATCCCCCATACTGGCGAACAATCTGACAAGTCAGATCGGCAGTGTGATACCGGGGATCCCCATTCAAACGCCGATAGTCCTGACCATCATTTTCGTCGCCTTGTTTGCGGCCCTTCTCAAGACCACGAATCTCAAGCTCTACTCCCAGACGGTGGGAATCAACCAGAAAGCCGCGCGTCTGAACGGCATCAACCCGGTGAGAATCAAGTTCCTGACCTACATGATTCTCGGCGTCTGCACTGCCGTTGCGGGTTTCATAGCCGTCACCAAGGCCGGTCGTCATGACAGCGTCAATCTGCTCAAGTTCGTCGAGATGGACGCCATTCTCGCGGTGGCGATCGGCGGAAACGCGCTCGCCGGAGGCAAGTTCAGCATTTCCGGTTCCATTATCGGCGCATATACCATAGAAGTGCTGAACCGGACCCTGCTGAGGCTCGAGGTAGATACCGAGACGATCAAGGCTTTCAAGGCGGTGTTCATAATCATACTCATGGTGATCGCATCGCCCGTGGTCAGGGCCCTTGCCGCGAAAGGCACACGATGGATGCGAGGCAGGCTCGGCAGCGCAGTTCCAGCGCAGAGTGCTGCCGGAACAGAGGCAGCGCTGGCTCCCACGTCGGACGCTTCTGTGAAGAAAGAAGTGTAGGGTGACAGCAATGAATACGAGACAGCGCAAGGAATCGATATCAAACTCGAATCTCCTGTTTGCGATCGCCGCGGGCATATTCATGCTGATGTACGGGTTCGCAATTCTCCGCTACCCGCACAGTTTTTGGCAGTATCAGACCTTCTTCGATCTGTTCAACCTAAATGCTCCCCTGATCATCATAACTCTTGGTTTGAGCATTATCATGATCGGTGGCGGCATCGATATTTCCGTCGGCGCCGTGACGGGCCTCGTGACCATGTGCTGCGCCGTGTTTCTGGAGTCGGGGACGGGGAGTGTCGGGGGCTCGATACTGCTGGCGCTGGGCATCGGCATCGCGTTTGGCCTTCTGCAAGGCTTCCTCATTGCGTACCTGGAAATCCAGCCGTTCATAATAACACTGGCAGGGATGTTCTTGGCCAACGGGCTCCTGACAACCATTCACAAGGACCCGCTCAATGTGACCATGCCGGCCTTCGTTCGGCTCAGGGATTTCGAGATTCTGATTCCATGGCTCGGCACCACCAATCGACTCGGGATCTTCATACCGCTCGAAATCAAGCCAGGTGCTCTGGTCGTGATGCTGCTCGTTGTCGTGCTCGTCATCCTCATGCATTGGTCGCGTTTCGGGCGCAGTCTCTACGCCGTCGGCGGCAACAATCAGAGCGCGCTCATGCTCGGCATCAACGTGAAGAGAACGAAGTTCTTCTCATATGTACTGTGCGGTCTGCTTTCCGGCATCGCGGGGTTTGTATTCATCATGACCACCGGGGCCGGCAATGTCGGAAATGCTTCGGGGTTTGAAATGAAGGCAATTGCCGGCTCCATCATCGGCGGCACCATGCTTTCGGGCGGCGTGGGTAATCTGATCGGATCGCCGGTCGGCGCCCTGACGCTTCTGACAATCAACGAACTGATACGTGCGGCCGGCGTCAACTCGAACTTTCAGGCGATAGCGAGCGGCATGATGCTGTGTATCTTCATCGTGCTCCAGAACGGCGTCCTGTGGTTGCGCGGAACGGATCGCTTCAAGATTGCCGTGCCGATGTGGCTGGTGCCAAGCGGAAAGGGCGGCTAGGACCTGTCCCGAAGCGTCGTGGTGTCGTACTGTCACTCCCCCGGGCGGTCATCCTCCTGACGTCCGGGGGTACCTTTTTCTCCGCAGGCTCAGTCCAGCTGTTTGTGGAAGCGGGCGACGCTGATCCCGATCACTGCCGTCCCGATGGCCAGCAGCGGCAGAAGCTGGGGCCAGAGTATGTCGATGCCCACGCCTTTGAGAAAGAGACCCCGGACAATGACCAGATAGTACCTGAGCGGCATGATGTACGTGATGAGCTGGATGGCCGGAGGCATGTTGGCGATGGGAAAGACGAAGCCGGAGAGAATCATCATGGGGAACATGAAGAAGAAGATCGAGAACATCATCGCCTGCTGCTGGGTACGCGCCAGCGTGGAGACAAACAGACCGATGCCGAGGGTGGAGAGGGCGAAGGCGATGGAGAGCAGGGCCAGGAGGAGGATGCTGCCCCGGGGCACGATCCCAAAAAATACCCGTACAGCTACAAGCGCCAGAGACAAGATGATCGTGCTCACGATGAGAAAGGGCGCGAGCTTGCCTATGACCAGCTCGCCGCGCCCGAGGGGGCTCACCATGAGCTGCTCGAGGGTCCCGACCTCCTTCTCTTTCACGATCGCCAGCGAGGTCAGGATGATGGTGAAGACCATTGCCAGCAGGGCGAAGATGCCGGGGACCATGAAGAGCCTGCTCTGCAGTTCGGGGTTGTACCAGACCCTCGTGCGGGCGTCGATCGAGGGCAGTGGCGGTGCATGGAGCGACCGACTCGTGACCGAACTGCCATATGCTGTGGCGATGGACACCGCGTAGGCCATCGACACCGCGGCCGTATTTGAGCGGGAGCCGTCCACGAGGATCTGCAGTTCGGGACTGCGGCCGGCGTCGAGCTCGGAGCCGAAGGAATGGGGAATCAGGAGCCCCACCTCGACCGAACCGGCATCGAGCTCGGCCTTCAGTTCCTCCACGGAAGCCGGGGCGGCCTTGAGCGTAAATGCCGCGGAGTTCCGGAAGGCGGTGACAAGCTCCCGGCTCCGCGGACTCGCGTCCTGATTGAGCACGGCCAGCGGCACATCGTGCACATCCATGTTCGCGGCATAGCCGAGTATCAGCACCTGCATCACCGGCGCTATGAAGACCATCGCCCGCATCTTCTTGTCGCGGCGCAGCTGGATGAGTTCCTTCCTGATCACGCTCGAGATTCGGCTCATCGCTCTAGCTCCTGGATCGGGCGAAGCGTGCCGCGCTGGCCAGAATGGTCACGGCGGCATAGATGACGAGTGCCAGACTGGGGCTCCAATACGTGGCGAATCCTCCGCCCTTGACGAGGATCGACTCGAGGATCTTGATGTAATAGGTGGTCGGGAACAGCCGGGAGAAGCCCTGGATGATGAGGGGCATGTTCCGGAGCGGGAAGACGAAGCCCGACAGGGTGAAGGTCGGGACGAGGGTCGCCAGCGTACCGATCAGGAAGGCCACCTGCTGGGTTTCGGCGATGGTGGAGATGAGTACGCCTATGCCGAGACAGGCAATAATGAAGAGGGAGGTCGTTGCCACCAGGGCGATGATGCTCCCCTTCACGGCGACGCCAAAGAGGAGGGTCGCCGTGACCAATATGGTGATCGCCGAGACGGCCCCCACCGCCGCGTAGGGCAGGGTCTTGCCCACGATGAACTCGACGGCGCCGACCGGCGAGACGAGAATCTGCTCCATCGAGCCCGTTTCCTTTTCGCGAACCACGGACAGGGACGCGGAAACGACCGCGGTGATGATGAGGATCAGGGCGACGAGGCCCGGGACGAGGAACACCACGCTCCGGAGATCCTGGTTGAAGAGGACGCGGGGTCGCACGTCGATCGCCGGACTCTGCCTGAGCGTGGACGGCAGGCGCGCGGCTACCAGGGCCACCTGGTCCTGCCCGAAGCGCATGCACAGCCCTTCGATATAGCCGATCACCGTCTGAGCCCGCGTGCCGTCGCTGCCATCCACGAGAATCTGCAGGGGCGCCGGGCCGCGACGATCCAGGTCCCTCGCGAAGCCGCGGGGGATCTCCAGGACTGCGGCGGCCCGACCCGAATCGAGGGCCCGGCCTTCGTCCGCCGGGGAGCGCGGACTCCCGGCGGGAATGAAATCCTCGCTTGCAAAGAAGGCAGCCACGAGAGCCCTGCTCTGCGGGCTCTCGTCCAGATCGCGCACGGCGAGGGGGACATGCTTCACGTCGAGACTGATCGCGTAGCCGAACATGACGAGGAGGAAGAGCGGCAGACCCAGGATGGCGCCAAGGCTCCCCGGGTCCCGGAATATGTGCCGGAACTCCTTGCGCGCGATGGCCGCGATACGGTGATTCATCGCCCCGCTCCTTCCTGCTTCGAGGAGACGACGCGGATGAACACGTCCTCGAGGGTCGGCCTCGTCGTCCTGATCCCGGCTATGCGGATGCCCGCCGCATGGAGTATGGCCTCGGCCACCGTGGGCGCCGCCCCCGGCGCCAGGCCCGCGTGCAGCCTCGTCCCGAACAGGGAAGCGTTCTCGATCTCGGGGGCGCCGCTGAGGGCGGCCAGGGCGCGTTCCGGCTCCTCGCACTCGATCTCCAAGAGGAGGCCGGGATGGTGGACCGACTTGAGCTCGCCCGGGCTCCCCGCGGCGACGATGCGGCCGTCCCTCATCAGCGTCACGGTGGAGCAGTACTCGGCCTCGTCGAGGTAGTGCGTGGTCACGAGCACGGTGGATCCCGCGGCAGTCAGATCGTAGATTATGTCCCAGAAGGTCCGGCGTGCCACAGGGTCGACGCCGGCGGTGGGCTCATCCAGGAAAAGCACCCGGGGCTTGTGCAAGAGCGCGCAGGAAAGTGCCAAGCGCTGGCGGTAACCGCCGGGGAGCTCACGCGCGAGGTCGCGGGAGCGATCGCCCAGGCCGGTGAGGCCGAGGACCCGCTCGCGCGATTCACGCATTTCGGCAGGTGCTATCCCGTACAGACCCGAGAAGAAATCCACATTCTCCCTGACGGTGAGGTCCTCGTAGAGCGAGAACTTCTGCGACATGTATCCGATGCTGCGCTTCACGGACTCGGCATCTCCGGCGATGTCAAAGCCGGCGACGCGGGCCCGGCCCCCACTGGGGGCGAGGAGGCCGCAGAGCATCCGGATCGTCGTGGACTTGCCCGCTCCGTTGGCACCAAGGAGGCCGAAGACCGAGCCTTCCGGCACGGCGAAGGAGACTCCGTCCACGGCGAGAAAGCTGCCGAAGCTCTTGCTCAGGTTCTCTGCGACGATGGCATCGGCCATATCGACCTCACTTCCCGTCGCTCGCGGCATCGCCGCCGGCGGCGTCACGGAGGGCGGCATGCGCGAGTTCCCATTCGACCCGCGAGCGGAAGCGCTCGAGTTTGGCCGACAGCAGGGATGCCTCCGCGTCCGCGACCTCTGACGCCAGGGCCAGTCCCGCGGAGAAACGGTCGTTCTGGACCCGGAGGTTTTCCTGGGCGAGACTGACGGCCGCTGTGGAGGTCTCGAAGCGATCGCGCGCCTTCTCGAGCTCGAAGCGGGCCTGAATCACCTCCTGGGTCACCGCGTCGCGCGTCTGACGCAGAAGGTCGCGGGCCTGGGACACCTGGGCCTTTGCATCGGCGATCTGCCCGAGCGAGGCGGGCACGCGTCCGACGTCTATGCTCGCGACAAGACCGACATCCCAGAGAAACTCGAAGCCGGAGCGCTGCGGGAAAGCCTTGGGGTTGGGGTCGGCATAGGTCATGCTTCCGGTGAGATAGAGCGAGGGGAGGAGTCCGGCCTGGGCCAGCGCGACGGAAGCCTCCTGCGCGGATATCCGGGCCGCCGCTGCCGCCAGCTCCGGCCGCAGCGAGAGCGCGGTGTCGAGGAGACTGTCCGGGGCGACAGGGCCGCTGCCCATCTCCGCTTCAGGGGGAGCCGCAGCCTCCGTGGGGGAGTCCCAGGGTAGGCCGAGGAGAATGTTCAGACGGGCGCGGGCGGCCTCCAGATCGGTGGCCGCCGCTCTCCGTCGGACACCCGCCTGGATCTCCTGCATCTGCCAGGAGAGCAGCTCGCTCTTGGTCCCGGTGCCCTGGGAGAGGCGGCGCTCGGCGTCGGCCCGATGCGCACTGACTGCGGCAAGGTTTTCCGCCACGGCTTCCTCGCTCTCCGAAGCGAGTACGAGGTTCCACCAGGCCTGTTCGGCTG
Organism: Rectinemataceae bacterium; assembly: GCA_035505775.1. Taxonomy (GTDB): domain Bacteria; phylum Spirochaetota; class Spirochaetia; order Treponematales; family Rectinemataceae; genus JAJXZP01. The sequence goes on along the minus strand of DATJQN010000381.1, from coordinate 157 downwards.
ATGCGGCCACAGTGCGTCGTCGCGCTGCCGCGTCAGCCCGGGCCGATGCGGTGGCGGCCGAGGCAGCGGCGATTCCGGCTTCGATCCGCCCGCCCGTGTACACCGGCTGGGAAACGGCGAGGCGGAAACTCGTGGAATCCTGGAGAGGGGCGGGGAG
>DATJQN010000380.1:0-14446 GCA_035505775.1 Rectinemataceae bacterium | reverse complement strand
CGTCTGCCGCGCCAAGAGGGGCGGCCAAGGCCTGGTACCAGCGTTCCCCGCCCTGATAGAGGGCCAGTTCCCGCTCGCGCTGCTCCCCCGATCCCAGGCAGTCGTCCACGAGATCGCTGAGCTCCACCGAGCGCGTGGACTCCAGCAAGTCGCGGCCGGTGAGGCCCGCCGCCGTGCCGCCCGCCCGATCGGGCTCGAAGAGACGGGCGGCGGCGGGGTTGGCCAGGCGGATGCGGAGCTGCCCGTCGAGGGCCATGACCGCCTCCGCCATGGCGTTCAGGATCGCCTGGAGTTCCCTGCCCTGCGAGCGCGCCTTGTCAACGCGAAGCGCCAGCTCGCCTGCCATGGCGTCGAGGGAGGTGGCGAGCACCCGGTATTCGTCGGGGAGGTCCCTCGAGTGGAGCGCCAGAGTCCGGAATCCTGCCAGGGCGGGCCTGGGCGTCGACGCGGCAGCTGCCGCCGCGGCGCCGGCCGGCGTGGACGGGGAGGGCGCACGCGGCGCGTCGGCGCTGTCTGCCGGCCGGGCGCCTTCGATCGAGGCATAGCCCTGCGCGGCGGCGGCGAGCTTCTGCAGCGGCAGGGAGAGCCAGCGGCTGAAGGCCAGGGCAGCGGCCGCAGCGGCAGCGAGGAATACCGCGACCAGAAGCAGGATGTTGCCCAGCTCCGGGGAGAGCCGCGTCCCGAGCGAGGGCACCTCGATGGCGAGACGGAGCACGGCCGCCGTCGCTCCGTTGCGGACAATCGGGAAGGCGGCGTAGATGAGCTGCAGGCCTATGGTGGCCGATGTGCGGCGGGCCGTGCCGAGCGAACCCGCAAGGGCGGAACGCACCTCCGGACGCGATGCATGATTCTCCATGGCCGCGGGATTGGCGCGCGTGTCCGCGATCACCACCCCGTCGGGCCTTATGAGCGTGAGCCGGAGATCGCTGCCTCCGACACTGCTGGCCGCCCAGGCGGCCGCCGCGAGCTGTCCGCCCTCATCCGGCGACAGCACCGAATCCGGAAGGCTCGGCACGAGCGCGCGGACCGTCTCGCCGAGGACGCGGTAGTTGGCCTCCACGTAGATCCGGTCCATGATGAGGAGGGCGAGACCCGTGAACGCCACGGCCGCGGCGCAGGCCGCGGTGGCGATGAGGATGAAGCTTCGTCTGAAGAGAGTCTTGGCCACGAGGTCAGTCCTTGAGCCGGTACCCCACGCCTCTCACCGTCTCTATGTAGTCCTCCCCCTCGCCCAGCTTGCGGCGGAGCGACAGGATCTGGACATCCACGGCGCGGTCGGTGACAGGATAGTCGCGCCCCTTGACGGCGTCAATGATCTGGCTTCGGGAGAATACCCAGCCGGGATTGCGAAGGAGGAATTCGAGGATCGCAAACTCGGTGGCGGAAAGCTCCACCTTCCGATCACCCACGAAGACCTCGTGGCGTGCGGAATCGAGTCGCAGCCGCCCCTTGACGACGTTGGTCTCCGCCCGGAAAGGGTGGGCGGGCAGGTCGACCGTCCGGCGAAGCGCGGTCCGTATCCTGGCCACGAGCACCTTGGGACTGTAGGGCTTGACCACGTAATCCTCGGCGCCGAGCTCCAGCCCCGCAACCACATCGGATTCCTCGCCCTTGGCAGTCGTCATGATGATCGGCAGTCGCTTGCGACCCGGCTCGGCCTTGATCCTGCGCAGGAGCTCGAGCCCGTCCATGCCCGGCAGCATGATGTCCACCACGACCAGATCGGGATTCGCCGCAGGCAGTTTGGCCAGGCCCTCCTCCCCATCGGCTGCCGGGACGACTGTCCAGCCCTCCCTGCCGAGGGTGTAGATGAGCAGTTCGCGGATGTCGGGATCATCCTCGACGACGAGGATCGTTGCCTTCGCCACGAGGAGCCCTCCCTATCCGTTCAGGTCGACGTGCCGGCTTTCGACGACGAAGACCGCAGCTTCGCAGATGGTGGTCATGTGGTCCCCGAGGCGCTCGAGGAAGCCCGAGGTCGTGAGCAGCTTGGCCGCGCGCTCAGCCTGTTCCGGACGCTCTCGCATGAAGTCGATGACCTCCCTCTGGAGAAGTTTGTGCTGTTCGTCGATCAGGTCGTCAATGGCGGCGACCCGCCTGGCTTCCTCGACGTCGCGGCGGAGGTAGGCGTTGACCGCCCCGCGCACCATGCTCGCGCCGAGCTCGGCCATGCGCTCGAGCCGCTCGATCTGGTGGAACTGGGGTTCGGTCGCGAATTTCTTCACCGCCTTGGCCAGATGCACGGCGTAGTCGGCCGCGCGCTCGAGGTTGTCCGTGACCTTGAAGACCGAGACCAGTTCGCGCAGATCCTTGGCCACGGGCTGCTGCGTGGCGATGATGACGGCCACCTGGTCGTCTATGGCGTTCTGGAGATCGTCTATCTCCTCGTCCTCGGTCTTCACGGCCCTGGCCAGTTCGAGATCCCTCGCGCGCAGCGCCTGGAGCGCCTTGCCTATGGCCTCCTCGACGCGAGCGCCCATGACCAGGATGTCATGGTCGAGTTGATTGAGTTCGCCGGTGAATTGCGTTCGCTCGGGCATATGTCATCCTCCTGACACCAGTCTAATCCAAAAAGACGCTCAGCATAATCGGGACCGGGAAGAAAGCGCCACCAGGTTTCGGGTGTCGTGCCTCGGCGCTGGCCCCCCGCGACGTTCAGCCGAGCCGGCCGGAAATGTAGTCCTCGGTTCTCGGGTCGGAAGGCGACATGAACATCTGACGCGTCGGTCCGTGCTCGATCATATGGCCGACGTGGCGCTCGTCCGCCAGGAAGAAGGCCGTGATCTCCGAGGCGCGGGCGGCCTGCTGCATGTTGTGGGTCACAAGCACGATGGTGTAGCGGGACTTGAGCTCGAAGAGCAGGTCCTCGATCTTCATGGTCGCCGTCGGATCAAGGGCCGATGCCGGCTCGTCGAGCAGCAGTATCTCCGGCTCGATCGCGATGGCGCGCGCAATGCAGAGCCGCTGCTGCTGCCCTCCCGAGAGAGCCATGCCGGAGGCGCCCAGCTTGTCCTTGACCTCGTCCCAAAGCGCCACCGAACGCAGGGCTTTCTCCACGATCTCGTCGTAGTCGGCCTTGCTTTTGCGAGGCATGTTCAGCCTGAGGCCGGCGATGACATTCTCGTAGACCGAACGCGTCGGGAAGGGGTTGGGCTTCTGGAAGACCATGCCGATCTTCCTGCGGATCCGCGTGGGATTGGCGTCGGCGCCGTAGATGTCCTCGCCGTCCACGAGCACGGAACCCTCGACCCGCGCCCCTTTGACAACCTCGTGCATGCGGTTGATGCAGCGGATCATCGTCGATTTGCCGCAGCCGGAGGGGCCGATGATGGCGGTGACCACCCCCGGATGGATGTCGAAGTTGATGTCCTCGAGAGCCTGGTGGCTGCCGTAGTACGCATTGAGCGACCGGATGGAGATGGCGTTCTTCTGGTTTCCCTCGACGGGCGCCGCGGGCTCGCGGTCCCGTACGACATCGGCGAGCGACCTAATGAGACTCATGTTTCCACCTTCGGGTTGCGAACTTCACTGCGCCGCTGAGGATGCCCACGATGGCGATCAGCACGAGGGTCGAGGCCCAGGCTTTGTTGTGCCAGTCGTCATAGGGAGACACGGCGTAGGTGTAGATTTGGAGCGGCATGGCTGCCATCGGCTTGCGCAGGTCATAATTGAAGAAGGAGTTGCCGAGGGCGGTGAGGAGGAGAGGGGCCGTCTCGCCCGCCGCCCGCGCCAGGGCGAGCATGATGCCCGTGAGGATGCCGGGAAGAACGGTCGGGATGACGACGAAGATCACGACTTTCCATTTCGGAGAGCCAAGGGCGAGCGCCCCCTCCCGGAGGCTGTCGGGGACGAGTCTCAGGATCTCCTCCACGCTGCGGGCGATTATCGGGATCATGATAACGGCGAGGGCGAGGGAGCCGGCGATGCCGGAGTAGCCGGTGAGGTTGCGCACGACCAGTGCCCAGACAAAGACGCCGACGACAATCGAGGGGAGCTCCGCGAGGAGTTCCACCGCAAAGCGCACGGTGTCGGCGAAACGCCCCCTGCCGAACTCGACTATGTATATGGCCGTTCCGACGCCGAAGGGGATGGCGATGGCCGCCGCCACGATGAGCATGATGACGGTTCCCATGATCGCCTGGGCTATGCCGCCGCCGCTTTCGCCGTAGGGCTTCGGGATCTTGGTGAAGAAATCCGCGTTGAGCGAGCCGAGGCCGTTCACGATGATATGTCCGACGATCAGGAAGAGGACCGCCACCGAGAGCGCGGCCAGGAGGGCCGCGATGATCTCGCTGGCCAGACCGGCCGCCCGCCTGCGCAGGAATCTCCCCTGTTCGTTCACCCTAGGCATTGGCGCCTTCCTTCCGTGCCATGATGCGGCTGACCAGGAGCCTTGATGTGACATTGAAGACCGAGGCGACCAGGAGGAGCACGAGACCCAGTTCGACGATCGCGCTGAAATACATCTGGGTGTCGGCCTCGGTGAACTGATTGGCAATCGCGCTCGCAATGGTATAGCCGGGCGTGAAGAGCGAGCCCGTGATCTTCTGCGAGCTGTTGCCGATGACCATGGTGACGGCCATGGTCTCGCCGATGGCGCGCGCCAGGCCGAGCATCGCAGCTCCGATGATACCCCCCTTGGCGTACGGCAGTACGGCCTGTGAAAGCACCTCCCACTTGGTGGCGCCGAGTGCGAGCATCCCTTCTTTTTGGAGGCGGGGCACCTGGGCGATGATCTCACGGGAGAGGGAGAGTATGGTCGGGAGTATCATTATGGCGAGCACGACGCCGCCGGTCAGGAGATCCTGGCCAAAGGGCGGTCCCGCGACCAGGGCGCTGAGGACGGGAATGTGGCCGAGGACGTTCTGGAGAAAGGGCTCGATCGTGCCGCGCATGAAGGGCACCAGCACGAAGAGGCCCCAGATGCCGTAGGCAACGCTCGGGATCGCCACGAGGAGCTCGATGATGAAGGCGACCGGTCTGCCGAGCCAGGAGGGAGCGTACTCGGAAACGAAGATCGCGGAGCCGAGGGCCAGGGGCGTGGCGAGTATCAGGGCCACGATCGAGGTGACGATCGTGCCATAGATGAAGGGCAGGGCCCCGAAATTGACCTTGTTGACTTCGGTCTCGACGGGATTCCACACAGAGCCGGTGAGAAAATGTCCTCCGAACTTCCTGATCGAAGGCCAGGAATCGACCGCAAGGAGGATAATGAAGCCCACCACGAGCAGTATGACAACCGCGGACATGGTTGCCACGAAGGCAGCGAAACGCCGATCACTCGGGTCCGCTGCCTTCGTGGCTCCCTGTCGCAGCATGATAATGCGCGACATGAAACCTCTTTGTTGTGTTACTTGAAGCTCGCGAGCTCAGGCGGAAGAGCCTGGCTTCCGTTCACCGTCACGGACTTGAGAAGCACGACCGCCTTCGCGATGGCGTCGACGGGGAGCGGGGCGTAGAGCAGTTTCTCGGCGTAAGCCTGTCCGTCGTGGAGATTCCACCACAGGAGTCTGGTCAGGGCGAGGGCCTTGGCGGGGTCGTTCTGCTGCTGGTACACGAGAATCCAGGTAAAGCCGGTGATGGGCCAGGCTTCGGGGTTGGAGCTGTTGACCATCTTCACGCGGAGATCGTCCGGAAGAGTGACACCCTCGGCGGCCTTGGAGACCGCCTTCGCGGTCGGGTCCATCCACGTGCCGGCGGAATTCTTCACCTGGGCGACGGGGAGCGTGTTCTGGACGGCGTAGGCTTCCTCGACATAGCCTATGGCATACTGGGTCTGCTTGACATTGCCAGCGACGCCCTCGTTGCCCTTGCCACCGAGACCCACGGGCCACTGCACCGAGTTCCCGGCGCCGACGGTCTTGGCCCATTTTTCGCTCACGGCGGAGAGATAGCTGGTCCAGATGTTCGAGGTGCCGGAGCCGTCGGAACGATGCACAACGACGATGTACTTGTCAACCTTGGCGAGCTGCGGGTTGTCCGCGACGAGTTTGGGATCGTTCCATTTGATGATGTCGCCGAGGTAGATCGCGGAAAGGGTGTCGGCCGTGAACTTGAGCACCTGCTTGGAGCGGGAAAGCTCGGGGATGTTGTAGGTGGGGACGACAGCGCCCATGGTCATGGGGATGTGAAGCAGGTGTCCGCCCTTGGCCGCGGCAAGCTGATCGTCGGTCATCGGGCCGTCGGAAGCGCCGAAATCGACAGTCATGTCGGAGATGCTCTTGATTCCGCCGCCGGAGCCGATGGCCTGGTAGTTGACCTGGACGCCGATCTTGGCCGCGTACTCGCTGAACCACTTCGTGTAGAGCACGGCGGGAAAGGTCGCGCCGGCACCGGTGAGATTCTTCGCTTCGCCGCTGACGCCTTTGGTGACGAGCCCGGATCCCGGGATCGCCTGGGCAATGGTCGCTGCGGCAACGAGGGCTACGAGAGCCAGAACTGCCACGATCTTCTTCATGACTTCCACTCCTCCGACCGGAAATAGTCCGTTCCTGTCTGGAACAGGCCGAATGGTACGGGCCGCGCGTGTGCTTTGCGTGAGCGGATTGTTAGAATAAGGTTAATGAGTCGATCCCGGATCTGCGGCGGCGGCGGCCCGGTCCGGGTGCCGGTGTCGAAAGACTGCTCAAGTCCGGAGGAGGGCCGCGATGTCCCGTACCGAAGACACAGCGCGTTCGATCATCCAGCGCTCGATACCCTCGAGGACGCGGATCGCGGTCTGCGGATCCACGAAAGTTCCCGTGCCGACCTGGACCGCCTGGGCCCCCGCGAGAAGATACTCCAGCGCATCCTCTGTGCAGGAGATGCCGCCGATGCCGATGACTGGAATAGTTACCGCGCGGGCTGCGCGGTAGACGCAGGCCACACCCACGGGCCTGACCGCGGGTCCGGAGAGTCCACCCGTGACCGAGGCGAGCCGCGGCCGGAGTCTGCCTACGTCGATGGCCATGCCCACGAGGGTGTTGATGCAGGAGAGGGCGTCCGCCCCGCCGGCTTCCGCCGCGCGCGCGACGGAGGCGATGTCCGTGACGTTGGGCGTCAGCTTCACGATGAGGCAGCGCCGCGTGCATGAGCGCAGCGATGCCGTGAGCCGCTCCACCTGGCCGGGATCCGTTCCGAAGGCGAGCCCGCCGTGACGGACGTTCGGACAGGAGACATTGATCTCGTAGCCGGCGAGCCCCTCCTCCTCTTCGAGGCGCTCCACCACGAGACGGTAGTCGTCCTCCGAAGCGCCCGCGACATTGACGATGACCGGGCAGCGGTAGGACCGGAGACCCGGCAGCTTTTCGGCGACGAAAACCGCGAGGCCCGGATTGGCGAGTCCTATGGAGTTGAGCATGCCCGAGGGGGTCTCGACAATGCGCGGCACATGGTTGCCGGCTCTGGGCTCGGGCGTGACCGCCTTGGTGTACAGGGCCCCGAGCGAGTCGACGTCGACGAGCTGCTCGTACTCGGAGCCGTAGCCGAAGGTCCCCGAGGCGACGCCCACGGGATTGGGGAGGAGGAGGGGGCCCAGACGCACGCGCAGGTCGGGTTTCATGGAACGGTACCGAGCCTCAGCCAGTCCACGTCCAGTCCGTCGGGCGACGGATACTCGAACACGGGACCGTCTGCGCATACCCTGACATAGCCGGCCCCGTCGGCCCGTGGCAGGGCGCAGCCCATGCAGGCGCCGACGCCGCAGGCCATCCACTGCTCCGCCGAAAGGCTTGCATGCCATCCCCGCCTCCGCGACAGGGCGGCCAGGGCGGCCAGCATGGGTGCCGGGCCGCAGCCGAACAGCCTCGCTTCGGCCGGCGCAAGCTCTTCCAGCCACCGGACGACGCTGCCGTGAAATCCCCTCGTGCCGTCGTCGGTGCAGATGACGCTGCCCTCCGGCAAGTCCAGCTCGGGGATGAGGGCCACGCTGCGGAAGCCGAGCACGAGGCTCGGGCGCGGCGGCCCGATCTCGCTGTGGAGAAACAGTATGGGCCCTATTCCGATCCCCCCCGCCACGAGCAGCGACCGGGGCTGCGTTGCCGGTTCCGGCAGCGTGAAGGGGCGGCCGAGCGGCCCCAGGATATCGAGGCCCGAGCCCGGAGCCTCCTCGGAGAGGAGTTGCGTGGCGAGGCCTCTGACCTGGTAGATGGCCCTGACCCTGGCGGAATCGGCGGAAACGGAAGCGAAGGCGAGGGGGCGGCGAAGGAGGGGATCGCTGGCACGGCTCGCCCGGAAGCTGAAAAACTGGCCGGGTTGCGGTCTGCCTGCGTCGGGGTCCCACTCGAGACTGAGCTCTCGCCATTCCGCTGCGATGCTCCGGTTCGCGATGATGGACGCGACGAACTGCTTCACCTGACCTCCGCGGCCACCTTATTCGCTGCAGCGGGGACTGTCAACGCCGCAGCCCGCGACCCGATGAGCTTGCCCAAGCGGGTGAAGCCGGCTATCCTGCCGCGATGGACGGACTGCTCGAAATTCTCACCCTGGTCGCCTTTCTCGTCGCCGGAGCCCTCCTTCCCCGGCTGGCCCATGGTCGGTTTGCGCCCGGGCCGCGGCAGGTGGAGTCCTTCATACGATTCGCCCTGTGGGCGCTGTTGCTGGCCATGGGTTTCCGCATGGGCAACGATCCGCGGCTGACCGCACGGCTCGGGGAGCTCGGGATTCTGGCCGCCGCAACCGCCGTGCTCGCCGTGCTGGGCACGATAGCCGGCATCGTGCTCGCCTTTTCCCTGGCCCGCCTGGGGAGGCGCATTCTGCGCGGCGTCATGGCGCACAATTCCGGCCTGTCCGAGCCGGAGCCCCCTGCCGCCGCCGAAGGGAATGGCGGGGAGTCGCGACCTGCCCGCTTCATGAAGTCGCCCTTCACCCTCCTCGCGATTGTGGCCCTGGGCTTCGTTCTGGGTCTGGTTCTGCCCCGCCTCCAAGGCTCGGTCCTGTCGCTGGTCACCGCCTGGGCCCTCAATCTCCTCCTCTTCTTCATTGGCATGCAGTTCGCGCAGTCCGGACTCAGCCTCAGGGGAACCTTCCTCAAGCCCGCGACCCTCCTCGTGCCCCTGTCGACTGCGATCGGAACACTCGCCGCCTCGCTCATCCTCGTGCCCTGGTTTCACATCGGAGCCGGTCATGCGCTTGCGCTCTCGGCGGGCTTCGGCTGGTACAGCCTTTCCGGCGTGCTCATAGCCAACCTCGGGGACCCGGCTCTCGGTTCGGCGGCCTTCCTCGCGAACATGATCCGCGAAGCCATAGCCCTGCTCACCATCCCCTTTCTCGCGAGGACGCGCCTGCCCGTGCTCGCGGTGGGGGTCGGCGGGGCCACCGCGATGGACGTGACCCTGCCGCTGATCGAGCAGTGCGCCGGTCCGCAGATCGTGCCGGTCAGCTTCGCCAGCGGAGCCCTGCTCTCGCTCTCGGTGCCCTTTCTGGTGCCGCTCTTCTTCGGGCTCGGCTAGGAAGTCTTGCGGAAGTCTTGGGGAAGTCGTGAGGCGAGCTCCGACCGAGTCGAATCCCGACAGGCCCCCCTTTGCCTTTTGCCTGCCAATCAGTACGTTACAGACCAATGACATCAGCGCCTGCTTCAAAATCCATCCTCGAGGTCCGGGATCTGCACAAGGCCTATGGCCGGGTCAAGGCTGTGGACGGCGTCAGCTTCTCCGTGCGTGAGGGGACCTGCTTCGGCATCCTCGGCCCCAACGGGGCGGGAAAGACCACGGCCATCGAGGTCATCGAGACGATCCACGCCCCCGACTCGGGTCAGATTCTGTACCGGGGCGAGGCGGTCCACGCATCCTTCAAGGAAAACATCGGCATCCAGTTCCAGGACACCTCGCTCCAGGAGTTCCTGACGGTCCGGGAGACACTCGAGCTTTTCTCGAAGCTGTATCCGAGGCCAAGGCCCATCGACGAGATCATCGCCGCCTGCTCGCTGGAGGAATTCATCGACCGCGACAACCGCAAACTCTCGGGCGGCCAGCGCCAGCGGATGCTCCTCGGCATAGCCCTCGTCAACGACCCCGATCTCCTCTTCCTCGACGAGCCGACCACCGGCCTCGATCCCCATGCCCGCCGGAACTTCTGGCGTCTCGTGGAAGGCATCAAGGCCCAGGGCAAGACGATCATTCTGACCACCCACTACATGGACGAGGCCGAGTATCTCTGCGACGACATCATCGTCATGGACCACGGCCACATCATCGAGCGGGGCAGGCCCCGCGAACTCCTGCTCAAGCATTTCGGGGAAGCGGTGATCCGCGTGCCCGAGTCGGCCGTGCCCGCCGGCGCTGCCTTCAGCTGTCCGGCTGAAAGCGAGGAGGGTTTCGTGTCCTTCAGCTGTGCCGATACGGACGCCAGTCTCCGCGAGCTGGTCTCGGCCGGGGTCGATCTTGGAGGAGTACTCGTGGAACGGCACAATCTGGATGATCTTTTCCTGAAACTCACCGGAACGGGGCTCGACTGATGAAGCGCTTCTGGGCGGTCTTCGCGGCCCGCAACCTGGAGTTCTTCCGGGACCGGTCCACCCTCATCTTCAACCTGGTGCTCCCGATGGCGCTGATCTTCGGCTTCGCCTTTGCCTTCCCCGGCGGAGGGGGGACCAGCTTCAAGATCGGAGTGGTCGGAACGGCGCCCGCTGCAGGCAGCGCGGCCGATGTCCCCTTCCTCCACTTCAAGCACCTGCAGTTCGTCCCCTACGGCGAGCTGGCGGTTCCCCTGGATCGGCTGGAGCACCAGCAGCTCGACATGGTCATCGATTTCGCCCGGGCCGAATACTACGTCAACGAGGGCTCGACAAACGGCTATCTGCTGGAGCGGATGATCGGCTCTTCCGACCCCTCGGCTTCGGGAACCCCGACTGCGGCCGGCGCCTATGCGAAGAAGTTCGTCTCGGGCGCCCCAATCCGCTATGTCGACTGGTTCATTCCCGGCGTGATCGGCATCAATATCCTGTTCGGAAGCCTTTCCGGCGTCGGCTTCGTGATCGTGCGCTACCGGAGGAACGGCGTGCTCAAGCGCTTCAAGGCGACGCCGCTCAGTGCCTTCGAGTTCGTGAGCGCCCAGGTGCTTTCCCGGTTCTTCATCGTCGCGGTCCTGTCGCTCGTCATCTTCACCGGCACCGACCTCGTGCTTCACTTCCGCATGGCGGGCTCCTGGGCCCTCCTCGCCCTCGTGGCGGCACTCGCCATCCTCTGCATGATCGCGCTCGGCCTCGTGTTCTCCTCGCGGATACGGAGCGAGGAGGTTGCCGGGGGCATCATGAACCTGATCACCTGGCCCATGATGATCTTTTCCGGCGTCTTCTTCTCGCTCGAAGGCACGCCGGCGGCTCTGCGGGCGGTGTCGCGCATCTTCCCGATCACCTACTACATCGAGGCTTCGAGAGCGGTGATGCTGGACGGGGCGGGTCTCGCCCGGATCGGCGGCGATCTTGTCGTCCTTGCCGCCATGACCCTGGCCTTCCTCGCGGCGGCAGCGGCACTGTTCAAGTGGGAGTAGGGAGGGCCTCGCCGGCATTCACCCGGTCCATCGTTCGCTCGCATTCCCGAAAGAAGGATTCCGCAAGATCGGCGGCGATGGCGGCTCCGTGGGTGTTGAGATGAATCCCATCGACGAGGATGCGAAAGCCGTTCGCTGCCGAAATCTCGTCGAGACTCCTGCCGAGTATCAGTCGCGAGCGCATGGACCGCCGCTGGGCGATGCCGAAGTGCCTGAAGGCGGTCGGATGCCGGTTCGGGGGCAGGGACTCGAGGTAGTCCACCAGCCGCTCGCGGAGCGGCAGGTAGCCGACCTCCTCGAGCTTCGCTATCTCCCTGACGATCGATGAATACTCCTCGGTGCGCAGGTAGGCGTAGTGGTGCGGATCCTCGCCGATCGGAGGTATGGAGAAGAGGGCGATGCGCGCCTTCGTCTCCTCTTTCAACCGCCGCACGACGAGGAGGAGATTCTCCCGGAAGAACAGGGGGTTGGGGCGTTCGGGCAGGCGGTGTATGGCGTAGTAGCCGAGCAGGGAGCGCAGACCGAAGGTGGCGTTGACGTCATTGGTCCCGATGAGGACGGTGACGGCGTCGGGCCGGAGCTCGATGATGCGCTCGATCCGCGCCGCGAGATTGAAGGCGAGCTCGGAATTGACCCCCGCGTTGACGAAATCCCAGTCGGGCAGCCGCGCGGCGAGGAGATCGAGGTAGCTCGCGCTCACCGCTCCGTGGGTGATGGAGTCGCCCGCACAGACGGCGAGGAGGCGCTCGCGGATGCCGCCCGGGTGGGCGAGCAGGTAGGAGGCCGGATCGTTTCTGGGCGGCTCCAGGCGCATATGCGCAAGTCCAAGATAGGATAGGACGAAGAAGACCAGGGAGATTATCAGCAGGATGTTGAGGGGGCTCATCGCCGCGCACCCCCGCCGGACTCGAGCGCGGCGAGGCGTTCCTCGACCTCGGCAAGGCGTTCGCCGAGGCGGGCGATGCTGCGCTCGAGGCGCTCTTTCTCGTGGACCAGTCGCTCGGCACTGTCCTCGGCCGGCGGCGGGCTGATGAACCGCGACCGCACGGCCGCCGGGCTCGAGCCGGCCTGGAGCGCCTCCACCGCCTCGGCCCGAAGTCCGGGGTCGCCGATGCTCGAGGCCATGCGCATGCCGTCCCATCCGATCCCGGGATCCACGTCATAGGTCACCGCCCGAACCGCGGAGGAGGCCGTGGCCCGGGGCACCCCGAGAGCCCTGTCGACATAATCCTCGAAGCGGGCCTTGAAACGATGGCAGAGGGTCTGGGCTTCGATCATGAGTCTGCCGAACTCGAGCATGAGCTTCCCGTTCTCGCTCAGGCAGCGCTCCTTGATGCGCCTGGTAAGGTCGACGAACTCGGGCTCGACTTCAAAAAGGTTGCGGTAGTGGCCCCGCGACTCGGCAGCCAGGAGGAGTTCGTGGAAGATGGCCCAGAACTCGTTCGTGTGCGCCCGCCCCGACGCGAGGCCGCCCTTGCGCTCACAGTGGAGGTGGTGGGCGTATTCGTGGAGGGCCGTGTAGATGAGCTGGTCGTCCGAGGTGAAGTTGCGGTTGTGGATGATTATTTCCCGCGTCGCCGGCTTGTACAGGCCGTTGACGACGGCGCTCTCCTTGCCGGAAAAGATGAGGCTGAACTCGGTCTGGGGCTCTGCACAGTCCAGGAGCATGGTTTTGACCTGGTCTTGGTTCATGGCCGTTCTATCCTAGCAGGGGAGGCTTGAATGAAACAGAGTCCGCTGCGCGCAGCCGCTCTCTTCCCGTGATGCCGGCGCCGGCTGCACGCTGGCTTTCCGAGGCGGCACCGGTCCGCCCGTCTATCGGTGCAGAGCCCGTTCGATCTCGGATTGATTGAAGCCGACGATGATCCGGCCATTTACGTCGATCACCGGAACCCCCATCTGGCCGGAACGCCTGAGCATCTCGTCCGCCCGTCTCGGATCGGCGGCGACATTGAACTCGGTGAATGGGACGCCGTGCTGGCGGAAATAATCCTTGGCCACACGGCAGTAGCTGCAGCTGGGCGTGGTATAGATGGTGACTGACACGGTGGACTCCTTGTGAGGCAGGGCCGAGGCCTATATTCTACATATTGAATATTACCTGCAGAGTCAAGCTCGCACCCGAGTCGGCGCATCTCCCGCGGGCTCCGGCGCCGCACGGGGCGTCCTGAACAGTCCCGATGGATCGAGTGCACTCCGCTCAATCACCAAAAGCCCATCTTCGCGTGTTCCGGACATGCCATCTTTGAGGCAGCTGCTGCGGCGACTGCTCCTCGCGTGCCTCACTCCGCTTGCGCTCGCGCAGGGCCTCGGTCCGCAGCCGGCGTCCGGCGGCTCAACTCCGGTCGGGGACCTCCGTTTCGATCTCGAGCCGGAGTGCTGGGAAGGGCGGCTTCGTCTGTGCCTTCCCGCGGCTTCACGCTGCGCCCTGCGGTGGACTACAGACGACCGGGGGCTTCGCCTGGTCGGCTCCCTGGAATGCGGGGCCTGCGGTGCCGGCGCTCCCCTGCTGCTCGCGGGGCCCGGCGCCCCGCACGGTGGCCTGCGACTTCTCTCCAATCCCGTCTCCCTGTCGTCGGGACTCGCCGAGCCCGGCTTCGTGGAACTGGACAGCTCGCTTGAGTCGGGCACTGCTGTCCTCCTGCTTGCGAAGGGTCCGCTGTCCTTTTTTGCCCTTGAGCGGGGGGCCGGGGCCGGACTCCTCATACCGCGAGCCGGGGGTATCGCCCGTCCGGGCGAACAGGCCGAGGGGCCCGATTCGGCGGTTGCCGGGCTGGGTATTGACCTGCCCTGCGGCTCGGGCTTCGCCCGGGCGAGCGCCTCATTGAGTTCGCGGGCCGGCACGGCGGACGCGGAAGCCTGGCGCCCCGACCCGCCCTATGACGCTGCCGGTGCCACGCTCGCCTGCTCCGCCCTTCGAGGCTTCCGCTGGGCTTCGGGCCAGTCCGTGCTCGGCCTCGCAGGCAGCTACGGCCGGCTG
>DATJQN010000379.1:0-27566 GCA_035505775.1 Rectinemataceae bacterium | reverse complement strand
GCTGATGTCGGAGAGCGTTTCACCAGCTTCCTCGGTGAGACGGAGGATCTCCGCGGCATAGGTCCTGAGGGTTTCCCCCGCCGGGCTGAGCTCGATGCGCCGCCCGAGACGCTCGAACAATGCAATTCCGTAGAAGCGCTCGAGCTCGGCGATACCCTGGCTCACCGGAGGCTGGCTCATGCCCAGGCGATCGGCCGCCTTGGTCATGCTCCCTTCCTCGCAGACCGCCATGAATATCCGAAAATGGCGAAGGGTCATGAAATTATTATACGCTTTTACCTATCGAATGCATACTTATATTTGTATTTACATATGCTTAGCGCTTCACTACCATCGGGCTTCACCTGAATGGGAGGTATCGCGGTGCCTGTAATCAGCATTTCCCGGACACATGAAGGCCGGGACTTCAGAAGATCCCTTCTCGACCTGCTTCCGGGTTTGGCCCTCGTGGTCGGAGTCAGTATCGGAGCGATGCTGCTGCAGTCCACCGTCCTCTTCTCGAGGCAGCTGCCCCTCAGCTCCCTGATCCTCGCCATCGTTCTGGGCATGGGCCTCGCCAACAGCATCCAGCTCCCGGTGCGCAGCCGCCCGGGAATCAAGTTCGCGGCGCGACAGATCCTGCGCCTCGCCATCATCTTCTTGGGCTTCAAGCTGAGCATGGCCCAGATCGCCGGAATCGGCCCGAAGGCCCTCGCCGCCACGGCCATCGGATCGACAGCCACGCTCCTTCTCAGTCTGTGGCTCGGCAGACGCCTTGGCGTCCCGATGAAGCGTGCCCTCCTCCTCGGCAGCGGCGTCTCGATCTGCGGCGCCTCCGCCGTCGCCGCGGTCGGCGGGGTGGTGGACGCCGACGAGGAGGATGCGGCCTTCGCCATCGGGGCGGTCACCCTCTTCGGGACGGCCTTCATGTTCCTCTATCCCCTCGCCCGCGCGCTCATGGGCATGCCGGGGCTCTTGTACGCCCTCTGGACGGGGAGCTCGATACACGAGGTGGCCCAGGTAGCGGCCGCCAGCTCCGTCCTCCCTGACTCGCTGCGGGGAATCGCGGCGACCGTAAAGATGATCCGCGTGCTCTTTGTCGTCCCCCTGACCCTCGTCCTCTCCTTCATCCCCTTCGACGGGCCCGGAGGCGCCGAGACTCCGGCCGGGACTCCGGCCGGCGCTGCGGCTGGTGCGCCGAGGGGAGGACGCAGAGTCAGCGTGCCCTGGTTTGCGCTGCTGTTCTTTGCGGCCGTGATCCTCAACTCCGTCGCGCCCTTCGCTGCGGGGACTCGCGCGGCCCTCGCGGGCTTCGACGGCTGGCTCATGACGGCGGCCATGGCGGGGCTCGGCCTGGACATCAGGATGAGGTCGTTCGCTTCGATAGGACCGAGGGCGGCCCTCCTCGGGGCCCTGGCGTCGATTCTGATCTCCGGGCTGAGCGTCTCCCTGATCATCCTCTTCCACGCGCAGGGCTGAGGGCATAAAAAAACGGTATGCCTGGACGTCTTTAAGCATACCGTGTAGAGGTTTCCCTCTGCTTTATTTTCGGCGTATCGGCCGGAAACTTTAGGCCGCTCTCCGGAGGACCCGGGCGGTCTGCGCGGCCATGGAAGAGGTCGAAGCCCGGGACCGAGGACGCCCCGCGGCGGCCATCCTTGAGGCCCTTCGCCCTTCCGCCCTATAATCATGCTTGCCGCAGTGACCACCGCGGCGAATGCGAGATTCCATGCGTGTGCTTATAGTCGAGGACGAGCTCAAGGTCGCTTCGTTCATTGCGCGAGGCTACGAAGAGGAAGGCATGGAGACCGTTGTAGCCCACGACGGTCTCGAGGGAGCCTCGCTTGCGGAGAGCCAGAGCTTCGACCTCATCGTCCTCGATCTCGGCCTGCCGGGCATCGACGGATTCACCTTTCTGGAGCGCCTCCGCGGCGCCAGTCAAACGACACCGGTCCTCATCCTGACCGCCCGCGACTCGCTCGAGGACAAGGTGCGGGGTCTCGAGACCGGCGCCGACGACTACCTCCCCAAGCCCTTCGCCTTCGAAGAGCTGCTGGCGCGCTCCCGCGCCCTCATCAGGAGGGCCCAGGGCAGCCAGACGCCCGTCCTCAAGGTGGCCGACCTCGTGCTTGACCAGCGCAGCCGCCGGGTCAGGCGAGGCGAAGACGAGATCGTGCTCTCCAACCGGGAGTACGGCCTGCTCGAGTACCTCATGTCGAGGGCGCGCTGCGTCGTATCGCGAACGATGATCGCCGAACAGGTCTGGGGCATCGCCTTCGAGACCGGGACCAACACCATCGACGTCTACATCAACTACCTCCGGTCCAAGGTGGACGCGGGACGGGAGCTCAAGCTCATCCGGACCGTGCGGGGCCGCGGCTATTGCCTTACCGACGAGCCAGAGATCCGCAAGCTCGTCGGTGGCGACGAACCCGAGATCCGCGGGCCTCTCGGTGGCGAGCCCGGTCCGGAGACCGCGGATCCGGCAGGCGGAGCGGGTTCGAAGCGACTCTCCCGGGACAGCTGAAGGTCCAGGCGTGAGACAGAGTTCGCTGAGGCTGCGCCTCGCAATCCGCCTCGGGCTCGTCGTCTTCGCTTCCTATCTCATCTTCAGTTTCGTGCTCTACGCCTACTTCCAGCGCATCATCGACGAAGACCTCGACGCCTACCTCGCCTCCCGCGCGGTGGGAGTCATGGCCTCGATCCGTGCCTATGCGCGGGACTTCCCGGGGCGCAGCGCGGGCAGGCCGGGACCCACGGCCTTCAAGGATCTCGCCAAACTCTGGGCGGACGAGCGGGCCGGATCGGGCTTCCTCCTCAGCACCGGTGTCGAGATCCTCAGCTTCGACGGAAAGAGTCTCGCTGCCACCCACGGTTTTGACAGCGCCGTGCCGCTGTCGACCGCCGCGCTCAAGGCGGCCCGGGGCGGACAGGCCATGTACCGCGACGTGGACACCGACGAGGACATCGGCGGCTACACCGATTTCCGCGTGCTCTCGGTGCCCCTCAAGCTCGACATGGGCTTCTCGGCCGTGGTCCAGGTGATAGTCTCGCGAAGCCGGGCCCGCGGGGCGCTCAATGCTTTGCGGCTCCTCCTCATTCTCCTGGCTCCGGCCGCGGCCGCGGTGGGGGCACTCGCCGCGGCGCTCGTCGGCGGACGCATGATGGCCCCCCTCGGTTCAATGGTGGAGACCCTCCGCAGGATCACCGAGCGGCGGCTGGACGAGCGTGTCAGGGCCCCCAACGAAAGCCGCGAGCTGACCGAACTGGCCAACGCCTTCAACACCATGATGGACCGGGTCGAGCTCGCCTTCGAGGAACAGCTGCGCTTCACCGACGACGCCGCACATCAGCTGCGGACCCCCCTCACCGTCCTTCGCGGGGAGCTCGAGCTCGCGCTCAAGCATGCCCGCTCTTCGGACGAGTACGAGCGCGTGCTCGAGAGCAATCTCGAGGAGGTCGAGCGCATGGTCAGGCTGGTCGGGCGCATGCTCGATCTGGCCCGGCTCGAGGCGGGCAAGGTCGAGGTTGCCACCGAGCCGGTGCGGATCGACGCGGTCCTGCGCGAGTTGGCGGACGACTTCAAGCCGCTCGCCGAGGAACAGCGCATGAACTTCGACCTCTCCGCCCTGAGGCCGGCCAACGTCAGGGGCGATCCGCTGAGACTGTATCAGGCCTTCATGAGCATCATGGAGAACGCGCTTCGCTATTCGCCGCCGGGCAGCCACATCGAGATGGCGAGCTCCCAGAATGAGCAGGGGGCCACCGTCTCGATTCGCGACCACGGCAAGGGCATCCCGCCCGACGAGTTCGAGTCCATCTTTCTCAGATTCCACCGCGGCCGGAACGCGGAGGGGCCGGGGTACGGCATCGGGCTCAGTCTCGCCGCATCGGTGCTCAGAATTCATGGCGGATCCCTGAGAGCCTCGAATCACCCCGAGGGGGGCGCGGTCTTCACTGCGGTCTTCCCCTCGCCCACGCCCTCGCTCCAGAACATGAAGAAACTCTAATTAAGGAAGGGTGCGGAAGAGCTCCGATGCTCCAAGAGTCGTCCCCTTGAGTGCATGCGGGGGCGGCGCAGGAGAATGTGATGAAACGAGCTCTCCTCCTCGTACTGCTCCTCTTGGTATCGATTGCCTTGGTGCTCGGCGAGATGCCGCCGCAGTCCGGTCTGCCCCAGGGGGCCGCGGCACCGGCGACATCCGGCACCGACACGCCCACGGCCACCGATAGCGCCGGGGCGGCCGCGGCTTCGGGCGCGGTTGTGGCCCCGGATGGCGCCGGCGCGAACTCCGCGCCGGTCGCTGCCGCGAGCGCTGCCCAAGGCGCGGCCGCTGCCCAAAGGTCCGCGGCACCCGCGGCGAGCCCGCTGCTGAAGACCGCTGCGCCCAGCTCCCTCCGCCCGGGGAAGCTGCTCCGAAGCCGCGGCCGCATCACCCTCATCGCCGCGGCCAGTCCGGCCCGGCACCGTCTCGAACGCATTACCGTCAGCGCGGGTTCGGCCAGGATCGTCATCGCGATCAACGCGGCCACCATCATCAAGAACGCGGCGGGGAAGATCGTCCCCTTGTCCCGGCTCAGAATGGGTCAGCGGGTCATCGTTGCCTACCGCAGCGTGAAGGGCGTCGAGGTCGCCGTTTCAATTGCCATCCAGTCCTGAAAGCGCGCCCCGCTCGCCGGGCAGGAGAAGCCGGGCTCGCGCTTACCGCCCGCTCGATGCTAGAGCCAACTCATGATTTTGCGGGCATCGTTGAGGTCCTGGCGGGCCCTGCTGATGTGCCCGAGGGCCGTGCTGCGCAGGGCGGCATCGGCAGGGTTGGTCTCGCGCTCATCTATGTCCTTGTATGCCGTGTTGAGGAGTTCGAGCGCGCGCGTGAGACGGTTTCTGTTGTCCAGCGTCGTATCGACCGGCGGATGATCGTCGATGTTCTTGCCGTCGCTGATGGCCGCCCTCGTGATATCGCCGAGCGCCCCCTCGATCTCCTGGACCGCATTCTGCAGCTGGCGCATGATCAAGGGATTGCTCCAGCCACTCAGCAGGGCGCGGGCCATGCGCAGATCGCTGAGCGCGTGCAGATAGGCGGGATGGGCGCCGGGCGCCGGCTGCTGGACTGCGGGCGCCGGCTGTGAAGCCACCGCCGCCGGTGCCGAACCTTCTGCCACCTGGATCGGTCCGGAGCTCAGATGGGTGTTTCCGCTGTTGACGAAGATGCGCTCCCAGAGCCCCGCGGTCGAAGCTCCGGGCCCCACTGTCCAGCGCTCGACCATCGTGTAGGTTCGGGCCGCGGCGTTGCTCACGTTCACGACCTTGACCTGCGAGTGTGCTCCATCGCTCCGCTCCCAGTGGAAGTTGAAGGCGATGGGGACGACGTTGAGATTGAGGACCGCCTCGAAGACCAGCTCAGTGCCTCCGTTGGCTGCTGGATGCGAGGAGGCGGAGAGCCTTCCGAAGCTGAAGACGTCCTGTCCGATGCCGGGATCGGCCACAAAGAGAAGAAACAGAAGCCCGACAATACCAGAAGCCGCTTTTCTGCCCATGAACATGCCTCCTCTTTGTGATCCTCATGAGTGCAAATGGTCTGGATTGATCACAAAGTATAGACAGTGAAGACTTGGTAAAATTGTTCTCGGAATTGAATTAATGCTCTTCTAATCTCCGCGGGCCGCACCACGGCGGATCACCGCCGTTCGCATGAGAGCGGCATTCACGTCTGACTCGGTTCGGCCCGCGGCTCATCCGGCGCTCAACTTCTCCACATGGTAGCGGGCCGATTCCGCGACGCTTCGATAGATGGCTTCCGACTGCTCGAGGTTCTCCTCCAGCGTCCGCGCGCGACGGGCCAGGAGCTCACCGAGGGGCGGCAGCAGAAAGCCGGTGATATCCTTGGCCGCGCAGCTGGCGAGCGCGGAATCGGCCCGGTCCAGGGCAGCCAGGGCGGACTCCACCAGGTCGGCTCCCGAGGCGGCGCCCAGGGCGGCGCCAAAGGCACTGCCCCGAGCCGCGCCTGCGCCACCGCGAGCGAGTGATCCCCGCAACTCCCGGGCGAGGTCGAGGGCGGCCAGGGCCTCGGACTCGATGCTGCCGAGCTCGGCGAGGAGCGCAGCCATACCCGGAGGGTCGCCGCCTGGGTCGCCCTCCGGACCACTCGCCGCGCCACCATCCGGGCCACCTGACGAGTCGGCTGCCGAGTCGGGCCCCTCCTCGCCTTCTCGCGGAGCGAGCGAGTCTATGTCCGCGAGGATCGCATCCAGCTTCTCCCTGCAGGGGGCTGTCCCGAGGAGCTCGTCGAGTGAGGCGAGCGCCATGCCCGGAATGGCGAGCCCGCCGGGCGACAGCGAGAGGGTGCGTGGGGCATCTGCGCGCGCCAGCTTGGCCTCGAACCACCAGCCGTAGAGGCCCATGCGCGGATCCGTCCTGATCGTGCCGCCGCTCATGCTCGGAGCCAGGGAGCCCGGCAGGCCGTGGATCGAAGAGACCTGCTCGACCTCCGCAGGCTTGAGGCGCGTGCCCCGGGCGAACGACAGCTGCTCGAACAGGCTCGCACGCGCATGGGTCGCTCCGCCCGGATAGCCGAGGTCGAGCCCGGCCATCCAGATGGGCTCGCAGCCCAGGAGTCTCGCCAGATCCCAGGCGCTCGTGGCCACCGACCCGCCCGCGCCCAGCCTTCCCTTCTCTCCCGAGAAACTCTCCAGGCGCCTGCCCAGGGGGAAGAGGCTTCCTCCCAGAAAGCGGCACCGGCAGGCGGTTCGCAGCACGGCCGGCCAGGCCGCCGACTCCGAGATCATGACCGTCCGGCGTGCGTCCAGTCCGGCAATGTGGCGCCAGTTCCAGTATTGGGGATCGACCACCACGAGGAAGTCGGGGTCGACCCCGTGCAGCGCGAGGCTCCTGAGCGCGGTGTCCACGCAGACCACCACTGCGCGTTGTGCGATCTCGCGAAGCTGCGGGAGCACCGCGTCGAGACTCGGTCCCGCCGCCAGGACCACGGCGGGCTGTCCCGCGAACCTGCCCTCGAGCGTCCGCACCCCCGGGGTACGCGAGACCGCCCGGCGGTTCTTGGCCAGGTTCCTCACCCACAGCCGTCCGAACTTCCGGAGGGTGTTCTCGTTGGCCGAGCCCTTTGCGTTCCACCGCTGCACGGCTTCGCGCACGAGCGTGTACCACTCCGGGCTCGAGAGCTCGGCGGCGCGCAGGCCGACGAGCGAGGCTCTCGAGCCTCCCGACAGCTCGAGCGCGCTCAGCACGGCGCCCGCGTCGCCTCCCACCATGAATCCTACGCGTTCGTCGGCCAGAAGCCTTTCCATATTCCGCAGATCGAAGGCGGCGGCGAGCGCGGCCGGATCCGCCTCGCATACGAGGATGGCCGACAGGGAGCGGTCGAGGCAGGCCTCGGCCAGGTAGCCCAGGCCGAATCCGAGGAGCACTGCCACGTCCGCGACGGGATCGAGAGCCGCCTCCACGAGCCTCTGCGCCTCTTCCTCCGGCGCGCGGGGGGAATGGAGCCAGACACCCGCCACGGTCTTGGCGCTCGCCTGCCCGTTCTGCGCCGTCAGCGGCACGAGGGGGGAGGGAAGGTCGGGCGACAGCGAGCGGATCAGTCCGGCAAGCGGGGGGATCCGGCCGTCGAGAGCCCGCAGATTGGCCTCCCGCAGCCTGCTGCGCCGATCGGGCGATCCTCCGTCTTCGCTGGAGAGGAACGCGCTCATTTGAGATCCAGCTCGACCCGGGTCCCCGGCGTCACGGGGCTGCCGGGAGCCGGACTCTGGCTCACGACGTAGCCTTCGCCCACGAGGCGCACGGAGATGTCCTTCCGTCCGAGGAGGGGGAGGAGAAGGCGCTTGGGAGTACCGGTGAGATCGGGCATCGTGTCCCCTATGACCACGGGGGCGGGAGCCGGGATGCTCACGGTTCCCGGATGGACCACCATGGGACTGTCGCCCCGCGGGATGTCCGTGATGTTCAGGATCGCCTCGGCCGCCTCGCGCACCACGGGCGCGGCGATCATGCCCCCGTAATAGGAGGAGCCGGTGGGCCTGACGATGGCGAGGTAGAGAATGATCCTCGGATCGTCGGCCGGGAATATGGCGAGGGTCGAGGCCAGGTAGTCGGTGTCGGAATAGCCGCGCGTGCGGGGGTCGATCATCTGCGCGGTGCCCGTCTTGACCGCCATGCGCACGTCCTTGATGCCGGCGCGTCTGCCGGTGCCGCCCGCGCTCGACACGGTTTCCATGGCGGCGAGGATCTCGTGCGCCGTCTGCTCCGAAACGACGCGGCGAACGGCCTGCGGCGCGTTCTGGTAGATCGTGGCGCCGTCCGGGCCGACGAGCCGTTCCACGGCGATGGGCTTGAGCAGCACGCCGCCGTTGGCGATCGCGGTGGCGCCTGCGGTCATCTGCAGGGCGGACACCAGGAGCTCCTGCCCCATGGCGATCGTCGGCTTGGAGCGAAGGGACCATTGCTCGGGCGAGCGAAGCTGCCCTGCGGTCTCGCCCGCGAGGGCCACCCCGGTGCGCGCCCCGAAGCCGAAGGACACGAGCTTGTCGTAGAAGTCGAGGGCGCTCACCGTGTCCGAGGCGTAGGCGGCCCCGGCGTTGCAGGAGAACTCGAGGATCTTCTCGATGTTCACCGTCCCATGGACGCCGAGGCACTTGATGGTGATCTTCTCCCCGGAGGGCGTCGTGGAGTGGTAGGCCCCGTCGCAGTAGAAGGTGCTGTTGGGCGTGGCGCCGCCCAGATCGAGCACCGTGGCCATGCTGAACACCTTGAAGACCGATCCGGGTTCGTAGGCATAGACGCTCGGCCAGTCGTACCAGGAGTCCGGAGGCGAATCCAGATAGTCGTTCGGATCGAAATCGGGCATTGCCACGTAGGCGAGGAGCTCCCCCGTGCGGGCGTCGGCCGCGAGCAGGATGATGGCCTGCGCTCCGGTGTCGCTCATCGCCTTGCGCGCTATCTCCTCGAGCGAGTACTGGATGTCCGCGTCGATGGACAGGACCACGCTGGCGCCTTGCGTCGCTCCCCCGGCCCGCCGGCCCGGGGGCACAGCCGCCGGGAGCAGGTCCGTATCGTACTTGCTTTCGATGCCGGCAAGCCCGCGATTGCCGTCGCCGACGAAGCCGATCAGATGCGAAGCCAGCCTCTTCTCGGGGTAGAGTCTGCCGGGGACCTTTTCGACGACCACCCCCTGGAAGGCGCCGGACGACTTGGCGTCCTCCACGGCGCGCGCCTCCTGGGGCTGGGCGCGTTTCTTGAGATAGAAGAAGTCCGCGCTTCCGCCGGACCAGCGATCCCGGATGTCCTTGGCATCCATCCCCAGGATGGAAGCGAGCCGCTCCGCCTCCGCGGGAAAGGCATTCCGGTCCGTCTCGGGACGCCAGACGGCCACGTTGTAGAGCGGGGAGTCCATGGCGAGGATCCGCCCGGAGCGATCGGCGATGCTGCCGCGATCCATGCCCGAGTCCGTAAGCTCGGGCGCGCCATGCGAACTCGCCGCGAGGCTGGCGTACCGATAGAGGATGATGATCGCGAAGATGCCGAGCAGGGCAATCACCGACCAGTAGCGCCAGCTTCGCCGGTTCATCGTCTGATCCACTCGGGAAGGAGCAGCACCTTGCCCCGCAGGGTTCCGGCATCGACCGGGCCGTAGCTGCGCGAGTCCATCGACTCCGGCGGGTTGTCGCCCAGGAGGAAAAGCTGGCCATCACGGAGCGAAAGCCCGGACTGCCAGCGGCGCGCGCCCTCCTCGTCGAGGGGTATCTCTATTCCCGCAGCATGAAGTTCGCTGCCCTTGGCCTCGAGCCTGAGAGGCCCGACTGCGGCCGTTCGCTTGACCACCGTCCTCCCGTTCATGGGATCCACGGCCACGACCACATCCCCGCGGCCGGGGCTCGCCCAGCGGAGCAGATAGCCTCCGGACGCCGGCGACCGAATCCCGTAGGCGCAGCGCAGCACGAGGACCACGCTGCCCGGCCTGAGCAGGGGCAGCATGGATCGGCCGTCCACGACGGCGGCATCGAGCACGAATGCCTTCACGACCAGGGCAATGACGGCGGCAGTCAGCACTGCGAGCATCGGCCTTATTCTACTTCGTGTCATGGGGCAGGTTCCGACTATAATGCCCTCCCCGCGAATTGTCGATAAGTCACTAGATGGAAAGCATCATCGGTCACCAGAAAGTATCCCGGCGTCGGACATCGGGCCAGGCGGAGCGGGTTTGGACCCGTCAGTCGGAGCGAAGCTCGGTCCAGATCGGCCTGGCGGGTCTCGGCCGGCCCGACTCGCAGGGCCCGCGTTCGCGTCCGAGCCCCCTTCTGTCGGGCCGACTGCCCGCCTCCGTGGCCAAGCCCGCGGACTTTGCAGCCCATCCCTTCTCCGGACAGAGTCTGCAGTTCCGTCAGCTCCCGGCTCCCAGAAGACAGAGCCATACCCGCATGCCGGATCCGCATCCCGATCGGCCCGCCCCGCGGGCTGGGCGGTTCCACGGGAAGCTGCGGCCCGGCGCGGCAAAGCCCTTACTGTTCCGGCTCTCAGCCCCACTAGGCGGCGTGGGCCGGGGACTCCGTCGGGGCATGGGAAAACTCGCGGGCAGCTCCCCGCGCTTCAAGCTCATCGCGGCAGCCCTGCTCGTCCTGGCGGTCGCCGCGTTCTGGCTGGTCTCGGGCCTCATGCATCCGGCGCTCCCCCTGCCCAGCGGCGCCCTCCTCCCCGACGATGCTGCGGACACGGATCTCCTTCTCGCCTATGTCACGCCGGAGATGAACGGCGACACTCCCGGCGCGGACGCGGTCTCGCTGCCTCCACCCCCTGCCATGCTGGAGCTTCGCAGCTACACGGTGCGCAAGAATGACAGCCTGGCGAGCGTGGCTCGCCGATTCGGCATAGCGGTCGACACGCTCGTGTCCCTGAACGGCATCACCAACGCCCGCGCCTTCCGCATCGGCACCGAGCTGCGCATTCCGAACATGAACGGCCTCCTGTACCGCGTGCGTGCGGGGGACAGCATCAGCTCCATCGCTAAGCGCTTCAATCTCGATGCCACCCGGCTCGTGGACGCCAACGATCTCGGCAGCGCCGTCATCAAGGTCGGTCAGAGTCTCTTCATTCCGGGCGCGCGGCTTCCCGATGCCGAGCTCAAGCGGATTTTCGGCGAAAAGGTCATGTGGCCCCTGCGGGGCCCGCTGACCTCCTACTTCGGATATCGCCCGGATCCCTTTACCGGTGTCCGTTCCTTCCACGCGGGTATCGACATCGCCGCCGATCCGGGTACTCAGGTCAGGGCGGCCATGGACGGGCGGGTCGCCGATGTCGGCTACAACCCGACCTACGGGAACTACATCATTCTGAGCCACGCCGAGGGCATCCAGACGCTCTACGGCCATCTCACCTCGTATTCCGTGAGAATCGGGCAGGTCGTGAGTCAGGGCGCGGTCATCGGCCTGACCGGGAGCACCGGGTACAGCACCGGTCCGCACCTGCATTTTGGGCTCTACCATCACGGGAATCCGGTGGATCCCTTGAAATATCTGAAGTGAAGCGGCTTGATGCTCTGAGACTCAGGGTGTATCCTGTATGCGTTTCCGGAGAAGAGCATGAGAAAGATTGTCGTTACAGTGGTCGTCCTGTTTGCGCTGTTCACCCTCATCAGGGATTTGCCCTCGAACGCGGGAAGCACGGGAATCATACACAACACCGCGTCGGTCCGCTCGGCCCTCATCCCATAAGTATGATCCAGTAGACGGGATGGAAGCCTGAAAGTGTGAATTAGTAGACGAATGGGCAGGATGAGCGACCGCCACCGCGCGGCCGCTTTTTTTATTTCGTTGCATGACTGCCACATAGAAACAATCGGTGACAACATCTGCCACTTGGCACGCCTATTGCTTATGGATAGGCGGAGTACAAAGATGAAAGAACCGACCAGATGCGAAGGGTACGAGGACGGGCTTCGGGCTTATTACTCGGCCATCAAGCAGATTCCGCTCCTGACGGCAGATGAAGAGAAAAGTCTCTCCAGCCGCGTCTTCGCCGGGGACGAGTCGGCCCGGCGCCGCCTCATCGAGTCCAACCTCAGATTGGTCGTGAAAATCGCCCGGGGCTTCGTCACCCCGGACATGCCGCTCATCGATCTCATCCAGGAAGGCAATGTCGGACTCATCAAAGCCGCGGAGAAATTCGACGGCGAGCGAAACGTCCGCTTTTCCACCTATGCCTCGTGGTGGATCAAGCAGGCCATCACGCGCGCCCTCGTCAACAGTCGCCGGGCGATCCGACTCCCCCATCGCAAGGAAGAGCTGCTCAGACGGATACAGCGCACCTACAGTACCCTGACGCAGATTCTGCAGCGCGAGCCCACGGTCGCCGAAATCGCCGCCGAATTGCGCGTTCCCCGCGCCGCCATCCACGCGGTCATGGAGATCGGCTCCAACCTCGTGTCGCTCGAGACCGAATCCGGTGAGGACTCCGGCTCGATCATGGATGTCTATGAAGATTACAGCTACAGCCCCGACAACGAGCTCATGCGTTCCTATGCCCGCGAGGAGACGCTCCGCATGCTCGAGATTCTGCTCGAGAAGGAGCGCCAGATTCTCATGTACCGCTTCGAGTTCCTGGGCGGACAGCGGCACACCCTGAAGAGCATCGGCGCGGAAATGGGAATTTCTCCTGAAACGGTACGGCAGATCGAGAAGCGAGCCCTTCGCAAGCTCAAGGAATCCAGTCCCGAGTCGACCCTCTCCTACGTCTCCTGACGGCCGGCAGGCCGCGTGCCGGGCGGCTCGGGCCAAGCGGGGCGGACCGGCCCCGAGGCGCCGCTTGAACCTTGGACCAGTCGTCTCTATATTTGACATGGTGCAGAAACGAGCGACCCCCCGCCGTCGCACGCCGAGGAAAGCGGCTCCACGAAAAGGCAAACCATCCCGCCCCATAACTGCCGGCCATGCTCTGGCAGCCCTGGCTATCCTCGCTGCAGGCGTGGCCGTGGCCGTTCTTCTGGACCGGACAGTGCCGACGGCCGGCCATCCCCAGGCCGGAGGGCCCACCTCGCCCTCAGCGGTGGACGGCGAGGAGCCAGGCAATCCGGGAATTGTGCCTCCCGCTGCGGGGGTGGCGGTGATGCCTGACGCCGCAGCCGCGGCCGAGGCGGCTCTAAGGGCCGCCGGAGACCCGGATCCGGGGGCGGGCCGGTCCAGCGCACAGCCCGTCCGACCCGCGGGATCCCTGCCGACCCTGCCCGCCTCCCTGAGTGTCCGGCCGGTCCCGCCCCGACCTGTCACCCGGGCCATTAGCAAGGTGCTGATCTTCGTAATCGACGATGCCGGAAATAATTATTCACAGCTGGAGCCCTTTCTGAAGCTGCCTTTTCCGCTCACCGTGGCCGTCCTGCCCGACCTGCCCTTCAGCACGCGGGACGCGGAGGCGGTCAGGGCGGCAGGCAAGGAGCTCATCCTCCACCAGCCCATGCAGCCCCTCGGCACGCAGAATCCCGGCCCCGGCGAGCTGAAGATCGGCATGGATGCGTCGGAGGTGGAGCGGACCATCGAGAACAATCTGCGAACCGTGCCGGGTGCGGTCGGCATGAACAACCATATGGGTTCTGCCGCCACCTCGAATTTGGAGCTTATGGAGAAAGTTGCCTCGGTTGCCAAAGCCAAGGGAATCTACTATCTTGACTCGCTCACCGTCTCGGGCTCGGCCGTACCGGAGGCCGCGCAACGGGAGGGAATCCGATATTGGGAGCGCTCCGTGTTTCTTGACAATTCTTCAGATAAGGCGTCCATAGTCCGCGCCGTCGAAGACGGCAAGCGTCGTGCCGCGAAAAACGGGAGCGCGGTCATGATCGGTCATGTCTGGTCGGCGGATCTGGCCCAAACCCTCATGGATCTCTACCCTCAGCTTGTCGCCGAGGGTTTCTCGCTCTCGACCATTTCCCGCTTCATGCTTTCGGAGGCGGCCAGCGACGATGAGAGTACTGGGAATTGAATCTTCCTGCGACGAATGCGCCGCCTCCGTCGTCGAGGACGGACGACGCATTCTCAGCGATGTCGTGGCCACGCAGATACCATTTCACGAGAAATATCAGGGCGTCGTACCCGAAATAGCCAGCCGCACCCACACCGAGTGGATCAGCGCCGTGGTCTCCGAAGCCCTGGCCCGGGCCGGACTGGCCGCAGGGGAGCTCGATGGCGTCGCTGTCACCTCGAGACCCGGCCTCGTAGGCTCCCTCCTGGTCGGCCTCTGTTTTGCCAAGGGCCTTGCCTGGTCCATCGGGAAACCCTTTGTCGGCGTGAATCACATGCTGGCCCACCTCTATGCCTCGCAGCTCGTCGGGGCCACCGACGAGGCTCCGGTCCCTCCCTATCCCTTCATCGGCCTCCTCGTGTCGGGCGGCCACAGCATCATCTGCCGGGTCGAGGACTTCGATCGGATCGAGGTGCTGGGCACCACGATCGACGACGCCGTCGGCGAGGCATTCGACAAGGTGGCCAAGCACTACGGTTTCGGCTATCCGGGCGGGGTCGCGATAGACAGCCTCGCCGAGCGCGGGGACCCGGAGGCTTTCCGCTTCCCCGTGCCCTCGCTCCATAAGGGCGAACATCGCTACGATCTCTCGTACTCCGGCCTCAAGACGGCGGCGGTCCATCAGCTCGAGCAGTATCGCCGTCCCGGGGCCGAGGCCAGCCCCGAGAACATCGCGGCATCGTTCAGGAAGGCCGCGATCGACCTGCTGGCCTCGCGGCTCTTCCGCGCCGTGGAGGACAGCGGCATCCCGCGCGTGGTGGCCGGCGGCGGGGTCGCCGCCAACTCCTACCTTCGCAGGCTCCTGGAAGCGCGGAAGGACCTGTTTGTTCGTTTTCCGCCTCCCCGGCTCTGCGGCGACAACGGCGCGATGATCGCCGGCATCGGCTGCCGCTACCTTGAGCGCGGCGAGCAGTCCGGCCTCGATCTCAATGTTTCCGCCCGCGTGCCGCTCTATCGTCGCATCGGCCGCTCCGGCGGGAACTGAATCCGGGCCAACCCAGGGACGCCGCGCCAACCCAGGGACACCGGCCCCGTCCTGAGAATGCGGACCGGGCCGCGACCGTGAGCGCCGCTGCATCCGTGTTTCCTTCAATCAGACAGCAGCCTGCCGCACGATCAGCTGGCGGAGGTAGGATGCAGCCACGACGCCGTGCCCTGGTCCTGATCACGTTCTTCGCACTCAGCATTCCCGTGGCCGTCGCCGCGCAGGACCTTCGCGCGCCGCAGCCTGTCCCGGAACCGGGGGAGAGCGCGGCGCCCTTCATCGTGGAGCTCGGGGCCGGCGCGCTGATCGGCCTGGACCGCCCGGCACGGGGCGGCGTCGCGTCTGCAGGCATCGTGCTCGATCTCGCTGCGGTTCTGGGTCCCGGCTTTGACGGCGTCGTGGAAGGTGTCCAGGCGGCCTTTCTGTACGATGCCAGCCTGTCCGCTCCGGTCTGCGTACTCGACCTCGTCCTGGGACTCGGCCCCGAACTGCGCCTGCTGCTCGGCTGCGAATGCCCGCTCTCCGCCCCGGTCCTCAGCGCGGAGGGCTTCCGGTACCATATCGCGACACGGGCCCTGCCCAACCACGTCGCGGTCCTGACCACCCTCGCCTCCTGGCCCGCGCAGCGTCGCGGACAGCCCGCGCTCCGCCTGAACTCCAATTTCGGATGGAGCGCCTACGCCCACGACCCCTCCCATCCGGAGGAAGACGCACAGTCCGCCGCGCGCTGCGGCATTCGCGGATTCGCCGCGGGCTTCCGGCTCGGGCTCCTGCTTGCGCTCCGCTGGGGCGGAAATCGGTAGCGGCCGGCCCATCCTTGACAGGACGGCCCAGAGAGCTTTTGATGAAGGCCATGAGCACTCTCTGCGAGGCGGCCTCCTTCGGCAGTGATCCTGATCTCATGCGCGCCGCGGACACCGCGGTCAAGACCTCGCTTCGAGTCCAGCCGGGCGAGAAGGTCCTCATCATCACCAATCCCCGGCGCGAGGTCCTCGAGATCGCGTCGGCCATCTACGATTCCGCCATCTCCGCCGGCGCACGCGCAACCCTGATCCTCCAGCCGGTCAAGACGCAGATGGACGACGCCGAGGAACTCGTGCTGGCCTCCTTCGAGGGCCAACCCGACGTGGTGGTCTCGCTGTCCGCGGAGCGTCTGGGCAAGGACGCGGAAGGCATCCGCACTCCCTATGAATGGGACGGCGTATCCTATGACCATGTCTTCAACTATCAGCTCCATGGCGCCAAGACGCTCCGCGCTTTCTGGTCGCCCAACATCTCGCGGGAGATGTTCAAGAAGACGGTGCCCATCGATTACGCCGAGCTTCAGGAACGCTGTCGCCGCATCAAGGCGGTCCTGGACAAGGCAGTCTCGCTCCGCGTCACGAACGCCACCGGGACCGATCTCATGCTCGGCCTTCAGGGAAGACAGTCGCGCAGCGACGACGGCGACTATTCGGCGCCCGGGTCGGGGGGCAACCTGCCCGCGGGCGAGGTCTTCGTTTCGCCGGCGCTGGCGAGCGCCACCGGCGTCATCGCCTTCGACGGCTCGATCGCGGACAGCGTGGGGGACATCGTCATACGCACGCCGATCCGCTGCAGGGTCGAGCGCGGCTTCGTCGTCGCCATCGAGGGAGGCGAGGAAGCGCGGAGACTCGAGCGCGCGATCGAGCTCGGGGCGGAGGGAGCGCGCGGCCTCGGTGCGGAGGGCTCGCTCACGGCCGAGAAGGCGGCGGAGTACGAGCGGAATGCGCGCGCCATAGGCGAGTTCGGGATCGGCCTCAACCCGAAGGCCGAGATCGTGGGCCGGATGCTCGAGGACGAGAAGGCCTTCGGAACCTGCCATTTCGCCATCGGCGCCAACTATGACGAGGATGGCCCCGCGCTGATCCACCTCGACGGCCTCGTGTCCCGGCCCACGATCGTGGCCACGATGCAGGACGGGAAAGAAAAAGCCATCGAACGCGAGGGCGAGCTCGTTCTGTAGTCCCTCCCGGTCCCCCATCGCGGCGGACAGGGACGTGGCCGGCGCGCCAAGACCCGGATGCGCCGATATTGAACGTGCAGCCCCTTATCCCCTACAATGCCTCCTGAAAAGCCGTTGAAATACTCCAAGCATTTCAACACCCTGCTCAACCTGCAGACCGGGAGACACTTGCAATGACGAACGACCAGACGACGAGCGCCGCGCCTCTTCCCGACGATGAAGCGGAGGCGGCCCAGCACGCACTGTCCGAGCAGCAGCTCGTCCGCCGGGAGAAACTGGCCAGGCTCCAGGCCGAGGGTCGCGATCCCTTTGCGGTGGTCCGCTTCACGCAGACCCACCACTCGACGCAGATAAAGGACGGCTTCGAAGCGCTCGAGAACCAGGAAGTCTCCGTGGCCGGCCGGGTCATGTCGTTCCGGGACATCGGAAAGGCCTCCTTCCTCGACCTGCAGGACCGCGACGGACGCATCCAGATCTACGTCAATGCCGACGAGCTCGGACCCGAGTCATACGGCCTGGTCAAGACCTACGACATCGGGGACATCGTCGGCGTCGAGGGACTGGTGTTCAGGACCCGCCGCGGCGAGATCTCCGTGCACGCAAAGAAGGTGAGCCTCCTCACCAAGGCTCTCGAGCCCCTGCCGGAAAAGTTCCACGGCCTCAAGGATCCGGAGCTTCGCTACCGCCGCCGCTACCTCGACCTGGTCATGAACCCCCAGGTCATGGACACCTTCAGGAAGCGCACCCTCATCATCAAGGCCGTGCGCGAGTACCTGGACCAGCGGGACTACATCGAAGTGGAAACGCCGGTGCTGTCGACCATCGCGTCGGGAGCGGCGGCCCGACCCTTCGTGACCCGGTCCAACGCCCTCAACCTGCAGCTCTACCTCCGGATCGCGACCGAACTCTACCTCAAGCGCTGCATCGTGGGCGGCATGGAGCGGGTCTACGAGATGGGCAAGGACTTCCGCAACGAGGGCATCGACATCCGCCACAATCCCGAGTTCACCATGATCGAGCTCTACCAGGCCTACGCCGACTACAACGACATGATGGAGCTCTGTGAAAACGTCGTCGCCTACGCCGCCGTCAGGGCCACGGGTTCCACGAAGGTGAACTACCAGGGCACGGATATCGAGCTTGCCCCGCCCTGGAAGCGCCTCACCATGATCGACGCGGTCAGGACCAACGGGGGCCCCGATTTCTCGACGGTCAGGGACGACGCGGAGGCACGGGATCTTGCGAAGAAACTCGGACTGGACGAGGACCTCAAGAAGAAGCTGTCCGACTGCAGCCGGGGCGACATCCTCAACGCGGCCTTCGACCGCTTCGCGGAGAAGAACCTCATCCAGCCGACCTTCATCATCGACTATCCGACGGAGATCTCTCCTCTCACCAAGCAGAAGCCCGGCGATCCCACGATGACCGAACGCTTCGAGGCCTTCATCTACGGACGCGAGGTGGCCAACGCCTATTCCGAGCTCAACGACCCGATCATCCAGCTCGAGCGCTTCCAGCAGCAGCTCCGCGAGCGGGAGCTCGGGGACGACGAAGCCTACATGCTCGACGAGGACTTCGTATCCAGTCTCGAGGTGGGCATGCCGCCCACCGGGGGCATGGGCATCGGCATCGACCGGATCGTCATGTTCCTGACCGACTCCTACTCGATCCGCGACGTCATCCTCTTCCCGACCATGAAGCCCCAGGAAAGCTGAAGCGCCGTGCTCATCCGCAGGGCAGATGAGGACAGGGAGCTCGAAGCGGGGCTGCTCGCGGCCGGCCGCGCCCTGGTGAACCAGGAGAACGCCCGGATCATCGTGCCCGCGCAGCGCGGAGCCCCGGGCTACTGGTTCGGCGGCGGCAACATGGTCGCGCTCCCCGACGGGAGGCTCTGCCTGGTCGGCCGCTACCGGAACGCCGGCGACTCGCGGACCGGCCTCGATCTCGGCGACCGGGGCAAGGAGCTGGCCCTTTTCGTCTCGGCAGACCGGGGCGGCTCGTGGCGGAGATTGTTCGGCTTCGAGAAGCAGGCGTTGGTTTCGCAGGGGCCGGTGGCCGGCGCGGCGGTCGGCCTTGAGGGCGGCCCGGAGGGCGCGGCCTGCCGCGCGCGCGGCGCCGACGTGCTGTCGATCGAGGGCGCGGCGCTCAGGGTAACCCGAGCCGGCGTCGAGTTATATGTCTCCTCCGAGAAGCGCATCGAGTATCCCGAGCCCGTCGCCTCATACCAGAAGCCCGGCACCGGCGTCTGGACCATCGAGCGTCTGCGCGCAGACAGTCTGGAGGCTCTTGCCACGGCGCCGGTGGAAACCTTACTCGAATCCGTCGATCCCCGATACCTGCACGTGAAGGATCCCTTCCTCTACGAGGCGGACGGCGGCAGGCTCCTCATGTTCTTCTGCCATCACCCCTTCTCCTGGTCGAGTTCCAACACAGGGGTCCTTGCGCTGAACGCTGAAGGTCTTCCCGAGGCAGCGCCTCGACTGGACCTCGTGCCGCGCGGCACAGCCTGGGATGTCGCCATCACGCGCGGCACCTGTCCGTTCGACCTCCCCGAGGCCGCAGGCGTGCTGTCGCGATGTGGGGCTCGCAGCGGCAGCGCGCTCGGCGGCGGCGAATGGCCCCGCAGCGGCGGCGCGCCCAGCGGCGGCGCCCGGTCGGGCAGGAACCGGGTCGGGCTGGTCTTCTACGACGGCGGGGAGAGCCTCCGCAATCTCGCCGAACACCCCAGTGCCGTGGCCAGACCCCGCGGCTACTCCTGCGAGGAACTGGGCGGACTCGGCATGTGCTTCGACGGCGACCCGGGCAGCTTCGAGCGGCTCTCTCCGCTCTTCCCCGCCTTTGTGAGCCCCTGGGGCACGGGATCGAGCCGCTACGTCGATGTGCTCAGGGCCGGGGGCTCCTGCTACGTGACCTGGCAGCAGGCCCAGGCGGACGGCTCCCAGCCCCTCGTCCTCAACGTGCTGAGCGAAGCACGCTTGGCCGAACTCCTTCGCTGAGCCGTGGAATTGCTTTGACGCCTCCGCCGGAGGGGCCTATAGTGGAACCATGGAACGACGGGATACACTTCTCGCCTCGCTCCATGCAGAGCAGGCGGCCTCGGGCCACAGCTGGCTGAGTCCGGAAGCGCTGGCGGCGCTCCGTCGGCGTTTCGGCCTCACCAAGGCCACGCTTCGCGGGGTGGCAAGCTACTATTCCATGCTCAGCCTCCGCCCTCGCGGGCGGCACCTGCTCAGGCTCTGCGTCTCGCCTGTCTGCCGAATGATCGGTTCCCTGGATCTCCTCAGCCTCATCGAATCCGAGCTCGGCCTGAAAACCGGAGAGACGGATGCCGAAGGAGAGTTCACGCTGGAGACCGCCCACTGCCTCGGACGCTGCGCCGGCGCTCCGGCCATGATGGTGGACGATCGCGTGTACGCCGGGCTCGATATCGACAAGGTCCGGACCATCCTCCGGGAACTCCGCGAGGGCGGCACATCCTTTTCTCCCGATGCCGCGAGCTATGCCGCGCATATTGGCCCGGGCCCGTCCCCCAGGGGTGCCCCGCCGGAGGCAGCCCACGGCGCCGGCCAAGGAGCAGTGCCGGACTCCTCCGTGCCGCGGGTCTCACTCGCCTACGGCTTTCTGCGCAACCCCGAGGATATTGACGAATACTGCGGCGAGGGTGGCTACGAAGCCTTCAAGCTCGCGCTGGCGCGGGACCCGCTGGAGCTGATCGACGAGTTCGAGCGGGCGCGCGTCCGGGGGCGGGGCGGGGCGGGCTTCTCCGCAGCCGTCAAGGAACGGTCGACCGCGGCGGTCGAATGCGATGAGAGCTGCGAACGCTACGTGGTCTGCAACGCCGACGAAGGCGAGCCCGGCACCTTCAAGGACCGGATCCTCATGGAGCGCGAGCCCCACCTCCTGCTCGAGGGCATGCTGATCGCCGGCTGGGCTGTCGGCGCACGCCGGGGCTACATCTATGTTCGCGGCGAATACGGCCTCGCGATCGAGCGTCTCGAGGCGGCCCTCCGCTCCGCGCGGGATGCGGGTCTTCTCGGCACTCCCCTGCCGGGCTCCGCCTTCGTCTTCGACATCGAGCTTCGAAGGGGCGCAGGCTCCTACCTCTGCGGCGAGGAACTCACCCTGCTCGAGTCTCTCGAGGGCAAGCGGGGCTACCCGCGCATCAAGCCGCCCTTCCCCGCCGAATCGGGGCTCTGGGGCCGCCCCACGCTGGTCAACAACGTCGAGACCCTGGTCCAGCTGCCCTGGGTGGTCAGGGAGGGAGCGGATGCCTATCTTCGCCTGGGCACGGCCTCGTCGCCCGGCACCAAGATATTCTGCGTCTCGGGCGACGTCGCCCGCCCGGGCTACGGCGAGTGGGAGTTCGGCATACCGCTCGGGCGGCTCATCGAGGCGGCGGGCGGATGCATCGACCTCGAAACCGGCGGGAGCGCGCCGCCGCTGGCCGTCCTTCTCGGCGGTGCGGCGGGAACCTTCGTCCCGGGGGAGGCCCTCGACCTGCCCATGGACTACGATGCGCTCCGCACCGCCGGAGCCACGCTCGGGTCGGGAGCGGTCATCGTGATCGGGCGCGGTCGTTCGCTGGCCGGGGTCATCTCCGCGATCATGGACTTCTTCGAGCACGAGTCCTGCGGCAAATGCGTGCCCTGCAGAGTCGGCACGGCGGCCCTCGCCGAGCAGGCCCGCGAGCTCGTTGCCCTCTGCGAGTCGAGGGCCGGGCGCGAACGCGGGCGCGTCACCGACATGCTTGCCGCCATGGTGCGCGACGCCCAGCTCATGGCCAAGACCTCCCTCTGCCCGCTCGGACAGTCGCCCGTGCTGCCGCTGCAGAGCGCCCAACGCTCGCTCGGGGACCTCCTCTAGGTGCCGGCCATGGAACAGGGATCGAAGGTGGAGATCCGGATCGACGGGCGGCTCGTGGAGGCCGAACGGGGCGAGCTCCTTCTTCCCGCCGCGCGCCGGGCCGGCGTCGACATACCGAGTCTCTGCTGGCATCCGCGCATCAGTCCGACGGGGGCGTGCAGGCTCTGTCTCGTGAAGATCGAGGGCACGCGGGGGCTGGTCACCTCCTGCTCAACCACCGTCATCGAAGGCATGTCGGTCACCGCCTTCGACGAGGAGCTCGAGGAGGCCCGGCGCTTCGTCCTGTCCTCCCTGCTCTCGGAAGTCGAGCTGGGCAGCGACGGCTCCCATCATGACGAGTTCGAAGAGCTGTGCGCGCGCTACGGCCTTGAGCCCGGGCGCGCTGCGGCCCCCTCACGGCGCGAGCGCAGCACGCCCGGAATCGATCGCTCCTCGCCCGTTCTCGACTTCGATCCCGGCCGATGCATCAAGTGCTTCCGCTGCGTGAAGGCCTGCGAGGAGATCCAGGGCAAGTCGGTCCTGTCCATGATCGACCGCGGGCTCGGATCGAGGATCGCGGCCGGCGAGAGCCGGTGGAGCGACTCCGAATGCGACGGCTGCGGGGAGTGCGTCCAGCTCTGCCCCACCGGGGCCCTCGTCGAGAAACCCTATCGTGCGGAGCTTCGGGCAGCGAGCTACTTCCCGGGCATGTCGAACCCGGTTCGCACAACCTGCACCTACTGCGGCGTCGGATGCCAGATCGACCTCCATGTCCTGGACGGCAGGGTCGTTCGGGTCGAGGGTGCCGAGGGCATCCTCCCCAACGACGGGCGGCTCTGCGTGAAGGGTCGCTTCGGCAACGATTTCCTCCACAGTCCCGAACGGCTCACGACTCCCCTCATCCGCGAGGGCTCGGGCTTCCGCCGCGCATCCTGGGACGAGGCGCTCGATGCGGCCGCCCGGGGCTTCCTGGACATCAAGAAGAAGCACGGCCCCGAGGCCCTCGCCGGCTACGCCTCGGCCAAGTGCAGCAACGAGGAGAACTACCTCTTCCAGAAGCTCGTCAGGATCGCCTTCCAGACAAACAACCTCGATTACTGCACCCGGCTCTGCCACGCGTCCACCGTGACCGCGATGCTCCGCTCCCTCGGCGACGGGGCCGGCAGCAATTCGATCGAGGACTTCGAGACGAGCGACTGCGTGCTCGTCATCGGCAACAACATGGTGGAGACCCATCCGGTCACGGCCACCTACCTGAAGCGCGGCCGGGCCCGGGGCGCGCGGCTCGTGGTGATCGATCCGCGCTGGACGGCCCTCGCGGACCGCGCGGATGTCTGGCTCCAGCCGCGGCTCGGCAGCGACGTGGCCCTCCTCAACGGGATGGCGCGGATTGCCATGCGGGAAGGCTGGGTCGATCTCGACTTTGTCCGGCGGCGCGTGTCGGGCGGCATGGAGTCCTACCGGGAGCTCGAGCGAAGGCTCGATCCCTACACGCCGGAACGCGTGCGCGAAATCTGCGCCGTGGAGCCGGAGCCGCTGCGGGAGGCGACCCGGCTCTATGCCACCTCGCCGACGGCGATCATCGCGACGGGCATGGGCATGAGCCAGCAGACGGTGGGCACGAACAATGTCTTCGCCCTCATCAACCTGATGCTCGTCACCGGGCAGATCGGCAAGCCCCGCTCCGGGATCGATCCGCCCCGCGGACAGAACAACGTCCAGGGAGCCACCGACGTCGGCTGCTCCCCCATCTACTATCCAGGCTACATTCCCGCGTCGGACGAGGCCAACCGCGCCCGGGTCGCCGCGCTCTGGGGATACCCCGCCGCCGAGCTGCCGGGCCTCCGCGGCCTGACGACCGTGGAGATCATGAAGGCCGCGGGGGAGGGCCGCGTCAAAGGCCTCTACATCATGGGCGAGAACCCCCTGCACACGGACCCGAACCTCAACCACGCCGTCGAGGCCATCGAAGCCCTCGAGCTGCTGGTCGTGCAGGACATCTTCATGACGCCGACGGCGGAGCGCGCCGACATCGTCCTGCCCGCCGCCGCCTTCGCGGAGAAGGAGGGCAGCGTCACCAACTCGGACCGGCGCGTGCTCAGGATGCGGAAGGCTGTTGAGCCCCCGGGCGAGGCGAGACCGGATTCCTGGATCCTCGAGGAGATCGCGCTGCGCATGGCCAGGCCGATCGGCCCCGGCGGTCGGGAGTCCCACTTTCCGGGAGCGGGGGCGGTCTGGGACGAGATCGCGCAAGCGGCGCCCATCTTCGGGGGTATCCGGTATGAGCGCATCGAGCGTCAGGGAATCCAGTGGCCCTGCCCCGAACCCTCCCACCCGGGAACCCCCACCCTCTTTCTCGAGCGGTTCAACACGGAAGACGGCCTTGCGCGCATCGTGCCCGTCGACTATGAGCCGCAGAGCGAAACTCCGGACGCGGAGTATCCCTTCGTGCTCAACACGGGAAGAATCCTCTATCAGTACCACTCGTCGACGCTGAGCCTCCGCAGCCCCGCCCTGCGTGCCTTCGCGGGCCACTCCTACGTCCTCGTGAACCCCGGGGACGCGGATCGCCTCGGGCTTGCGGAAGGCGAGCGCGTGCGGATCAGGTCGCGCCGCGGAGCCCTGGAGACGCGGACCCGGCTCGACGGAGGCGTCGCTCCCGGCGAACTGTTCATGCCCTTCCATTTCCCCGAGGCGCTCGTGAATCGCCTCACCCGCGACGAGCTCGATCCCTCGTCGAAGATCGCCCCCTTCAAGTACAGCGTTTGCACGCTGGAGAAGCTCTGAGGCGGGGGACGAACCGCGCGCCGCGGTGACTGCGGCTTGACAGGAACTTTACATCACCCCCTTTACACGGCGCGTCCCGAAGTATACAGTCGTGCCACTATCTTCCATTGGGGAACATAGTAGCGGGCCACCCTGGCCTGCCGGACCCGCCGGTCCGAAATCTCGATTCTCTCAGGAGGACGCCATGGACCAGTACACCGCCCTTTCCGCCCTTGCAGGACTCCGAGGGGATCGGGTCTGCGAGCACCCCGCCCGCAGTAAATAGGCTATAACGAGGGCGGCACCCGCGAGCAGCGGGGCCCAAGCCGTCCAGGCGCCCAGGCGCCAACCGTTCCAAGCCCTTTACCTCCCCTTCCTCTCGCAGTCCTCATGCCCGACCTCGCGGGACAGTTCCGTCCTCCGCTGGCCGGGTCCTGTGGGGCGGTCTGCCCTTCGATCCCGCATCGAGGCCGGGCCGTGTCTGCATTGTTCGGTTCCGAAGGCATGCGCCGCAGCTCGGGGCCGCTTTCCAGGGATGGGGCGAATGCCCCGTCCCGCGAAGTAAACAAGGATGTTTGTCATGCGTAACCTGTTCGTGGGTTTTGAAGAGGATCCTCTGAAAATCGAGGCGCTCCGGGCTTTCGGCTTCGACGAAGGATTTCTCTCCGATTTTCAAAACGCCGCCCGGCCGGGGGATTCCCCGGCCCGCATCGTGGAAGTGCAACGGGGACGATTCACCGCAGTCCGGAGCTCGGAGGGCGGCGTAGAGGAAGTGGAGATCCAGCCGACCGGCGCTCTCCTGGATGAAACCAGGGCGGGCGAGGCCTATCCCGCGGTGGGCGACTGGGTGGTGATCAGCGACGAGGAGCCGGCGAGGGTGAGGTCGGTGCTGCCGCGCCGCAATGCGCTTGCGCGCAAGCGCCCCGGCGAAACCGCGAGGGACAGGGTCGAGGCCCAGATCCTCGCGGCCAACGTGGACTTCGCGTTCATCGTGATGGCGGCGGGCAGGGACTGGAATCCCCGGCGGCTCGAGCGCTATCTGGCGCTCGCCGGGGAGGCCGGGGTGCGCCCGGTCGTCGTGATCACGAAGGCCGATCTGGCCGATGACCCCGATGCCCTGGTCGAGGACGCAGTCTCCCTCGCGCCGGGACTGCAGTGTGCACTTGTATGCGCCCCCGAGGGACGCGGCCTGGAATCGCTCGGCGAGTGGCTCCAGGCGGGGAAGACCATCGTCCTCCTCGGCTCCTCGGGGGCGGGCAAGTCCACCCTGCTGAATGCCGTGGCCGGTCACCGGCTTGCGGACACGGGCGATGTGCGGTCCGGGGACGAGCGCGGCAGGCACACGACGACCCATCGCCAGCTCTACCGCCTTCCCGGCGGCGCTCTCGTCATCGACAGCCCCGGGCTCAGGGAGATCCAGCTCTGGGGCGAAGAAGACTCCGTGGACTCCGTGTTCGGCGAGATCGAGCGGTATGCGGCGGAGTGCCGCTACCGGGACTGCGCGCATCTGCACGAGCCCGGCTGCGCCGTGCGGGCGGCGCTCGAGTCCGGGGAGATCGACAGCGAACGCTACGAGAGCTGGAGGAAGCTCAGACGGGA
The DNA here is from genome assembly GCA_035505775.1 of Rectinemataceae bacterium. Taxonomy (GTDB): domain Bacteria; phylum Spirochaetota; class Spirochaetia; order Treponematales; family Rectinemataceae; genus JAJXZP01. The sequence goes on along the minus strand of DATJQN010000379.1, from coordinate 1,394 downwards.
AGTGGCCTATCTCAACTACCGGGAGGACCCTTCGGCGCGGCGGGCCGAGATCGGACGCTGGAAGAGCATCAACAAGAGCATGCGCGGCTACACCAAGGAGCGACGTTCGCTCGCGGGGAAGGCGAGGGATTAGCCTCCGGCGGAGCCACCGGCAGAGCCACTGGCTGAGCCGCTCGCTGAGCCGCTCGCTGAGCCGCCGGCGGGCGCCCCGTCGGGGCCACCGCGCGGCAGCGCCATGTCAGGGCCGCGGCTCAGCGCTGCCCGCGTCGCGACCGGCGTACAGGAGGCTGTCGGCCTGGACGAAGCGGCCGTGATAGACCACAAAACTTTTCAGGCTGCGCCGCGCCCTGCCCTGCTCGTCGAAGAAGAAATCGCCCTGGATGCCGGGGTAGGGCCCGCAGGCGCGCAGCGCGGCGGCAAGATCGCCCGCGCCCCGTGCGCGGCCGAGCGCGCGCGCGAGGGCGGTCACCGTCTCGTAGCCGAAATAGGCCACGAGGGGAGGGTCCATGCCAAAGCGCCGGCGGTAGGCCATTCTGAAGGCGAGCGACCGCGGATTCGTGGCCCCCTGATCCAGGTCTCCCATGGAGACCAGCCCCTCCACCGCGGCGCCGCCGTAACGCGGGAGGTCGGCGGTCATGACCCAGTTGGAGGAGAAAAGCCGAGGATGCAGCCCCGCCAGCCGGATGCGCTGACAGAGGAATGCCGTGTCCTCCGCATCGAGGCAGAACAGCAGCGCTCCCGGCTTGAGCCGGATGCAGCTGTCCGCAGCCTCGCGATCGCCCGACTCTCCGCCGAGAATCCTGATGCTGCGCTCGATCCGGCCCCCACCCGGGACGAATCGGGCCTCGAAGCCGGAGGCGAACTGCTCCGTGTAGGGACGGTTGCCTTCGTCGATGATCAGGGTAACGGCGTTCACCCGCTGCTCGAGCGCCACGGACGCGAGCGCGGAGGCCTCGGTGCCGGCGTCGGACTGGAGCATGAAGAAAAGCCGGGCGGGTCGGTCCGCCAGGAGGGGCGACGACGCAAAGGGCGAAATCATCACCCGCTGCCGAAACTCGACGGCGGGCAGCGCCAGGAGGCTGACTGCGCTCGTGAAGTGCCCGATTATCGCGACGGCACCCTGGTCGAGGAGGGATCGGTCGGCGTCGATGGCCAGCGAGGGGTCCCCATGATCATCCAGGGAAAGCAGGCGGAGCTTCTGTCCGCCGACCCCACCGGAGCGGTTGACGTCCTCGAGCGACAGGGTGACTCCGTTCCGCGCGGCCACTGACAGGTCCGCCGCCACGCCGCTGAGATCCCCCGCGAAGCCGAGGACGTAGCCGGGACGGGAGCATGAGACCGCCGCGAGCGCCCCGAGGAGCGCTGGGAGGAGAACCGCAGTCCGGCGCACGAAT
>DATJQN010000378.1:0-3963 GCA_035505775.1 Rectinemataceae bacterium | reverse complement strand
TCCCGCGGCGGGCTGTAGGGCTCGAACATCCGCTTGTCATTAGTTTTCTGCATCATTATACTGTCGCCGACATTTTATCGATATGTTTTTATCTATGGAGGTTGTCGATGCCTGTCGCGCAGATAGAGTTCTCCGGGGAGCTCCTGGAGTTCATCGAGGAATGGAGAGAAAAACCCGGCAACCTCATCATGCTCTTACACCGCATTCAGGAAGAATTCGGCTACATTCCCCGCGAGGCGGCCGAGCGGCTGTCACGAATGATCGGTCTTCCCCTTGCGAAGATCTACGGGGTCGTGACGTTCTACCACTTTTTCAAGACCACGAAACCGGGTAAAAACCGGATAGCCATCTGCCTCGGCACTGCCTGCTATCTCAAGGGCTCCCAGGACCTGATCGACGAGACACAGAGCATTCTGAACATCAAGGGCGACGAGATAACGGATGACGGGCTTTTCAGCCTGGATGCCGTCCGCTGCCTCGGGTGCTGCGGACTGGCTCCGGTTCTCATGATCGGCAACGAGGTGTATGGCAAGGTCACCAAGGAGCAACTGCCCGAGATCATCGCCAAGTATCGATCCGCCTGAGCTCGCGGACCTGTCGTGAGGACACTACGCATTACTCGATGTGCGACTACGCGCTCGACCTGCTCCACAATGCCTTCGAGGCCGGAGCGGGGGAGGTATGGCTCGACATGGAAGAAGATGCGGAGCGTTTGCATATAGCGGTTAGGGACAACGGGCCGGGCATGAGCGAGACCGAGCGGGTGCTCGCGACGGATCCCTTCTACACGGACCGACGGAAGCATGCGGGCAGGAAAGTCGGATTGGGGCTGCCGTTCCTGGTCCAGGGCGTCGAGCAGGCCGGGGGGAGCTGGAGTCTCCGATCGGAAGTGGGCGGGGGGACTGTCGTGGAGTTCAGTTTCCCCACGGCCGGTATCGATTGCCCGCCTCTCGGGGACCTGCCTTCGCTGCTGCTGGCCGCCCTCTCCTATCCGGGACCGCATGAGCTCCATGTGCGCCGGATCTGGAAGGGTTCGAAGAAACGGGAGCCCGGCGGTTACGAGATGAGCAGACGGGAAATCGGCGAGGCGCTCGGAGGCTTCGATCGGGCATCCGCGCTCGACGCGCTGCGCGAGTATCTGACATCACAGGAAGTTGGCTAGACCAGGAGGAGAGGAAGCTATGGGAAAGATGACGCTCGATCAACTCCGCGCGCTGCGCGAAGCGAAGAAACTGGAGATCACGCGCCGCGTGGTGGAGGGCAAGGAAATCCAGGTCATCGTGGGCATGGGCACCTGCGGTATCGCAGCGGGGGCGAAGCAGACCTTCGATGCGATCCTCGATGCCCTCAAGGAATTCGGCCTCGGCGAGGACGTCGTGATCCGCCAGACGGGCTGCATGGGGCTCTGCTATGTGGAGCCGACAGTCGAGGTCGTCATGCCCGGAATGCCCCCCGTCATCTACGGGAAGATGACCTCCGAGACGGCCAGGGACCTGGTTCGCAAGCATCTGGTAGAGCACAAGCTGCTCGACAATCACATCTTCGATCGGCCCGCGATCGACATTGTCAGACGGTAGGGACGGAGGACGGCATGGCATACAAGAATTTCATTCTCGTCTGCGGCGGGACGGGCTGCGAGTCGAGCAAGTCGGACGAAATCTTCAAGGCATTGCACCAGGCGGCCGAGGCCCAGGGCGTCAAGAACGAAGTGCAGATAGTCAAAACCGGCTGTTTCGGATTCTGCGAGAAGGGCCCCATCGTCAAGGTGCTGCCCCAGGAGTCCTTCTACGTCGAGGTCAGGCCCGAGGATGCGACGGAAATCATCGCCGAACAGGTGGTCAAGGGCCGGGAGGTCAGGCGCCTTCTCTACAAAAAGGGAGATGCAGGCTCCGGGACAGTCAAGATCGAGGACATCGAGTTCTACCAGAAGCAGTTCCGCATCGTCCTGCGCAACTGCGGCGTCATCAATCCCGAGAACATCGACGAGTATATTGCCCGCGAGGGCTACGCCGCCCTCGAGAAGGCGCTGTTCGCCATGCAGCCCGAAGCGATCATTGCAGAGATCAAGACGGCCGGGCTGCGAGGCAGGGGTGGCGCGGGCTTCCCGACCTGGCTCAAGTGGGATCTTACACGAAAGGCTCCGGGCGGACAGAAGTACGTCATCTGCAATGCGGACGAAGGCGATCCCGGGGCATACATGGACCGCTCCACGATCGAGGGTGACCCCCATTCCGTCATTGAAGCCATGGCCATATGCGGACGCGCGGTGGGTTCGAACAAGGGCTACGTCTACATCCGGGCCGAGTACCCGCTCGCGATCGAGCGTCTCAAGATAGCAATACGGCAGGCCAAGGAGTACGGGCTCCTCGGCGAGAACATTCTGGATTCGGACTTTTCATTCGATATCGAGATCCGGCTTGGCGCGGGAGCCTTCGTCTGCGGAGAGGAGACGGCGCTCATGCGCTCGCTGGAGGGCAATCGCGGCATGCCCGTGCCCAAGCCGCCCTTCCCGGCCATTTCCGGACTCTGGAAAAAGCCCACGGTGATCAACAACGTGGAGACCTTCGCGAACGTTCCGGTCATCCTGACGCGCGGCGGGGCCTGGTTCGCCAAGATCGGAACGGAGAAAAGCCCCGGCACCAAGGTCTTCGCCCTGACCGGCAAGATCAACAACTCGGGACTGGTCGAAGTGCCCATGGGAACCACGCTGCGGGAGATCGTCTACGACATCGGCGGCGGCATCCGCGACGGGAAGGCCTTCAAGGGAGTCCAGACCGGCGGCCCCTCCGGCGGCATCATCACGGCGGCCAACCTCGACTCACCCATAACCTACGAGAGTCTGACCGCCCTGGGATCGATGATGGGCTCCGGCGGCATGATCATAATGGACGAGGACGACTGCGTCGTCGACGTCTCGAAATTCTACATGGAGTTCTGCGTCGACGAGTCCTGCGGCAAGTGCGCCCCCTGCCGGATCGGCACGAACCAGATGCATGCCATTCTCCAGAAGATCGCCCGGGGCGACGGATCGGAGGACGATCTCGCCAAGCTCGAGAAGATCGGCAAGGCCATGACCAAGGCCTCGCTCTGCATGCTCGGCGGATCGGCCGCGAATCCCACGCTTTCGACCATCAAGCACTTCCGCGAGGAGTACCTCGAGCATATCAGGGACCACAAGTGCCGCTCAGGCAAGTGCAAGGATCTCGTGCGCTACGAGATCGATGCGGCCAAGTGCATCGGCTGCGGTCTCTGCGCGCGCAGGTGTCCCGTCCCCTGCATCACCGGCGAGAAGAAACAGCCGCACGTGATCGATGCGGCGCGATGCATCAAGTGCGGCGAGTGCTACAAGGCATGCAAGTTCGGCGCCGTCGTGAAGCAGTGACAGCGAGCCCAAGGAGTAACCCCAGATGATCAATGCGAAGATAAACGGCATACCGGTGCAGGTCGCGGAGGGCACGACCATTCTCGAAGCTGCGCGCAAGGTCGAGGTCAAGATTCCCACGCTCTGTCACAACGAGGATCTCGAGCCCTGGGCAGCCTGCGGCATCTGCGTGGTCAAGAACGGCGCCAGCCCCAAGATGATCCGCGCCTGCTGCACGCCGCTCGAGGAGGGCATGGACATAATCACCAACGACGCCGAGCTCGTCTCGACGAGGAAGACGGTGATCGAGCTCATCCTGTCCACCCATCCCGACGATTGCCTGGCCTGCCCGCGCAACCAGGAGTGCGAGCTCCAGCGGCTCGCGGCCGAGTTCGGCATCCGCGAGCAGCCCTTCCCCAAGAAGATCAGGGGCTTCCCCACCGACACCTCGACCGGCTCCCTCATCCTCAATCCCGACAAGTGCATACGCTGCGGCCGCTGCGTCAAGGTCTGCCAGGATATGCAAAACGTCTGGGCGATCGAGTTCCTGGGCCGAGGCGAGAAGACGCGCATCGCGCCCGCCGCCGACGTCAAACTCGGCG
>DATJQN010000377.1:0-4560 GCA_035505775.1 Rectinemataceae bacterium | reverse complement strand
CATGCCCTTGTTGGGGTAGTTGGCCGGCTCGATGAGGACGAAGAGCTTCTTGCCGTCGGTCTGGAAGGTCAGACCCTCCTCGCTGGGGTATATGGACTTGACGTTGTTGTAGGACACGATCTCATAGCGGGAGTAGGCGGTGTGGGCCGCGAAGAACGACGAGACGATGTAGCCGTGGTCTTTGGGCAGGGCGTTCTTCGAATAGGCGTCGAACAAGTCCATGGCTTTTACCGGCATTTTTACCCTCCAGCGGCAAGTATAGCATCGGGGGCGCAAAGGTCAACGACCCCGGCCCCTTCCTGTGGCCCCTTTTCGCCCCATGTCGGCCTCGGCAAGTCCCCGAGAGCCGTCCTTGGCGTCTGAACCGCCGGTGACGGCGCCTTCTCGGGCCGCGGTCGCGGCAGCGCCGGCGCTCCTGCCTTTGGCGGACGTTCCGCCCCCTTTGGCGCTGCGCGGGGCGGCCGCCGCGCGACCCTGGCGAGGGTCGGGGCGACTCCGGCCAAGTTCATCGGCGCGGGTCGCACATCGCTCGGCAAACTCGTGGAGGCCCTGCCTCCGGTACAGCAGGCCGAGGCTCCTCCAGGCTCGCTCATTGTTCTCGTCGACCTCTGTCGCCTTTCGGAGCGCGTCGACCGCCGCTTCCATGCGTCCGAGTCTGAGGAGGAGCGCAGCCTGGAGAATCCAGGGGTCGGCAGTGGCCTTGGCTTCCGCTGGCGCCTTTTCGAGCAGCGCCAGGGCGAACTCGGCCTTGCCGTCCTTGTCGAGGCAATGGGCGAGTCCGACGAGGAGCTGCGGCGATGCGGGGTTCTTTCGCAGCAGATCGCGGTAGGCCCGTGCGGCCTCCCGGAAGCGGCCCGAATTTCTGTAGCACACTGCAAGGAGCTGGCGGCCCTTCTCGCCGGGATCGGCATACGAGAGGCCGCCCTCCATGGCCGCTGCCGCCCGCTTCCAGTCGCGCGAGGCGACCAGAATGCCGACGAGCTCGCGTCTGAGGCGGCCGTTGTCCGGATAGCGGGCGAGGTAGGCCTCGTAGGCAGCGGGCAGGGCGGCGCGATCGCCGAGGGACTCCGCGACCGAGATGCGGTAAAGGAGGGACAGCTCATGCTCCGGCACGAGAAAGAGCACCTTCTCGAACCAGCCCGCGGCGAGGTCCGGTCTGCCGGAGCGGTAGAGCGCTTCCGCGAGGGCGAACATAAGCCTCGGGTCGGCCCCCTCGCCGGAGCTTGTGCGCCTCCGTATGAGCGCCTGGAGGGTGGGCAGCAGTTCCTCGGAATCGTCACCGAGCCGTGCCCGGCAGAGGGCCGAATAGTAGTCCACTTCGTCGGAATCCGCGCCGAGCTTGCGAGCGCGCTCCGCGGCGGCGAGGGCTTCATTGAACTTGCCCGAGTCCCAGAGCGCCGAGGCCAGGCCAAGCCGCAGCTCGGGGGAGGAAGGATCGGCCTCCACTGCGCGAAGCCAGTGATTGCAGGAACGCTCGACCTCGCCCATGGCACGGAGGCTCTCAGCCGCAAGGGCCCGGAGGGCCGCATCCTTGGGGTTTTCGCGGAGCAGCGCGATCGATTCGGAAACGGCTTCCTTCCACCGCCCTTCGCGGAAGGCCACCGAAGCCCTGAGCCTCGCGAGCGAGCGGTCATCCTGGGGCAGGGAGGGAAGGTCGGGGTGCTCGACACGGATGGCTTCGAATTCGGCAAGCGCCTCCGCCTGGCGACCTGCCGCAAGGAGGAGGCCGGCTCTCATCCAGCGGATCGACGCGTCCTCCGGAGAGAAGCCCAGGGCCGCTTCGCAGTCCGCGAGGGCCTCGCGCAGGCGGCCGAGATCCCGGTAGGCGCGGGCCCGCCAGAGTCGCGGCGCAGGGCCGTCCAGGCCCTTGCCGATGACAAAGCTGAGCATCTGGCGGGCCATGTCCGCATCGCCGCGCACCTGAAGGCGCAGGGCCCGGGCGAAGAGGGCGTTCAGATATCCGCGGAGGATACGGCCGTCCTGAGGGGCGAGTTCCACGGCGCGCTGCAGACAGTCCACGGCGCTCTTGGTCTTGCGGAGCTTCAGCAGCGCGGCGCCCAGCAGGGCCCAGGACGGGGCGCGGCCTGCGTCCGCTTCGACGCTCCTGCGCAGGCAGGTTACGGCCGACCGGGGCCTTCCTCCGGAGAGGTAGGCCCGACCGAGAAAGAAAAATCCGGCGCCGGGATCGCCGCCCGATCCGAGGTACAGCCTGAACGCGTCGATGGCCGGCCCCGGTTCGCCGAGGGCGTGGCGCGCCCTGCCAAGGTAAAGCAGGGCCTCGGGCATGGAGTCGGTTTGGGACAGGAGGGTGGTGAGCAGTTCCACCGCCTTCCGGTAATTGCGCTCTTCTCCGGCCTTTAGTGCTCGTTCGAGGAGTTTTCGGGCTGACGGGTCGGCCATGGTCCAAGTGTACACGGTTGCAGCCGGCCCCACAATTGCCGCCCGCGCTTGTGGGTGCCCGTCCTGCGGGCTACACTCCTCGCATGAAACGCCGCACGCTCTCGTTGACGCGCTTTGCCCTCCTTGCCGGTCTGGGCGTCGGCGTGATACTCGCGCTGGTCTGGACCCTGGTGCTCCGGGAGCGCGGAATACGGCGTCTCTACGTCGAGTTCGAAGCCTTTCGCGCCTCCGCCCTCCTTGCCGAGTCGTTCCGTCAGAACCCCGGTGCCGTCCCTTCGGATGATCGGGTGCTCGGGTTCGGCATCTACGGATCGGAGGGGCAGGCTCTCCTGCGCAGCGGTTCGGCGCCCGCGCGTATTAAGCCCGACATTCAGGGTACCACCCCCCCACCGTTACGCATCGAGGGCTCCTCGCTCGTTCTGCAGCGCCCGCTTGGACCTGAAGCGCCGGGCATGCCGGGTATGCCCGGCATGCGCTTCATGATGCGCGGCGGCGGCGCCTTTGGCGGCCCCTTCGGCGCGATCTCCGGACCGGAGGCTCGGGGAGCGCCACCCCCCGGCCCTGCCGGGGCGCGGAACCCCGCACCCCGCCTGCTCTGGCTCGAGTACGGCATAGGCGACTATTCACGTCAGCGGGCTCTGCTCTTCCTCGCGGCCATGGTGGCCAGCGCGGCCCTTCTCGGATTCTTCGCCCTCCTCCTGCGCCTGTACCGCAGGAATGCGGAACTGCGGGAGGCGGAAATCCAGAGCCGGGAACTCCTGCAGCTCGGCGAGGCGGCGCGCACCCTTGTCCATGAGATCAAGAATCCGCTCGGCGTGATCCGCGTCCAGGCGGCGACCCTCCGGCGGCTCGACCCGGATGGGGCTGTCGAGCGCGCCCGGGAAAAGGCCGAGATGATCGACGACGAAGTCGGCCGGCTCGCCGGCCTGGCGGATCGCATTCGCGAATTCCTGAAGGGCGGCGAGGGCGCGGCGACGGAACTGGAGCTGGTCGAATGGTTCGGGATCTTCTCCGCGCGCTACGCTGAATCGGTCGAGCGAGACGGATCTGCGGCGCCCGCTGCCGGTTGGGTGCGCGTCGATCCCGAGCGACTGTCCCTGGCGCTCGACAATCTCATCCGCAACGCCTTCGAAGCCTCCCCCTCGACCAAGCCCCGACTCGTGCTCCGGAAGCGGGGCAGGGTATTCGAGCTTGTCGTCGGCGACCGTGGACCGGGCATCGGGACAGATCTGGCCGCGCGGGTGTTCGAGCCCTTCTTCACCACGAAGGAGAAGGGTACGGGCATCGGCCTGTCCCTGGCGCGCAGAGTGGCCCGTGCGGCGGGGGGCGATCTCGAGTTCAGGCAGCGCGAGGGCGGCGGCACCGAGTTCATCCTGAGTCTCCCGGTGCTGCGCTCAAAATGACCGGCCGCCCGGAAGCCTCTCCCGGGCGGCCGAGTCTGTCCGGAGAGCGTTAGGCGATCTTCTCGAACACGGACTTGATGATCGCGATGGCCTCGCGCAGTTCCTTCTCCGTGATGACGAGGGGAGGCGCGAAGCGGATGATGTTGCCGTGAGTCTGCTTGGCGAGGAGTCCCGCGTCGCGGAGCGCTAGGCAGACGTTCCAGGCCTCGAAGCCCTTCTCGAAGAGCACCGCGTTCAGGAGGCCTTTCCCGCGCACGAGCTTCATCTTGGGACATCTGATCTTCGCGATCTCGTCCCGGAAAATCTTCCCGAGTCGTTCCGCGTTCTCGTCGAGCTTCTCGTCCTCGAGCACCTCGAGAGCCGCGATCCCGACCGAGCATGCCAGGGGATTCCCCCCGAAGGTCGAGCCGTGTGTGCCGGGCGTGAAAACCTTCATCACGTCGTGATCCGCGACGATCGCGGAGATGGGCATGATGCCGCCGCCGAGGGCCTTGCCGAGACACATGATGTCGGGGCGGGCGTTCTCGTGCTGCCAGGCGAAGCGCTTGCCGGTCCGGCAGAAGCCCGTCTGTATTTCGTCGCAGATGAACAGGACTTTGTGCTTCGTGCAGATCTCGCGCACCTTTTTCAGGTAGCCCTCGGGTGGCACGCAGACCCCCGCCTCGCCCTGGATGGGCTCGATTAGGACTGCGACGGTGTTGGGGCCGATCGCGCGCTCGATGGCATCGGCATCCTCGTAGGGAACTCGCTTGAAGCC
>DATJQN010000376.1:0-3343 GCA_035505775.1 Rectinemataceae bacterium | reverse complement strand
CCCCCCTCCCGTCTCAAACGCGAAAAGAATCGCTGCTATCGAGAAAGCGCCGTGGCCCTCGATGCGCTGTGGAGTTCAGCGGCCGCTGCCGCTGCCGCCTGGATGCCCCCTCCGCCGGGGACAGCCGATCGCGTGCTTCATGCGCCGCCGCGTTCTGTGCTGGTCATCGGGGGCGGGGAGGGCCAGCCCTCCCTGCCGTTCGCGACGGCCCGCGCGCTTCGGGAGGATCGCCCGCTGCCCTTCCTGCAAGGGGCCCACTGGCTGCCGCTCGCCCCCCTCGTGGCTGATTGGGAAGAATATGTCTCCCTGCTCCGCCGCAGAGTATCGACTGTCGTGACAGGAGGAGGGGACATTATCCTCGGACTTGACGGTCTGCATCACCTCGCCCTGGCCCGATCGCTCGTAGACGAGCTCGCCCCGCTGGACCCCGAGCGCCGTCACCTGAGATTCTTCCTGGATATCCATCTGTATGTCGCCAACCGCTTCACCTTCGCGACTGTCGCCAATCTGCCCTGGCTGGCTGGCCGACTTCTCTTCGCCTATTTCTATCTCGAGGCCGGACGCGAGGATTTTACCCGGCTTCACGCCTCCTGCGGCGAGGCCTGGCCCGAACTGGCCGAGGTCGATGCCGACTTCAGCCCTCCGCTCTTCCTGAGCGCCGCCTGCCTGCGCAAGCAGCACGGTGAAGGCGGCAGCTGCCCGCCTGGCTGCGACCGGCTCTGGAAGCGCCGCCTTCGTGATCGCGATCGTGGCTACCTCGCAGTGGTCGAAGACTGCGTCAGCATGGTCTTCCAGGAAGGGCGGATTCGCAGCGCCACATCGTGACGGCTTCAGTTTCCGAAACCACCGGAGTATAGTGAGTTCATGTCCGTGACGCCCCCCGTTCCATCGCTGCACGACCACCACAGCCATGTCAGCCTCTATGCCGCCCTGCGTGACGCTCCCGACCTGGCGCCCCTCCCCCGGGAAAGTGTTCCCGACTTTCTGCGGGCGCTGCCACGCGACAGACTTACCCTCGTGAAAGGTTGGAGAAGCGACCGTCTGGCCATGGACGAGGACCTTCTCTCCGACATGCCGCCGCTGCTCGTCATAAACGCCAGTCTCCATGGCTACGCCCTGTCCCCTGCAGGCCTGCCCTTCGTCTCCGAACTCTGGCCGGAGTTTGCCGCCCGGATCGGCGACCGAGGCTGGGCCGAACTGCACCTCCCCGACCTCTTCGCTTTCTACACGAGCCTGGCCGGTCTCACGGTCCGGAAACTGACGGCCTTCATGGACGAGCTCGCCTCGCTCGGCATCGGCTCCGTGGAGGACATGACGATCGGCGGCTCCGAGACGCTCCGCCTCTTCTCCGCCGCCGGCCTGGGCGGGCGCATCGTGTCCTGGGCGAGCCCTGCGGTGCTGCGCGCCCTGCCCGCCGGCGATCGGCGCCTCTGCGCGGGTGCCAAGATTTTTCTGGACGGCTCCCTCGGAGCCCGAAGCGCCGCGCTGGACCTTCCCTTCACCGACGCCGCGCCCGGCGAGCTTCTCTACAGCGACGAGGACCTGCGCTCGCTCCTGGGCGATGTGGCGGACCTGACCGGGGGGCTTGCCGTGCATGCGATCGGCGGCCGTGCGATCGGCCAAGCCCTGCGCGTACTCCGCCAGCTCCGTGAGGATGGCCTCGAGTTCAGCCCCGCCCGCCTTGAACATGTTCAGTTCATCACCGAGGAGCAGGGAAGGGCGGCTCGGGACCTCGGTCTCTGCCTTTCCATGCAGCCCAACTTCAGCGCCGACTCGACCGACTACGCGGACCGGCTGTCTCCGGCGCAGCGCGCCGCCAACAACCCTTTCCGCATGCTCATCGACCGGCTCGGCTTTGTGCCCGGCGTCGACCTCATCTTCGGCTCGGATGGCATGCCTCACGGCCTGGGCGCCGCGCTCACCGCCTCGCTCTTCCCGCAGGTTCCGCAGCAAAGCCTCGCCATGGAGGAATACCTCGCGGGCTCCTGCGCCCCTGACGGCATCCGGAGCGAGGGCCCCGGCTTCGCTGTCGAGATAGTGCCCGGTGAGCGAATCGTTTCCATCGTACCTGTCGGCTAAGACAGGATAATCGCTTCAGCATGTACGCAATAGTGCACACTCGCCCTTGAAGCCCCCTGCTTCACTTCCGATGCAGACTCAGTAACGCTATACTTGTTCCATGCGGGTTCTTGCCATTTCGGATATCCACGGCGAGGTCGATCGCCTCGCAGCCCTGTCCGCACTGTTTGGTGAGGCCGATCTGATTCTCATCGCCGGCGACCTGACCGACTTCGGTGGACGCGAGGAACTCGAGGGCATCCTTGACCTGCTCGGCCCCGCCAGAGCGGCTGGAAAACTGGCGGTCGTTCCCGGGAACTGCGATCGACGCGCTGCCCGCGAGTTCCTTGAGGAGGAGGGGATCTCCGCGGATGGGCATCTACTGGACAAGGGAGGAGCGCTGATTGCCGGGTCGGGAGGCGGGCTCCTCCATTCGGGCCTGACGCCATACGAGCGCCGCGATGAGGACCTGGGCGCCTCCCTGGCTGCGGTGATTGCAAGCCAGCCGCGGACGGGCGATCATGGGCGTCCCTTGATTGTCCTGAGCCATACGCCGCCCCATGGAACCGGAGCGGACCGGCGTCGGGGGAGCTCTCTTGGTTCTCGTCAGCTCAGGAAGGTGCTGGACAGCGAGACTCCTCCCCTTTGGGTGTGCGGTCATATCCACGAGTCCCGCTCGGCTGCGCTCAGCGGCCCGACCCTGGTCGTCAATCCGGGACCATTGCGGGATGGTTGCTATGCCCTGATCGAACTGGAGCGGAAGGGGCAGGGCACCTGGGCTGCGAAAGCCGAATTGCCCGCATGCTGACAGTCAGACTCCGATACCGCATGAGAACTGTCCCTCCGACCCGGTATGGGACCTGGAAATAAGGCGTCGCTGCCGATAATAATTGAGACGTGAAGGAGACAGGAGCATAGTGAAGGCCGCGGCAGGACTGCTCAGGCGTGCGGCGGAAATCCGGGCGCAACGAGAGGATACTCAGTTTGATATAGAACTCCCGGAGGCCGATTCCGCCGACGGCATCAGTGCGGAGGACCGACGCGAGATCTTCAAGGCCATCGAAAAGCTGGCCACGGGGAATCGCCTCTCCGCGAGCGTCGAATCCGCCGTCCTCCGCCCACAGCGCAAGGGCTTTGTCTTTCCCCTCGTAGTCAACCTCGTGGCGGCGGCCCTCACCATCGGCGTGCTGTTCGGCGTCTCCTACCTCTTCCGCCAGCGCGACAGAAGCGTGGAGAGCGGGGGAGCCGCCCTCTCGACGGCCGAAGGGAAACTCATAGACGAAAT
>DATJQN010000375.1:0-10891 GCA_035505775.1 Rectinemataceae bacterium | reverse complement strand
CGCCTTCGATGCGGGAGTCTACGAAGGCATCAGGAAAGCCCTCGATGTACTGAGCTCCCTGGTCGCCCAGAACCTCGGGACTGCCGAGTACGTACCCATCGTGCCGGTGGCCGTCGTCGAGCTGATTCAGTCCGCATGCCGGAGGGCGCAGCGGATGCACGAGACCTCCGGCAAGCAGCCCTATGATGCGGGGCGTTTCGAGGGGCTCAAGGAGGCGCTCTGCATCGTGGAGTCCCATGCATCAATAGCCGAGGATCTCCGCGAGGCGGGACGCAGTCCCTGAGCCTTCCGCAGGCACGCCGGCGGCGTCGGGCGCTTCAGAGCCTCCCCGACTTCCGCAAGGCTTCCTTCAGGATGAACTCGATCTGCCCGTTGACGCTTCTGAACTCGTCGAGGCTCCATTTCTCCAACGCCGACCACACGGCGGGGTCGAGCCTGAGCAGAAAGCGTTTCTTCTCCTCGCGTGGCTGGCCCCGCGGATCCCCGGACGTCTCCGATGCCATTCAGGCGCCTGGCGCTCAGGTGTACAGGCTGCCGGTATTGATGACCGGCTGGGCCTCGGATTCGGAGACGAGGGCGACCAGGAGGTTGTTCACCATGGCGGCCCTGCGCTCGTTGTCGAGGGTGACCACGCCCTGCTCCTCGAGTTCGGAGAGGGCCAGCTTGACCATACCCACGGCGCCGTCGACGATGAGGCGGCGGGCCGCAATGACCGCCCCCGCCTGCTGCTGGCGGAGCATGGTCTGGGCGATCTCGGGAGCGTAGGCGAGGTGCGAGAGCCGCGCTTCCTCGATCTCGATACCGGCCGTCGAAAGCCGCGACTGCAGCTGCGTGCGCAGCTCCGCGGAGACCTCGTCCTGGCTCCCGCGGAGCGACTCGACACCCTGGGCGGCATCGTAGGGGAAGCGCCCCGCCAGGGAACGGATGGCGGTCTCCGCCTGCACGACGACGAAGGTCTCGTAGTTGTCGACGTTGAAGAGAGCCTTGGCCGAGTCGACGACCCGCCAGACCACGACGGCCCCTATCTCGATCGGATTGCCGAGCGCATCGTTGACTTTGAGCACCTGGCTCGCGAAGTTGCGCACCCGCAGCATCACCGACCGCTTCATGACGAAGGGGTTGGTCCAGTGGAAGCCCTGGCTGCGGAGGGAGCCCACATAGGTGCCCGCGAAGGTGAAGGCCTTGGCCTCGTTCGGGTGGATCACGAAAAAGCCCCTAAGGCCGAAGGCCGCCACGAGGATGATGACCAGGGCCCACCAGAACGCCGCTGGCTGCCCCGCCTCTCCATGCAGGGCCCCGGCCGCACGCAGGAGCCGATCCGCGCCGTAAAATGCGGCGAGGTCCAGGGCGAGGGCGATAAAACCATTGACCCGCCATACCTTCTTCTCCAGGGTGTCGATCATGGGATACCTCCGTTGCGGACCCGCGCTGGCCGCGGCATCCGATATTACTATGATATCATATTGACATCAGAACGTCCAGCGAAATCCGCTGAATGAGTTTCAGATGATGTTGCTTGCCTTGAGGAAGTCACGATCGGCGATGATTTCGGCGTATGGTCCCGTCCTCACGATCTCGTGACGCATCGAGAATACGGCCGCCTGATCGAAGACCCCCTCGACATACTCGAAGTCATGGGTGGCGCAGACGATGGTCTTGCCCGTGGATCGGAGCGAGATGAGGAAGTCCCGCAGAAAGTGCTTGGTCCGGGGGTCGAGTCCGTTCATGGGCTCGTCGAGGACGAGCACCTCCGGATTGAGCACGAGCACGCTCGCGAGTGCGACCTTGCGCTTCTCCCCGCCGCTGAGGTGATAGGGTACGCGTCGCGCGAGCGCTTCTATGCCCAGGAGCCGCAGGCTGTCTCCCACGCGCCCTTCCACTTCGCGATCGCCGAGCTCCATCTGGCGGGGACCGAAGGCCACCTCGTCGAAGACGGAGGTGCAGAACAGCTGGGCGTCCGAGTTTTGGAACAGAAGTCCGACCCGCTGATGGAAGCCCTTGGCGAAGCGCTGGTCCCTGAGCCGGTCATGGCTGATCTCGCTCCCGTCGAAACGATAGCTTCCGGAATCGGGAAAGACGAGGCCGTTGAGCAGCTTGAGAAGGGTGGACTTCCCCGATCCGTTGGGTCCGATGAGCGCGACAGCCGCGCCCCGCGGGATAGTCAGGTCGATGTGGGCGAGGGCGGGGGACTCTGCGTACGAGAACGAGACGTCGCGGAGCTCGATCATTCAGCCCCCCCGACCAGGAAGAATGCCGCAGCGATGAGCGCAGTCACGAGAACGAAGGCATAGTCCCGGAGGAACAGGCCCCGCCGCGCCGCGACCCGGTAGGTTCCCGTGAAGCCCCGGCACTCCATGGCGGCGTACATCTCCTCGGCGGCTTCCTTGGACTTCAGGAAAACCGTACCCGCCACCCCGGAGAGCGAGGTGGTCTTGTCCCGGTTTCGACCGACCGAGCGGAGTTTGAGCGCGTACAGCATGTCGAGCACCAGGCCTCCGAGCAGCGAGATGTACTTGATGGCGAGGTCCAGGACGAGGATGAAGGTGTCCGGTACCCGGAGCGAGGAGAGCGCCCGCGATATGGCCGTCCAGCCCGAGCTCACCGAAACCAGGGCGGCGGCGGCCACGGACAGGAGGACCTTCGCGGCGACCGCGAGGACGCCGGGCCAGTTCCCCCACAGGGCCGAGGGCAGGAAGATGACGAGCGTGAAGAGCGCGGCGACGATGCTCGTCTTAAGGACCCTGACGATCCTGGGGCCGCTCAGCAGGGCGATGAGGACAAGCTCGTAGGTGCCGACGATGAGCAGGAAGTAGAGGCTCCGCGAAAGCGATACGAGGAGGATCAGGAGGAAGCTCGAGACGAGCCGCAGGGCTGGATGGACCGCCGGGCCGCGGCCGTCGGCCCCGTCGCCGGACCTGTTCCGTATTCCGGCCAACGCGCCGAGAAGGGAGAGGATGCTCCTGTCGATGAAGCGGTCGGCGTCGACCCGGGGCAGATGGGTTTCGGGGCGGCCCAGCCAGTCGGGCAGGGATGGGGAGTCCAGAGCCTAGATCCCGTGCCGGCGGTCGTCGCGCCCGAGCGCGAGGCCGACGAGCTTGAACACGATGACGAGGAGCGCTGCGCCGGCAATCGCCGAGATGATATAGGCGAGCACCGCGGGAAGCCCCTTGATACCGTAGTCCTGCATGAGCGCTTCGAAACCGAATCCGCTCTTCATTGCCGAGGGAACGAAACCGAGGGCATGGCCTCCGCTGACCACCTTCCCGATTTCATCGGCTCCCCATTCGCCCCAGGCAGTTCCGGCCGCGAGGAGGCCGAGCGGCGAAAGGCAGATGAGGACGACCACGAGGGCCGCAAGCGGCCCGGTGCGCGGTGCGGAGCCGCGGTACATGGTCTCCGGCGAGACGCGCCTGACGAAGGATACCACCGCCACCGTGAAGGCCGCCTCCACGATGCCCGCAACCGCCAGGTGGGGGATGAGCATGGCCGGGATCGAGACTGCGAGGGGATAGGGGCAGTACATGGGCAGGCCGGCGGCATCCCTGAAGAGGAGGGGCTGCAGGCCGAACTCGATGGCGGCACAGAGGGCTGCCAGGTTGACCGCGAGATAGGAACCCAGGGCAAGTCCGGCGTATTCGCCGGCAGGGGAGTGGACGCGGTCCCGCACGAAGCGGTAGACGAAGTAGCCCACGAAGGGGATGACGAATGCCATGTTGAAGGCGTTGGCCCCATAGGCGAGGATCCCGCCGTCGCCGAAGAGGAGGGCCTGGATGAGGAGGGCCACGGACACGGCGATGCTTGCCGCCCAGGGTCCGAGGAGGACGGCAATCAGGGTGCCTCCCACTGCGTGGGCGGTGGTACCGCCCGGCACCGGGACATTGAACATCATGATGAGGAAGGCGAATGCCGCACCGATCCCGAGGAGAGGCACGCGTTCCCTGGGAAGTTCCTTCTTGACGTGGCGTATGGCAAGGGACCAGACGGGCACCATGGCCGCCCCCATGACGGCACAGGTGGCGGGACTGAGGTAGTTGTCGGGGATATGCATCTCGTATCTCCTTACGGGGTCCGGAATCCGGTCAGCCAGCGGCAAAACTATATGCCCGAATATCGGGAGGGGTCAATCCGAGGCAGGGCGCGGAAGACGGGGCACCATAGGTAGTGAGGTCGAAGGTCGGTAAATTAGCAGCATGACACTCTACGAATCGCTTGCCGCCGTGTTCGACACCCTGTTTCCGATGAACCCGAAGACCCCTGGCTTTCTCGTAGGCCTGACGACGCCTGAAGGTCGGATTCCCGCGCCCCGAGTCCTGGACCTCGGCTGTGCGACCGGTGCCCACGCGATTGCCCTCGCCGAGCTCGGGTGGAATGCCGTCGGGATCGACTCCGAAGCTGCGATGATCGCGGAGGCGGACAGGGCCGCCGCCCGGGCCGGCGTGGCAGGCAGGCTGTCTTTTGCCGTGATGGATATGCGCGAGATCGGCACACGGTTTTCCGGCCAGGCTTTCGATCTCATGCTCTGCCTCGGCAACACGCTTCCCCACCTCGCGGGCGCCGATCGCGCGGATGCAGGGGATCCCCACGCGGAGATTGCCCGTTTCCTCGGAGCCGCCCATGCCCTGCTTGCTCCCGGGGCAGCCCTGGTCGTGCAGACCCTCAATTTCCAACGGGAGGAGATCGGCCCGGGCTATCATTTCCCCGAGCTCGTTTCAGGCGACCTCACCCTGCGGAGAAGCTACCACGAGCCACCGGCCGGGCAGCCCGGCACGCTGCGCTTCGTGGTCGAGCTGATCCGCGGCCCCGCGACGGATCGTGGCGAGACCACGCTTGTGCCGCTCGCTCCCGCGCGACTTCGGGAGATGCTCCAGGAGGCGGGATTTGCACATCTGACCTGCCATTCGGGCTGGGACGGCGCACCCTTCGATGAGGCCCGTGACCTCCAGTGCATCACCGTCGCGCGCGCCTGAGCGCCGCGGCCGGCCGCCGACGCTGCAACCGAGACGATGCGGACTGTGCCTAACCAAGTGCGGTGCAGCTGCGCCGCAGGGAGTTGCCGTGACTGCGCAGTGCATTGAAGCATCGAGCGAGCGACGTTTTACCCTGGGCGAGGAGATCGCGAATGCCGTGACGCACGGCATCGGCGCCCTTCTTTCGGTCCTCTCCCTCGTGCTCCTCGTCCATGCCGCCATGGGGACCGGGGATCGCACCGCCGTTGCCGCCTCGGCGGTGTTCGGACTCTCCCTCGTCCTCCTGTTCTCCATGTCCACGGTCTATCACGCACTGGGCCCGGGGGCGGGAAAACGGGTCTTCGAGATACTCGACCACGCCTCCATCTATGTACTCATCGCCGGAACCTATACCGCGTTTTGTCTTGGACCGCTGCGGTATGCAGGCGGCGGACGCCTGCTCGCCCTGGTGTGGACGATCGCGGTGGCCGGCATCGTGTTCAAGTCCCTGTGCGTGGCGCGGTTCAGGATCGCCTCGACCGTCGCCTATGTCCTCATGGGCTGGCTGTTGCTGCCCTATCTTGGAGCGCTACGGATCCATCTCAACCCGGCGGCTTTCGACCTGCTGTTTCTGGGGGGCATTTTCTACACAGCGGGGGTTGCTTTCTACGCGCTGAAAAGGCTCCCGTGGTTCCACCCGGTCTGGCATCTTTTCGTCCTCGCCGGCGCCGCCTGCCACGTCGCCGCGATACTCGTCACCCTCGCTTCGGCATAGGGGCGCGGCGGCTGTCCCGGGCGCCCCGCCACGCCCGGGCGGCCCGGCGGGCGGAGCGCGGAGGAACCGTATCAGTACATCGTGCGCTCGAGGTAGCTCGAAAAGTCCTTGACCACTGGAGCGTAGGGCTTGTCCAGGATGGACGAGGAGATCAGGAAATCCGCAGTGGCCCGATTGCAGGCCATCGGAATGTTGTAGAGCACGGCTATCCTGAGCAGGGCTTTCACGTCGACGTCGTGAGGGTGGGGCGACATCGGGTCCCAGAAGAAAATGACACAGTCGATCTTCCCCTCCGCGATGGCTGCCCCGAGTTGCTGGTCTCCGCCAAGCGGACCCGACTTGAGAAAGCTGATCTTGAAGTCCGCGGGCAGACTCTCCTTGGCCTTGCCGCGGATGGCCGCGTCGATGAGGCGGCCCGTGGTGCCGGTGCAGACGAGGCTGTGACGCAGAAGGGTATGGTAGTTGTACTCGGTCCATTCGACCAGATCCTGCTTCATGTTGTCGTGCGCCACCAGGGCGATGTTCTTGGATTCATTCATGGATGACTCCTCGTGTCGGCCGAACACCTGTCCAGGAGCCGGTCCGATTGGAACTTGAGCATACCTTATTTATTGTTGAGGTGGCAGGACCGGCTCAAGGAGCCTGTGCAGGGCCGGGTCAAGGGCACCGGTACGTCTTGTCGGAGGCTCTGGTGTCCCGTAGGATGGAGCCATGGGCACAGCAGAGACGGGTACGGCCCGAGCCTCCCCATGATCACTGATTTCCAGATCCTCGGAATAGCCGAGACCGGAGACCAGGCGCTCATCCGGTCTGCATTCAGGCGACGCGTGAAGGAGTTGCATCCGGATCGGTGCGCGCCCGCCGATGCGCTGAGGAACCACGACCTCTTCACTGCGGTGTGCCAGGCTTACGAGAGGCTGGTCGCGGGACGGGAGCGGAACCGAGCCGCGCCCGACCGGCCCGCGGGCCAGACGCCGCATCGGGGAAAACTCGTCCTCCACGCGGACCCGGCCTATGTCTTCTATCGGGAGGGCACCAAGGCTTTCATGAAGATTCACCCTTCGTCCTGGAACCTGGACACGGGGAGAATGCTGAACACGAAGATCGCGGGGCAGGAGGATGAGCAGGCGCTCATCGCCGCGCGGGTCATGGAGATCGTGAAGCTCTTCCCGAAGGCATACTACTACTTCTCGATCGTCGTCCATGAGTACCCCGCATCCGAATGGGCATTCGATGCCCAGGCGAAGATGGACACGATCGAGGAACGGATTGTGCGATACCGCAGGATCATCGAGTCGTTCCGGAGCTGGAACAGGGACGAGGCCGAGGAGATGAAGAAGTACAACGAGACCTACAGCCGCATGAACCAAAACATCAGAGCGGTCCGAAGGGACGAAACCGGCTGGAAGGATGGCGGCAGTCCCGGAAGCGGCCGTAGCCCCGGGCGGCCGGGCTCCGGTAAGTCGTGACCAAGGGGGAGTCCAAACTCCCGTTGAGCACCGCCAGGGAGCAGCAGCCGCGCCACGGTCGACGGTAGGGAAATCGGCGCCCCGGAGAATCTTCACATTGCGAAAGCCGGAACCTCCGCGTATAGTGGGTGGCTGCGGAAATTGTCCGCGCGATGTTCGCCCGTGGAGGAACTGTATGGCCTTCCGCCGGAGAAGAGACGGCGTCTATCTCGGCAACCTGCCCGCGTTCAAGAAGCTTTTCCCCTATGTCATGCTCTCTCGTGCAGAGTCAACGATCTACAGCAAGCAGAAAATCGACGCCACGCGACTCCTGGCCTTTCTCGAATCCTACAATTCCGGGAAGAGCCGCGACGAGAAGCTCAGTCTTTTTCATGTCTTCCTGACCGTGATCTCGCGGACACTGTATCTCAGGCCCGAACTCAATCGCTTCATCGTCGGCAGGCGCTTCTACCAGCACCGGGACATAAGCCTCACCTTCATCGCGAAAAAGCGCTACTCGGAGGACGCCGAGGAGTCCGAGGTGCGCATGGTCTTCACGGGACGCGAGACGCTGGAAGAGCTGCGCGAGAAAGTGAACGCCAGACTCAACCAGGCGCGCGGCGACCACCGGGGGAGCGACGACAAACTCATCGATCTCGTGTGCGGCCTGCCCCGCCCCCTCCTCAACGCGGTCGTCGGGATGATCAAGTGGATGGACTATCACAACATCCTCCCTGCGGCGCTGATGGATGCCTTCCCGCTCTACACGAGCATGTACATCGCCAATCTCGGGTCCATCGGCCTCGGCGCCCCCTTCCACCATCTCTTCGAGATGGGCACCGCGAGTTCCTTTCTCGTGATCGGCAAGATCGAGAAGCAGCCCATGGTCGACGAACAGGGGAGGATCGCCGCGCGGGATTGCCTTGAGTGCGCCTTCACCCTCGATGAACGCGTCTCGGAGGGCATGAACCACGCGACCTCCATCATCGTGTTCAGGAACCTGCTCACCCACCCGGAACTTCTCCTCGAACGGGAACTCACGCTGGACCGCGTGCTCGCATCGGGTCCCGAGCGTCCCCCCGTCTCCGCCTGGGCCGACGGCCCCGGGCGTTCCTGAGCGGGAGGATCAGCACCATGGACAAGCCCTGGCTTCGGTTCTACGGCGAGGTTCCGCATTCCCTGGACTATCCTGACCGAACGATGTACGAGCTGCTCCGCGACGGCGGCCTCCGATGGCCCGAGGGGGTGGCCTACGACTTCATGGGTCGGCGCGGGACCTACCGGCGGCTGCTGGCCGACATCGATCGCTGCGCCGCCGCACTCACCGCGCGCGGATTGCGCGCGGGCGACACGGTGACGGTGAGCCTGCCCAATACGCCTCATGCCCTCGTCTTCTTCTATGCGCTCAACAGGATCGGCGTCATCGCGAGCATGATCCATCCCCTCTCGACTGCGACGGAGATCGAATTCTATCTGCGCGAGAGCAAGAGTCGCTGGATAGTCACGCTTGACGCGTTCTACGAGAGCGCCGCCGCGGCCGCTTCCGCCGCGGCCGTGGACACTATCGTGCTCGCCTCGATCGGCGAGTTCCTGCCACCCCTCAAGCGGCTGGGCTTCTGGGCGACGAGCGGACGAAGGATCGTTCGGCCGCCCGCCGGAGACCGCCGGGTGCTCCGCTGGAAGGCGCTGATGGAGCCGCCGCCGAAGGCGGCGGCAGGAGCGGCGGCGCACAACGCAGCTCCGCGCGATGCGACAACGCACAATGCAGCGGCACCCGGCGCCGAGGCGCCCCCAAAGGCTGACGACCCCGCGGTCATTCTCTATTCGGGAGGAACCACGGGATCGCCCAAGGGTATTGTGCTGAGCTCGCGCAACTTCAACGCCCTTGGCCTCCAGGTGGGCACGCAGGGGCCCGTGCTGCCGGGCGATACCATTCTCTCCATACTTCCGGTGTTCCATGGCTTTGGTCTGGGAGTCTGCGTTCATACCTTCCTGATCGCCGGGGGAACCTGCGTCCTCGTGCCCCGCTTCACGAGCGCCTCCGTCGCGGCCCTCATCCGAGCGAAGCGCCCCCAGTACATGGCGGGCGTGCCCACGCTCTACGAATCGCTTGCGGCCGATCCGACGATGGCGAGGACGGATCTCTCCTGCCTGAAGATGATCTACGCCGGCGGCGACAAATTGCCGGAGCCGGTGAAGAATCGCTTCGACGAATTCCTGCGCTCGCGCAACGGCCGGACCGAGCTCTTCGAGGGCTACGGCCTCACGGAGTCGGTCACCGCCTGCATTGTCACGCCGCGAGGTCACTACCGGCCGGGCAGCATCGGGATTCCCCTGCCGGACATGCTCGCCAAGATCGTGGCGCCGGGCACGACCGACGAGCTTCCACCGGACAGCGACGGCGAGCTCTGCGTAGCGGGGCCAACTCTCATGCTGGGCTACCTCAACAGCCCGGAGGAGTCCGCGCACGCACTCCGGGTCCACCCCGACGGCCGCACCTGGCTCCACACCGGCGATCTCTGTTCCATGGACGCCGACGGTTTCGTCTACTTCCGCCTGCGAATCAAGCGCATCATCAAGGTGTCGGGGGTGAGCGTGTCTCCGGTCCTCGTGGAGGAGACACTCGACCGCCATCCGGATGTTGCGCTGTCCTGCGTCGTGGGCGTCCCTGACAACCGAAAGCTCCAGGCGATCAAAGCCTTCGTGGTGCTCAAGAATCCCTCGGCGGCTTCGGAGGAAAAGGCCGCCGAGCTCATAGAGTATTGCAGGAAGCACCTCATCAAATGGAGCGTGCCCGAGTCCATCGAGTTCCGCCCCTCCCTGCCGTTGACGCGCGTGGGAAAGGTGGCCTTTTCCGAACTCGAGCGCGAGCATGAGGCGAGGCGCTAGCCAGCCGATCAGGGCGTTTCAGGCAGGCGGAGCGCCGGGCGGGAGCCCTCTCTTCCTCACTGCCGGCGGGAAGCCGCGATCGCGGTCTCGGGCTTCGCCCCGCGCGTTTTTTCGATCAGGGAGGCAAGCCCCCAGGGAACCCAGGCCGCCACGAACACAGCTATCGACAGGAGGGCGAAGGCCGCGTAGTAGCCCCAGCCATGCCCGAAGCTGTCCAGCGGAGAATGGACGTCGGGCGGGCTGACCAGGAACATGAAATTGAACTTGTAGGGCGCTCCGGACCAGGCGGTGTCGAAGAGCCGGACCACGAGGGTGATGGGAAAGAGCACGGCGATCGCTTTCACGAGCGTGGCAAAGCGCACCCTATAGCCGTGGACGGCGGTGAACCAGGCCATGGTGAGCAGGACATAGGCGTGCACCGCGAAGTACTGCCAGAACCGGAAGCTGTTCCAGCCCGCACCGTCGGTATTGTAGAACAGCAGCGAAGCCGCCGCTCCCCAGCCCCAGAAGTAGAGCAGGTCGAATACCCACCGTCGCTTCGACGCATTGAGCGCAACCGAAAGCCACAGGGAGATCCCGCAGAGTTCCAGGGGGATCACGCCACGGAGGAAATCGTAGTAATCCTGTGTGAGGTACTGAAGGATGTGCAGGGATATTTCAAAGAAGAGCGCGACGATAGTGCCGATGACGCGGATGCGAGGCTCGAGTTTCGAAGCCGCGAGCCGTTTCCTGAAGACGACCATGAAGATCACGGCGAGGAGGAACAGGCCGAGGACGAGAAAATGCGGAGCCGTGAAGGGCTCGAAGTAGCCGGCGGACGAAGGCGGCCTCGG